>JASUSC010000032.1 GCA_030446285.1 Eubacteriales bacterium | reverse complement strand
GGAAGGCCAGGATTGTGCTGGCTGCAGTGAGTCCTTGCTGGCAACTATGAGCCCCTCAGTGGCCGAACTGGTTCTGGATAAGTTGTCCTTGCGTTATCACGAAGTGTTAATGGCCGGTTCTGGTCACAAGGCTGAGGAGGCCCTTCACGAAACCGTAAAAGAAGGCGGCTACGTCCTGGTAGTTGAGGGTTCTATTCCCAAAGCCGATGACCGGTTCTGCGTAGTTGGCGGTAAGCCTTTCCGGGAAACCCTCATGGAAGTGGCCAAAAACGCTGCTGTGATCATCGCGGCAGGTTCCTGTGCCTGCTTTGGTGGAATTGTAAGAGGAACGCCTTCCATGGGCGGCGGGGTAGCTGAGTTTGTTAAAGACAAACCGGTTATCAATCTTCCCAGCTGTCCGGTTAAGCCCACCCGGCTTGTAGCTACTATTATGTATTACCTCACAACGAAAAAGGCACCGCAACTGGACAGCCTTGGCCGACCGGTAGCTTTTTACCGCAACTTGATTCATGACAACTGCCCCCGGCTGGAGCACTTCAAAAAGGGTAATTTCCTCACCGATTGGAACGATCCGGCTCAGCGGGAATACTGTCTGTTGTTGAAAGGGTGTAAGGGACAAAGGTCAAGGGGAGATTGCCCGCAAGTTTGGTGGAATGAAGGGGCTAACTTCTGCATTAACGTGGGTGCACCCTGTGCCGGCTGCTCGGAACCCGATTATTACAAGGACTTCACCCCCCTCTACGATAAGGAGGACATCATTGAGATTAGTGCGGGCAGGTCTGTCGATCTCAACACGGTAGGAGCCGTGTTGGGTGGAATTGCTGCCGGAGGAGTGGTCCTACATGGAGTTGGCCGGGTGATTGCTGCGAAAGTAAAGGGCGACAAGGAGGATACAGAGAAATCAGCAGGGGAGGATAAGTAGCTGTGGCACAGAGAATTGTTATTGATCCTGTCACCAGAATCGAAGGCCATTTGGCCATAGAAGTAGAAATTGAGAACGGGGTAGTGAAAAACGCCTGGTCCAAAGGAACAATGTTCCGGGGGATTGAAGTCCTTCTCAAAGGCAAAGATCCCCGGGATGCATCCCATGTGGTGGACCGGGTCTGCGGCGTTTGCACCGGTTCCCACCAATGGGCTTCAGCCCTGGCTTTGGATGATGCTTTCGGGGCTGATGTTCCTGATGGCGGCCGCTTGATGCGGAACCTCATCTTAGGTGCAATCTGGCTGCATGACCATCCCCTTCATTTCTATCACCTTTGTGCGTTGGACTACATTGATGTGATGGCCGTTGCTCAATATCAGGGGAAGGATCCCGGTTTGAACGCTGTCAAAGAAAAAATTGTGAAGTTGGTAAAAAGGCAGGACACTTCTCCTTTTACTCCCCGTTATGAACCTGACGAGTTTTCTGTCCGGGACCCGGAAGTGGTTACCACAGCTGTAGCCCATTATCTAAAATGCCTGGAGATTCAGGCCAAGGCCAAACGGATGGCAGCTGTTCTTGCCGGTAAAATTCCCCACAATGCGGCCATTGTAGTGGGCGGCGTGACCATGCTGCCTACGATGCAGCATCTGGACCAGTTCAGAAGCCACCTAGAGGAAGTGATGGACTTTATCGAAAATGTCTACGTCAAGGACGTAATGGCTTTCTGCACCGGTCCTCTCATGCCGCTGGCCAAAGCAGGAGTAGGTAGCTCGGCTGGCCACTACCTCTCCTTTGGAGCTTTCCCCAATTCTGGTAAAAAAGGCGACTTTCTCTATCCTGCCGGAGTAATTGTCGATAACAATCTGGACCAGGTAAGTCCTGTCGATATCGGCATTATCAAGGAATACGTGGAGTACGCTTGGTACGAGGACAACGAGGGCCTGCATCCTGCCAAGGGAGAGACTAGAGTCGCTCCCCACAAGAGCGTTGCTTACAGCTTCATTAAAGCTCCCCGCTACGCCGATCGAGCTATGGAAGTGGGACCGCTTGCCCGCATGTTGGTGGCCAAACCCAAGGAGTTTGTTGATCTCCTCAACCAGGGGGTCAAACCGGGAGTTGTTGCCCGTCACCTGGCGAGAGCTATTGAAACTGTCATGCTGGGCAAGCAGATGTTCAAGTGGCTGGATGAGCTTACGCAGTTGGTGGCAAGTGGCAAGTGCAAGATTCATGACTCTGCTGCCTGGGAGGTACCGGAAGAGGCTGAAGGTGCTGGCCTTACTGAGGCGCCCAGAGGTGCCCTTGGTCACTGGATTAAGATTAAGAACAAGAAGATTGACAACTACCAGCTGGTGGTGCCATCCACCTGGAACCTGTCGCCGCGGGACGACAGAGGTGTCCTCGGTCCTGTGGAGCAGGCGTTGATTGGTGTGCCGGTACCCGACGTAAACAATCCTATCAACGTGGTAAGGGTTATTCGCTCCTTCGATCCTTGCATCTCCTGTGCCGTTCACATCATCGAGCCTAACTCCAACAACATTCTCGAGTTCCGGGTCTGTTAGGGGGTAACGACAGATGAAGGGAGAAAGAATAGTACCCATTCGCAGAATAGCCCACTGGATTAACCTCATCTGCATGGTGGTATTTGTCATCACCGGCTGGTATATTCATTATCCTTTTAAACCCGGTTATATGTGGCTTGCCCGGTATCTCCACTTCGCCGCTGCATGCGTTTTTATCATCAATCTCCTGGTACGTATTTGTTGGGCTTTTACTCCCAATGGCGACTGGCGGAAGTATTTTAAAGTGGACCTCTCTAAAGACACCCTCAGGGCAATCTTCCGCCATTATGTTCTGTACGACCCTTTACCCGAAGGTGACAAGTACCGGCTGCTGCAGCATACGAGCTACCTGGTAGTCGTTATCCTCTTCTTTGTGCAAATAATCACCGGTATCCTTCTCTATGAGTCTGAGGGACCGGTGATGGAAAGGATTATAACCGCCATAGGAGGCTTACAGGTAGTTCGGCAGGTTCATTTCTTCCTGACCTGGGTCTTTATAGCCTTTACGATTATCCACGTGTACATGGCTTTTGCGGAAGAGATTGACACAACAAAGGAGATGTTTTTTGGCAGAGGCCATGAGAAAGGAGCATACGAAAAGTAAAATTCTTGTTTTAGGTGTCGGCAACAGCATACTGCGGGACGAAGGTCTGGGAGTCCATTTGGCCCGACGGCTTATGGAGGAGGAGCTTCCGCCGCAAGTGGAAGTTCACGATGGCGGTACCCAGGGTCTCGAACTTCTAGGGTACTTAGAGGATGTAACCGGATTAATAATCGTAGACTGCATCATGGCAGGTACCGAGCCAGGAACTATCTTTCGTTTTGAGCCCGATGAGGTCGAGGTTTTTCCCAAGCAGTACAAGCTTTCCTTCCACGACCTGGGAATCTATGACTTTCTCCAGGTTGCGGCGGCTTTGGATATGCTTCCCCCCACGGTGATCGTAGGGATGGAGCCGGCCGAAGTAACGTGGGGAGAAAATCTCTCTCCGGCGGTAGAGGCGAGGATGGACGTCTTAAAAGAAGTAGTCTTAAAGGAAATAGAGCGGTTGACAACCGCTTTCCACTGAACTACTGAACACTTACGTCTTAATGTTGAGGGATGAATCCCCACGACGCAAAAATTCTCCGGCGGAGATGGTAAGACTGTAGCCAGACTGTAGGCTTTGGTTGCAGGTTTTTTGCTGGTCGTAACCATTGGCTGCCTTGTTCCTCTTAACTGCTTGAAGAAGTCGGCCAAGCGCTGAAAGAAGTTACTGCCCGCAAGCTGTTCGATGGGGGAATTGAGGCCCAAGCGGTAGAAATAAAAAGCGTATCCATAGCTGAAGAACTGTAAGAAGTTATGTCCGGGACTGCTCAGGCTGAGTGTGAAAAGCAAGCTCGTATCACCTACGGTGAAGCCGAAGTGGAAGCAGTACGTCGCTTTGTCGAAGCTGCGAGGATTTACGCAGCCAAACCTTCTGCTCTGCAACTCCGTGCCATGTCCATCATCTATGAAGTCTTGAAGGGTGACAAAAACACTGGTATCGTTACCCCTTCCAACGTAACCGAATCCTTGAACCTCGTAGCTTTGGTGGCAGCTATGAACGGTGAAAGCAGGGAAATAATGCCAGGTAAAAATGCTATAGAGCCGGGGAAGTCCCGGTTTTTTTTTGTGTGCGCCCGGCATACCTGCCGGGAAGAGCTCCTCTCTTCTGGCCGGCGGAGAGCTATGTCGGAAATATAAGGTATCACCGGCTAACGCCAAGTTTTGAAGAGAAGCGTGGCAAAAGCTAACCGGAGTTACTTTGCCGGGCGGGTAAACTTGCGGTAGGGATAATTTGCCGGCGGAATAACGGGTCCCGCGCTTACGGTTCTGCAAAAGGAAAAAACGCAGGAACCTACAGCGATTATCTGTATATTTTGGCAACAAACTTTTTAGGAGAAATTTCCGGAGGTAACTTTATGAAAAAAGCTTTTGCTTTGCCGGTTATTAAAATTACCTTTGTATACATTGCTGCCAGTGTGTTATGGGTTACCTTTTCCGACAGGCTCTTTACTTTTTTACCGGGGAAAGGTCCGGAAATGCTTAAAGACTGGGTTTTTGTTTTGGGCTCCGGACTGCTACTTTTTTTGGGCTTAAAACGGGAAATGGAGAAAAAGGAAAAAGCAGAGGAACTCCTGGCCCAGGAGCGGAACTTCATTGCTGCCGTTTTGGATACGGTGGCAGCTCTGGTGCTCGTTCTTGACAGGGAAGGGCGTATCGTTCGTTTTAATCGGGCCTGCGAGGTTGTCAGCGGCTTTCCGTTCCGAGAGGCAAAAGGGAAAGTCTTCTGGGACCTGCTCGTACCCCCGGAAGAGGTAGCCGGGGTAAAGGAGGTTTTTGCCCGCATTGTAGGCGGGGAGAAAATCGAATGTTTTGAAAATCACTGGCTGACAGCAAGCGGGGATAAGCGGCTTATTTCGTGGTACATTAACGTTCTGGGAGAGGGCCACGGCGGGCCAGAATACGTAATTGCGGCCGGGGTGGACATCACCGAAAGACGCCGGGGAGAGGAGGAGTTGCAGAAACACCGCCACCGCCTAACCGAACTGGTGGCGGAACGGACCCGGGAACTCACGGAGGCCAACCTGAAATTGCAGCAGGAGGTAGCAGAACGCCAGCGAATGGAGGAAGCCCTGGAAGTCGAAAGAAAGAGACTGTTTATGCTGCTGAATACACTGCCTGCCTTCGTTTATCTGCTGGGGCCCGATTATCGTATCCGTTTTGCCAACCGCTGCTTCCGGGAATGGTTCGGCGGCTCGCAGGAGCGACCGTGCTATGAGGTCCTGCTCGGCGGGACGGAACCGTGTCGGGATTGTCCGCCCCTCCGGGTTTTGGCCACCGGCAGGCCTGAGGAGTGGGAGGAGGTTGTCGGAGAATCTATTTACCATTGTTATGCGTATCCTTTTGTCGATGTCGGCGGTTCTCCTCTGGTGCTGGTGCTGGGGATGGACATCACTGCCCGCAAAAAAGCAGAGGAGGCACTGCGGGAGAGTGAAGAACGCTACCGGCAGCTTGTGGAGCTTTCCCCCGATGCTATCGGCGTTCACTCCGACGGAAAAATTGTTTTTGTCAACCAGGCTGCTGTGCGGCTTCTTGGTGGCAGAAGTGCGGAAGAACTTATCGGGCGTTCCGTGATGGATTTCGTTCATCCTGATTATAAGGAATTGGTTGCGGACCGGATAAGGAAGATGATGACGGAGGGAGTAGGAGTACCTCCCATGGAGGAAAAGTTAATCCGGGATGACGGCACGGTAGTAGACGTGGAAGTGGCAGCGGCGCCCTTCAATTTTGGCGGCAAACGAGCAGTTCAAATTGTTATCCGCGATATCACGGAACGAAAGCAGCTTGAACAGGAAATGGCCCGTTTGGACCGGTTAAATTTAATCGGTCAAATGGCGGCCGGTATCGGCCACGAACTGCGGAATCCCATGACTACCCTGCGCGGTTTCTTGCAGCTCTTGAGTGAACGAGAAAAGAGTGACAAATTCAGAGAGTACTACGAAATCATGATTGCCGAACTGGATCGGGCCAACGCTATTATCAGCGAGTTTTTAGCGCTGGCAAGGACCAAAGCTGCCGACTTGAAAGCCAGCAATGTAAACAACATTGTCCGTGCCCTCTTACCTCTTCTCCAAGCTGATGCTATGGTCAGCGGGATGCTGATAAAAGCGGAAATTGAGGAAGGCCTACCTGAACTGATGCTCGACGAAAACGAAATCCGGCAGCTCATCCTCAATCTGGTCCGCAATGGGCTGGAAGCAATGGAGACGGGCGGGACTTTGACTATTAAAACTTACCTGGATAACGGATATGTGGTGTTAGCCGTCCAAGATGAAGGCAAAGGCATACCGCCGGAAATTTTGCCCAAGCTGGGGACACCCTTTTTCACCACCAAAGAACAGGGTACTGGCTTGGGGCTGGCCGTCTGCTACAGCATAGCTGCTCGGCACAATGCCACCATTACGGTGGACACTTCGCCGACGGGAACTACTTTCTCCGTGCGCTTTCCTTTAAATTAGCCATCTACCTCAATGCGGACGACGGTAAATCCTTCTTCCGGGGAAGGCGGTTGAAAGCGGGCGGCCATCTGTCGGATAACTTCTTCCGGGACTTGTCTTTCCCGACGGCGGTTGCGCTCCAAGGGCTTTTTCTAACGGGTAGTCCAGCCAAACCACCTGCCCGGGATGGCCGCAGGCCCAGGCTTGCTACCCGGCGGCGTTCACTGCAGGTGAGGTTGGTGGCGTCGAAGACCACATCTTCTCCTCCTTTCAAGTAATACTTCACCATTTCCCGGGCCAGAGTAAAAACCAGCCGGTCGTGTTCCCGGCAGGTGGCGCTGCCAGTCACGAACTCACGGATGGCGTCGGTGCTAACGTATTTTCCCGGCAATTTTTGCGCATAGGTAGACTTACCGCTTCCTGGCAGTCCGCACATGATGGTGAGCACTGTTTTCCCCTCGGTTTTTATTTTTCCCCGGCATGTATTTTTTACTTCCAGCAGGATTTCGCAAGCAACGGGGGAAAATAGAGGAAAAAAGGAGGGATGAGTAATGAAGTTTCATACCAAATACCTGTGGTTCAACACGGAAAAGAGGCGGGAATACATCAACATCACCGAGGAAGTGGAGAAAGCCGTGGCTGAGAGCGGCATCCAGGAGGGGATGGTGCTGGTCTCGGCCATGCACATTACCGCCGGGGTGTTCGTCAACGACGATGAGGAGGGCTTTCTCGGCGACTTAGACGAAATGCTGGAAAAATTGGCTCCCTTCGGTGCCTCCTACCGCCACCACCGCACGGGAGAAGATAACGGCGATGCCCACCTGAAGAGCATTTTGGTTCACCATCAGGTGATTCTCCCCGTCACTGGCGGGCGCCTGGACTTGGGTCCCTGGCAGCAGGTGTTCTACGCCGAATTCGACGGACAGCGGCGGAAGCGGGTGGTCATCAAGGTGATGGGGGAGTAAGGAAGAGAAAAAGTGGCGAACCTTTTTTACTGGCTTTGCACGGCGGTAATGCTGGCGGGAACTCTTTTTTCGGTTAAGGTGCCTGGAGGAAAGTAGGTGGGAGAACTGGTGATGGGGGATGTTTTTGCCACTCTGCCGGCAAAGATTGTTGTTATAATTTTGGTGCTGGCAACCATCCCGGTGGCGAACAGGTACATGCGGGTGCGCAATAAAAGGTTGTTTTTAGTATACAACACTCTTTTTTCCGTTATGGTTGTTTTATCCCTGGCATCGAGTATAGTGTTTAAGTAAGAACAGAGGAGTTTTGAGAAGATGAAATAAGACGGGACTGGCGTAAGTTTTTTTGGCCTGCAGGAGTTGGAGATAAGCAGTAGCAAAGAGAAAGGGTTTTTGCGCCCGCAAGCCAGGTGGAGAAAGAGTACGAGCAAGGTGCTGTAATTATCGAGGGAAAGTCGGTGTAGGGAAGAAAAAGGCATACGGAAACATTAGGAAAGCTCCTGATTTTTGCCACAAGAAAAAGCAAAAACAGTCCCAATTTTCTGGCGAGAAAAAGGCTGACATTTGTCAAAAAATGGGTTATAATTGTACCACTAAGTATTTTTATGTGAGGGGAGAGACGCTATGGAGGAAAAAGAGATTTTTGGAGAATCCATGGATGGGGAGAAGAAAAAAGACCCTGAAACCAGCAAGGGGGTTTTTGCCCGCCTATGGGGGGTGCTGGTGAATCCAGGGGCTACTTTTGCCGAAATTGCGGAGGCGCCGAAAACGGCGGGAGCGATGGTTTTCCTGCTGGCGGTTTTTTTAGTGCTGACGGCGGGGGGGTTGGCCTTAGCTGAAAAGACAGCGATAGGGGCGGCGATGATGGCGCCGCCGGGGATGAATCCTGGGGCTATTAAGGCTATAGTCTGGGTTTCGGTTTTAATTGGTATTCCTGTTTCTCTTTTAGTTGGGTGGCTTATCCTGTCTGCTTTTTATAAACTGTTTTTAACGCTGACCGGCGAAGAGATTCTTTTCCGCAATGTCTGGGCGGTGGTAGTTTATTCCAGGGTACCGGAGGTATTTAAGGGACTGATTAATGTGGTAATGGTGGCCATCAATCCGGCTTCCTACGGAAAGGTTCTCACCAGCCCGGCGGTGTTTTTGCCTTCAGAGAGCAAAGGGATGCTGTATGCACTGCTTTCCTCCTTCGATGTTTTTACTCTCTGGGCCTGTGTGCTGGCGGCCATAGGTATATCCGCTCTCGGCGTAAGTCGGAAGAAGGCCTACGGGATTGTATTTGCGGTGTTCTTGGCCGGAGTGGTTCTGAGTGTTCTCGTAGCTTCTTTCATGCCGACGGGAATGGGCCCTGGTTTTGCGCCGCCGGCGGGAATGACAGGGCAGTAACAGGCAGATGGCAATAAAGCAGTGAAGGGGTACGGGAGATGAAAAAGAAGGTAATTGTCGGCGGTGTTTTAGTTTTGGTTGTGGCGGCTTTAATTGTGGCCAACGTTATCAGAGCGGCTGCCGGTGGAGGAGAGCCGGTGGTGCAGGCGGTCAAGGTCAAAAAAGAGACGGTGACGGGGACGGTCAGTCTCAGCGGTCAGGTAGACTTAGCGGAGCGGACGGAAGTGCGGCCGCCGGTGGCGGCTACTTTGAAGGAGCTTAAGGTGGCCGTGGGTGATGAGGTTAAGGCCGATACTGTGGTAGCAGTGGTGGAGAGCCGGGAATTGCTTGACCAGTTGCAGCAGGCGCAGCAGGCTTACGATGAGGCGGTAAAGAAATACGAGGAGGCCAAGAAAAAGCAGCAGTCGGGGACGGCAAGTCAGAACCTGACGGGAAACACTCTGTCCAACCAGACCAATCTGACGGGTGGACAGGCGAGTCCTATGCTGAATGCCGGAGATGTAGCAGCGGCGGAGGCGGAGATGAAGACGGCCAAGGCCAACTTGGACCGGATCAAAAAACAGGTGGACCAATGCACCCTGCGGGCGGGAGCGGCAGGCAGGGTGTTGGCCATCAATTACCGGCCTGGCCAGCGGGTGAGTCCGGAAGGGGCGGTAGTAGTTATCGGCGACCTCAACAACCTGGTAGTCCGGGCCAAGGTGAGCGAAAGTGATGTGCTGCGGGTCAAAAAAGGGCTGGAAGCGCGCATCAATTGCGACGCCCTTCCCGACCGGACTTACCGAGGGGAGGTTGTGGAAGTGGCCCTTATCCCGGCTAGCAGCGCCCAGAGCCAGGTTCCCCTTGGGGCCGGTATGGGCGGTGACATGGGTGCTGCCAGCACGGCCGGCGGTCAGGGCGAGGCCGAATACGAGGTGCTGATTAAGGTGCTGGACAGCGACACCTCCCTGCGACCGGGGTTCAATGTCAGTGTAGATGTGGTGACGGAGAAGAAAGAAGGGGTACTGGCTGTGCCGGTGGAGGCTGTCCTGGAGATGGATTTCGGGAAGGAAGAGTTAACTTTTGGCCCGCCTGCGGAAACAACGGAGAAAGAGGTGCCCTCTAATCAAAAGAAAGTGTATCTTCTCGGTGCCGGGAACACGGTGGAAGAACGTGAGGTGCGGATCGGGGTTTCCGGGGACGAGCGGATAGAAATTGTCAGCGGCCTGAAAGAAGGGGATAGGGTCATTTTAAGCCCGGATGGGAAGACGGTGCGCCCGGGGGTAAAGGTGAAGGTAAATGATTAAGTTAGAGGGGTTGACCAAAATATACAACTTGGGCCGGGTGCAGGTTCCGGCCCTGCGGGATGTAAACATGACGGTGGAACGGGGAGAATTCGTCGCGGTGATGGGCCCTTCCGGTTCTGGCAAATCTACACTGATGAATATTTTAGGCTGCTTAGACAGGCCCACCGCCGGTCGCTATTTCCTGGACGGGCAGGACGTGAGTTCCCTGGACGAAAAAGCCTTGGCGGCCATTCGTAACCGGAAGATAGGCTTCGTCTTTCAGACTTTCAATCTTCTGCCCCGGCAGAACCTGCTCCGCAACGTGGAGCTGCCCATGATTTATGCCGGAGTGGGGCGGGAAGAACGCCGGCGGCGGGCGATGCAGGCGCTGGAAAAAGTAGGGTTGGCCGACCGCGTTGATCACAAACCCAACGAGATTTCCGGGGGGCAGAAACAACGGGCGGCTATTGCCCGAGCTCTGGTCAATAATCCCCTCATCATCCTTGCTGACGAGCCCACCGGCAACCTGGACACCCGTACGGGAGAAGAGATTATGGCCCTCTTCCAGCAACTCAACCGGGAGGGGGTTACCATTGTCCTGGTCACGCACGAACGGGAGATTGCCGAACACGCCAACCGGATCATTCACTTCCGGGACGGGCGGGTGGTGAAGGACGAAAAGGTAGAGGCGCCCAGGCGGGCGGAGGAAATCCTAGAGCAGATGGGCAAAGAGGAAGAGGTGACGGCTTCGTGAGCCTGGTAGAAGCGGTGCGGCTGGCGGCCGAAAGCCTGTGGTCGCAGAAGATGCGGGCCTTCCTTACCATGTTAGGAGTTATCATCGGCGTAGGGGCCGTTATTGCCGTTATGGCCATCGGCCAGGGGGGTAAGGCGGTTATTCTCAAGGAAGTGGAAACCTTAGGGGCCAACGCTTTTATGGTCGTGGTCAAACACGGCCAGGAAGAACCCGGCAGGGAAGTGCGCCTTACCATGGACGATATTAAAGCGGTAAAACAGCAGGTGCCGGCTGTCCGTTACCTCTACCCCATGGAAATGATGGGTGGGGAAGCGCAGTACCGCAAGCAAAAAAAGATGGTCAATTTTGTGGCTACTACAGCCGATTTCCAGCAGGCGCAAAAGTTAGAACTCAAAACCGGCCGGTTTTTTAACGAGGGGGAGGTGAAGTCCTCCCGCCGAGTGGTGGTCATCGACAGCAAATTGGCCGAGCAGCTTTTTCCTGGGATTAGTCCGGTGGGGAAAAAACTGCGCTACAACGGTTTCACCTGGACGGTAATCGGGGTGGTGAAGGAGCGAAAGAGTGCCTTCAGTTTCGGCGAACAACCGGGGTTTGGTTATGTACCGATCACTTCCGTCTTGGGGAATAGCAGTCAGATTCGTTTTTACTACATGCAGGGTTCGGCGGCGGACAAGGATACCCTGCCAATGGTGGCGAGTCAAGTAAAGGCCCTGCTGAACAAAAGGCACAAGACGGTGGACGGGTTTGAGGTCCAGACCTTAGACACCATCGTGGAGTCGGTAAACAAAGTGGTGAACATTCTCACCCTCGTTATCGGCTCCATTGCCGGTATTTCGCTTCTCGTGGGCGGGATTGGCGTCATGAACATTATGTTAGTGTCGGTGACGGAACGCACCCGGGAAATCGGCATCCGCAAATCTTTGGGGGCCACCCGCCAGGACATCCTTCTCCAGTTTCTCGTCGAGGCTCTGGTTCTCTGTCTTTCCGGAGGACTGCTGGGAATCCTCTTGGGGGCAGGAGGGGCCTTCGTGGCTTCCCGCTTCCTCAATTTCCCGCCCCTGGTCAACGGCTGGACGGTGTTGGTGGCGGTTTCCTTTTCCTTGGCAGTGGGGCTTTTCTTCGGCATTTACCCGGCCAACAAAGCAGCGCGGCTGGATCCCATTGAGGCCCTGCGCTACGAGTGATTATTGCTTCCGGGCGGCGATGACGGCAAAGAGGCCTTGCCCGGTCCCTTCTACCATTACCGGTCTGCCGTTTTTTTCCATAATTACCTGACGGGAAGAAATGGGGGTTAGGCCCGCTGCGGTCAGGTAGCGTTCTACTTCCGCTGCCGACCGGAAGCGGGCTTTCTGGTAGTATTTACTCCTTTCTTTTTTCTTTTCCAATTCCCGGCCGGGGGCCGTTTCCCGGTCCAGGAAGGCCACTATCAGCGCGCCGCCTTTTTTCAGGACGCGGTGTGCCTCCCGAAAGGCGGCGGCTACGTCGTCCAGAAAGCAGATAACCGTTACCATGAGGACGAAATCAAAGGTTGCTGCGGCGAAGGGCAGGTTTTCCGCCACTCCCGGGTACACCTTTATTCCGCGCTTTTTGGCTAACTCGGCCATGGCCGGGGAAGGTTCTACTCCCGTTTTGATCCCCAAGGGGGCGGCAAAGCGGCCGGTCCCCACTCCCACTTCCAGCCCTTCCCCTGCCGGCGGCAGGAGGGAGCGCACGGCGGCAAGTTCGGCTAGATAAAGCTCCTGGTTTTCTTCAAACCAGCGGTCGTATTCTGCGGCGTACAGGTCAAAGGGGTCGGTCAGGGGCATTTTTTTGCCTCCTCTCCATGTTTGGTAGCTATATGATAAACCGCTGTTGGAGCCGGAGCAAGGGGTAATTCTGTCAGTATCTGGAGGAAGACGGCGGCAGATGGCGAAAATTTTTCTGGAACGGGTAAAAGGGAGGGAAGGGAGTTGCGACTTACTCTCGTTTACGGGCCGGCGGGGAGCGGTAAAACCCGTTACTGCCGCGAACGGATCGTTTCCCTGCTACAGCGGGAGCCGTTAGGACCGCCGGTTATATATTTAGTGCCGGAAGAAACTACCTTCGCTTTTGAGTATGCCCTGATGACCCGGTCCGGCCTTCCCGGGACGATGCGGCTCTGGGTGACCGGTTTCCGGCGTCTGGCGCGCAGGGTTCTTACCGAACGGGGCTGGGGGAAAGGGAGCGATCCTTACTCGCGTTTTCTCCTGGTTTACCGGCTGCTCCGCCGGTTGCAGCCTCATCTCACTTATTTCCGATCGGTAACTGCCAGCAGTGTCTTTGCCGAAAAGATAAGCTATTTGCTGGCCGAACTGAGTCGGTCCCAGGTTGAAGGTGAGCAACTGGCGCAGGCGGCGGCTGAGGCCCCTGACCCTGCCCGCCGGGCCAAATTCCGTGACTTGGCTTTGCTTTACCGGGAATATGAGAAAGAATTAGAAGGGATTCAGGGCGGAAAAGAGTTGCTTGAGATCTTCTGCCGCAAGGGACAAGATTCTCCTTTGCTTTCGGGAGCAGAAGTGGTGGTAGACGGCTTTTATTCTTTCACTCCCCTGGAAAGAGAGGTTCTGCGTCTCCTCCTGCGAAGGGGGAAAGAGTTGACGGTGACGGTTCCCCTTCCTGGTGGAGAGGAGATGGCAGGGAAACTTAAGGAGATGGCCCGGGCAGAGGAAGCGGAAGTGGAGGAGATAAGACTGGAAGGGGAAGGGCGGTTTGCCGGCCGGCCGGCTCTAAGTTATCTGGCCAGAGCTTTGTCCAGCTATGTTGTTTCTCCCTGGCCGGGGGAAGCGGAGGGGATAACCTGGTGGGAAGCTCCGGGACAGCGAGAAGAGGTGGAGAGAACGGCGGCAGAGATTTTACGCTTAGTGCGGGAAGAGGGGTACCGTTTCCGGGAGATAATGGTGGTCCTCAGCGACGAAGAAAGGTATGGGCCCCTGGTGGAGGAAATATTCCGGGATGCCGGCATTTCTTTCTTCCTGGATCGACCCCGACGTTCCTTCCATCATCCCCTGACCAGGCTGCTGGTGGCGGCGCTGGCGGTAGCCGCCGGGGAGGATGAGGGAAAGGAGATTTTCCGTTTTCTGCGAACTGGCCTGGGTCTTCTGGACCAGGAAGAAACGGACCGGTTGGAAAATTATGTTCTCGCCCAGGGAATAGACGGTGAGGACTGGAGGAGGGTATGGCCGGAAGAGGAAATGGAGGAGCTCCGGCAGCGGGCGACCGGGGCGCTGTTTTCCCTGAAAAGCCGTCTGCAGGCAATCACTACTTTCCGGGAGGGATGCCAGGCCCTTGCTTCCTTCCTGGCCGACTTGGACCTTCCCCAGCAGTTGCAGGCGTTGGTGAAGAAAGCGAAGGAGAAAGAGGATTTGACCGCAGCCAGGGAGCTGGAACTCATCGGGAAAAAGATTTTTAGCCGCTTACGGGCTGTGGAAGAAATTCTGGGCGCAGAAAAGGTGGAGGTAAGGGAATTCGCTTCTTTTCTCATACATTCTCTGGGCGGGATTATGGTCCGGCTGGTACCGCCTGCCCTCGACCAGGTGCTGGTGGGCAGTCCAGACCGGTTGGCAGCCCAGGAAAGTAGAGCTGTTTTTGTCTTAGGGGCCTGCCAGGGGGTTTTACCGGCCCTGCCGGAGACCGGCCTCCTTTCCGCCGGGGACAGGGATTGGCTGAGAAAAAAAGGTTTCAGAATTCCTACTTTGCAGGAAAGACTGGCGGAAAACAGACTGGTCGCTTGTGCCGCTTTGACCAGAGCCTGGCAGAAGCTTTACCTGTCTTATCCCCTGGCCGACTCGGAAGGCCGCCGGCTTTTTCCTTCCCCTCTCTTTACTTTGGTCCGGGAAACTTTTCCTGCCAACGGAAAGGCTTGGCCGATGCTGGCAGACTCTTTTCTCCACCGCCGCTATACCTTGCAGCGTTTTGCCGTCGCTCTCCGGGAACCGTGGCGGGAAGAGGAAGGGGTTTACTGGAAAGCTTTTTATAACGCTGTCCTAACGGACGAAGAACTGAAGATGTTTCTTCCCGCTCTCCGGGCGGGGTTGCTGTTCGGGGAGAAAGTCAAACTGTCTCCTGAGGTGGCTGGGGAGGTTTATTCGCCTTTTTTCCAGGTGACCCAGGTGGAAACCTACTTCCAGTGCCCTTTTGCCCATTTTCTACGTTATGGTCTGCGCCTGCGGGAGAGGGAGCAGGCCGGCCCGGATGCGGCCCGGGCAGGAACTTTTCTCCACCGGTCTGTGGCCTGGTTTACTGCCAGCCTGCGGCAGCAGGGAAGAAGGGCGAAAGAGTTGGCCGATGGAGAACTGGAACAGATGGCAGACGCCGCCCTGGCCCAGTTTGGTGCGGAATTCTTTGGCGATAGGACAGAACACCGTTATCTGGAGAAAAAAATGCGCCGCCTCCTTTTGTTGCTCTTCCAGGCACTGCGTTACCAGGACGGGTTTTCTCAATTTACCGTAAGAGGCGAAGAGGTAGAGTTCGGGCCGGGGAAAAGGGTTCCTCCCCTCACTTTTACCCTCGCGGACGGCAGGGAGGTTGGGGTTTCCGGCCGGGTTGACCGAGTGGATAGCTGGCAGGATGAAGAGGGACGTCTTTACCTCCGGGTGGTGGATTACAAGAGCACTGCCAAGAGGGTAAGAATGGAGCGAATTTACTATGGTCTCGACTTACAGCTTCCCCTCTATCTCAAAGCCATCGTTGCTTTTCCGCCCGGTTTTGGCGGCAAAGCGAAAGAAGTACTGCCGGCAGCCCTCTTTTATTTCAACCTCAGCGGCGGCAAGGTGAAGGATCCCAAAGGGGGAGAGGAGCAGCTTTTCCGCAATTACCGGCTGGAGGGAATTATGCTCGCTAACCGGGAAGTTGTCACGGCCATGGACAGGAACTTAGAAAGGGGCGGCAATTCCCTGATAGTACCGGCCAGTTACTGCCAGGACGGGAGTTTGAATGCCGTTTATGCCAACCGGCTTTTTTCCCGGGATGAGATGAATGCCCTACTGGAATACGCAGCTCGACTTTTTGTTAGAGGAGCCGAAGAAATTATGGCCGGACAAATAGAAATTGCTCCCTGTCATTTAAACGGATGGGTACCCTGCCTTTATTGCTCTTACCCGGCGGTATGCGGTTACGAACCCGCCTGGGAACGGGAACGTTTCCGTGTTCTCAGGAAACTAGAAGAAGGTGAAGCCCGGCGGCGGATAACGGGGGTGGGCAAAAATGGCGATGACGAAGAAGTGGACTGAGGAACAGGAAAAGGCCATATCCTGCCGCGGTGCCTGCGTGCTGGTGGCGGCTGCAGCCGGGGCCGGGAAAACTTCCGTCCTGGTGGAGCGGGTGGCGGGTCTGATTACGGCTCCCGATCCTTCCCAGCGAGTGCCGGTGGACCGCCTGCTGGTGGTAACTTTTACCAGAGCAGCGGCGGAAGAGTTGCGCGAGCGCATCGGCCGACGGCTCAAGGACATGCTGGCGGCGGACCCGGCAAATACCTACCTGCAGGAGCAGATTTACCTCCTGCCGGCAGCCCATTTCTCAACTTTCCACTCCTTTTGCAAATGGGTAGTGGACAACTACGGTATTTTGGTCGGGGTTTCTCCCGGCCAGCGGGTTCTGGAGGAAGGGGAAGAAATTATTCTGCAGGAACAGGCTCTGGACGGCCTCTTTCGTGACTATTACCACGCAGGCAATGAGATTTTCCTCGATCTGGTGGACCGTTACGGCGGTTTGAGAAGTGACCGGGGTCTCAAAGAAATGATCCTCACCCTCTACCGCTATGCTGCCGTCCACCCTTACCCGCTGGCATGGCTCCAGGAGAAAGAGCGAGACTACGGCAACCTGACTTCGTTGGCTGCTACCCCCTGGGCGGAAGCGATCAAAAAGGAAATAGCACGGCAGTGGCAGCGGGGGGAAGATTTTCTCCGGGCGGCCCTTTGCTTGGCGCGGCAGGAAGGGCAGGAACGGGTGGAGGAGCTGCTGACCAGGGACCTGGAGACGCTGGCGAAACTCAGAGATGCGTGCCAAAAAGAGTGGCCGGAACTGCAGAAGGCTGTCTTAGAAGCTAAATTTGATCGCTGGCAGATAAGGGGGCTGAAAGGAGAAAAGGTTGAATGGATTAAGCACTGCCGCAGGCAGGCCCAGAACGTTGTCAAAAGGGTAAAGGATAAATATTTCTCCCGCTCGCAGGAAGAATGGCTGGAAGAGCTTACCGGTCTGACCGGATCTGTCCAGGCTCTCTTTGGCCTGGTGCGGGAGTTTACCGCCCGTTACCAAGAAGAAAAAAAGAAGGTCGGATGCCTGGATTTTAACGATTTAGAGCATCTTACTCTGCAAATTCTCTCCGGGAAAGGCGCTGACGGGGTAACGGTGGCCGGTGAACTCAGGGAAAAGTTCCGTTTTATTCTGGTAGACGAGTACCAGGATATCAATCCCACTCAAGAAGAAATCCTCAACCTCCTCTGCGGCGCTGAGAAAGAGAAGCTCTTTATGGTCGGGGACATCAAGCAGAGCATCTACCGTTTTCGCCTAGCGGTGCCGGAGATCTTCCTGGACAAGTACCGTAGTTTTAGCACCCGAGAAGGGGACAAAGAGTTAAGACTGGACCTGAGTCACAATTTCCGCAGCCGGCCGGAGGTGGTGGCAGGGATTAACTTCCTCTGCCGGCAAATAATGAGGGAAGATGTGGCGGAAGTTGAGTACGATGAGCGGGCGGAATTGAGGTGTGCTGCTTTTTACCCCCCTCGCCCTGACGGCTGTCCTGTACCGGTAGAAGTGCATATTATTCAGAAAAACGAGGATGAGAACGGCGAAAGGGAAAATGAGAGGAAAGAGGGTGCGGAAATAGAGGCGGAAGATATCCGTTTGGAGGCCCGGGTAATTGCCCGGCGGATAAAAGAAATGATGGCGGCAGGGTTCCCCGTTTACGATCCTAAAAAAGGGGAATACCGGCCCTGTTCTTACGGTGATATCGCCGTGTTACTGCGCACCATTCGGAGCACGGGGGAAGTGGTCGCGGCTGAGTTTACTGCTGCCGGGGTGCCGGTTTTCATCGATACCGGCGGTAGCCTCCTGGAAACTACAGAAGGCAACCTGTTCCTCGCCCTCTTGGCCATCATCGACAACCCCAGGCAGGATATACCCCTGGCTGCCGTGCTTTTGTCGCCTGTGGGCGGGTTTACCCCCGAGGAGCTGGCCTTGCTCCGCAGCCGCTATCCCAAAGGTGAACTTTATGACCTTCTTCGCCAGGCGGAGGCAGAAGAAAAGGGGGAAAAAGTGAAAGAGTTTCTCCGCCGGCTGAAAGAGTGGCGACAGCTTTCGACCCGGATGGATCTACCTTCCTTCCTTAACTACCTTCTGCAGGAGACACCTCTGCTCGAGTATGCCGGTAGTTTGCCCGGCGGGAGGCAGCGCCAGGCCAACCTCCGGCTGATGGTAGAGCACGCTCGTACCTATCAGGAGCTGACTGCGGGCGGTCTTGACGGTCTGCTCCGGTATTTCGAGGCCTTGCGCCGGACCCAGGGAACGATGGAGCCGGCCCGTTTGAGTGGGGAAGGGGAAGAGGTAGTGCGGGTAATGAGTGTGCACCGCAGTAAGGGACTGGAGTTTCCCGTGGTGTTTGTGGCGGGCTTGGGCCTTTCCTTCAATTTGGGCAGTGCCGGTCCCCTCATCCTCCACCGTGACTTGGGAGTGGGGATTAATGCCGTGGATCCTGATGCACGGCTGGAGACGAAAAGTTTTGCCCGGCTGGCAGTAGAAGGGAAGGTGCGGCGGGAAAGCTTGGCGGAGGAGATACGGATTCTCTATGTGGCCCTTACCAGGGCCAAGGAGAAACTGATTCTGGTGGGAACGGTAAAAGACCTGGCGAAAAAAGTGCGGGAACAGTGGTTACCGGCTGCACTGGCGGCGGCAGATTTCCTGCCAGCAGGGCATCTTTTCGGGGCGAGATGTTTTCTGGACTGGATAGGACCAGCCCTTCTTCGCCATCCGAATGGAGAAAGCCTGCGTCTGGCCGGGGGCGAAGATTTAACCGGCGCAGTAAATCTTATTTCCGATTCTTCCGTCTGGGAATTTTTCCTGCACCGGGCGGGAGACCTGATGCGAGACACGGAAGGAGCAATACCGGCTGAACGGGAAGAGTGTTTGCGCCATTTTCTCCCCTTCGCTGGGGTGCCGGAAGAAAAAGTTCGGGAAATAAAAGAAAGATTCTTCTTTACCTATCCCTGCCTAAAGGCCACCCACCTTCCGGCCAAATTTGCAGCCACGGAAATAAAAACCCTCTTTGGCTCGGCACCAGAAGAGGAGGAGAGTTGGGAGGAAAGTCTTTCCCTGCCGGTGATTTTCCTGCCGGAAGAAGACGAAATCGCCCCGGTGGAGGTGGGTTCTGCCTATCACCTGGTCCTGTACCATATCGATTTGCACGGGGACACCTCTCCCGCTACTGTGGCGGCCGTGATTGCTCGGCTGGTAGAAGGGGGCCTTCTTACCGAGGCCCAGGCCGGGGAAGTAGACCCGGCCCAGATTGCCGCGGTTTTGGCTTCACCTCTGGGAGAGAGGCTGCGGCAGGGGAAGAGGGTATGGCGGGAACTGCCTTTCCTCCTTCCCCTTCCTGCCCGCGAGCTCGACCCTGCCTTCCCAGGGGAAGATATGGTTTTGGTTCAGGGAGTTATCGACTGTCTTCTGGAGGAAGAAGACGGCTTTGTTCTCATTGACTGGAAAAGCGACAGGGTAAATACCAGGGAAGAAATGGCGGCAAGGGCAGAAATTTACCGTGGGCAACTGGAGATTTATGCTCGGGCGGTTGTCGCAGTCACCGGCAGGCCGGTAAAAGAAAAATACCTGTATTTTCTCCGGAGTGGGACGCTGTGGTCCCTGTGAAGGCGTAGGCAATAATAAGCCATAGTTTTGTCCACAAGCTTTAAATTTTTGGGCGAGTTATCCCTCCATAGGTAGTCAAAGTGGAGTAAGACGAGGTCAAGGAGTAGGACTGGCATAGCAGCGATAGGGGGGCTTACCGCTGCCCGGGAGGCATAGGCGATGAATCTTATGCGGGTTTTGACATCGATAGCAGTAAATTGGTATTTAGGCAACTTGTTGCGGAGGATAGTGGCATAAGCTTTGGTTGACAGGGCATGCTGGTCGGCGATGTACTTGGTATCGATTTGCCCAAATTGCAAGAGCTTGAAGGCGGAGAGGTCGACGTAGTAACGCAACTGGCCGTTGCAAGTTTTCGTTTTGCGGCACTTAATACCGTACCTGCGCAATATATTGCGGATGGTATAGGGAGATAAAGAAGTGAAGAGCGACGGCAAGGCGTTGGGGCCGAAGTTGGTTGTTTTGGCCATTTCTACGGCTAAGTCTTCGATATGCTTAGGAGTACGGATAGGCATAGGGTTTTTAGGACCTCTTTTTTGGATACAGGCAGATAACTGGCCGCCGGAGGTTATAAAACGCTGGCGAAGTTTATAGATCCATCTAACGGAGACAGCGACCAGAAAACAACATCGAGTAAAATTATTTCGGGGGAAGGAGGAGTAACACAAAAAAAGAAGAACCTCACTCCGAGTGGAAAGAACCAAAAACCAAAGACGAATGGGGGGA
>JASUSC010000001.1 GCA_030446285.1 Eubacteriales bacterium | reverse complement strand
GATAATGGCGTTATCATGAGGCCAGACCGAACCGTTGTGATAGCTCATTGGATTGTAAGCTACTTCCTGATTGCTCATGGTTCTAATGCCCCAGCCTGAGTACATATCGGGCTGGAAAAGACGTTTCGCCACTTTATGGGCCAGTTCCGGCGGAAGAATACCGGTGAAAAGACAGTGACCTGGGTTGGACACGGTAGTGGGAATGGGGTGCTTTTCCCCATCCAGGGCATAAGCCAAATTTTCTTCCTCCGGCAGCCAGAAGTCGCGGATAAACTGCTGCTGCAACTGCGCCGCTTTCTGCTCGCACTTCCTTGCGTCCTCTTCCCGGCCCAGGAGGCGGTAGAGGTAGGCTCCTTCTTTCAAAGCTTGGTAATAATAACCCTGCACTTCCACCAGAGCGATGGGACCTTTCGGGATAACCCCGTTGCGGTCTACCAGGGAATCCCAGGAATCCTTCCAGCCCTGGTTGGTGAGACCCCGGGCCGACTCCCGCCGGTACTCAATGTACCCATCTCCATCCAGGTCCCCGTACTTCTCACACCACAGCATGGCCATATCCAGGGCCCCGCTCAGCTCCTCCGCTATTGAACGGTTCCCAGTCCACCGCACCAGTTCTCCCATCAGGATAATAAACCACAGGGTGGAGTCAACTGAACCGTAGTACGGAGTATGGGGTATCTCGCCGCAGGAAGCCATTTCGCCCCAGCGAATCTCGTGGAGGATTTTGCCCGGTTTTTCATCCCGCCAGGGGTCGTCCTTTTTCCCCTGGAGGCGAGCAAGAAAGTACAGGGAGTTGCGGGCTATCTCGGGATTAACAATCAGAGTCTGCCAGGAAGTAATCAGGGCATCGCGCCCAAAGGGGACTGCGTACCAGGGAATACCCGCTTCAATGATAGTGCCCCACTTGGGATAATGGGTGCTGAGAGCCCTCAGATCCGTAATCCCCCGCTCTAACATTTGATTCAGTAAAGTGTTATCACTCTGGAAAAAAGTACACTCCCTTTTCCAGCGGGCATAGCTCTTGGCCTGGGACTCGGCCGCCCGAGAAAAAGAAATCATTATTTTGCCGCCGGCAGCCCGGTAGTGACGCTTCTTCTCTTCAACGATCGGAGTAATCTGCTGGTAAACGTAAACCTTCTTCTTCGGTGGGAGAACAAGCCGGAAGAGGGCCGATCCGCAACCTGACCGCAGGTGGACCTTATCAGGGGCGGGAGAGAAACGGATTTCGGTATAACGCTCAATATCATCAAGGCCGCGGTAGGCTAACACGAAACCGTCATCAATTTCAAAAGAAGGCAGAAGTTCGCCCCGCTTTTCGCGCGGGATTCCCCGCACTTCAAAAACGTCCCGGAAATCGGCCCGAAAATGCATCCTCAGGCCCAATTCCACCGCACAGGAACTAAAGTTAATGATCCGCAGACGCTGATACATGGCATCTTCCAGCACCCGGAAAAGACGCAGATGGAGCGTCTGCAAGGGAAGATGGATATGATCTTTAATAATCTCTTTGTTGGTTAGCTCAATCTGGGCAAAGTGGCTGTCGCGCGTAGTGGAAGAAAGCAGAATTGGTTCCGTTTCCTCGAGAAAAATTTCAAAACAATCGAGGAAACGGGTATCCCGGTAATACAGTCCTAACTCACCGCGGTTACTGCAGGGAATAAACCCGTTGGGCAAAGAAGTGATAAAAAGCTGTCCTTCTTTTAATACCTCAGTTGCTTCCTGGACATCCCCCGGGGTTATTGGCCATTCATTGCTGGGGCTGATTGTGCAAACAGCCATGCTGCCACCCTTTCTCCCTCAGCGGGCCAGATTTTTTCCGCGTCATTTCCGTATCTTTAATTAAAAACGGAAAAATAGGTCAAAATTATCTTCCCAGCCGGTAGTACTTGTTTTCCAAAGCCATTTCGTAGACATTTATCGTTTTTTCCGTCATTATTTCTTTGGTGTAGTATTTTTCAACCAGTTCCCGGCCTTTTTTGCCCATGGCTTCGGCCAAATCGGGATTAAGCAGCAACTGGAGGCAGCGGTCGGCCAACTCTTCTTCGTTTTTCATCTCAACGATAAACCCGTTCTGGCCGTCCTTGACCACTTCCGGCATTCCCCCGGCTCTGCTGACAACAATGGGCCGGCCGGTAGCCATGGCCTCTAACATTACTAGGCCGAAAGGTTCCTCAAAGCAGGATGGATAAATACAGATATCGGCAGCTTGGTACATGTAGGGGATCTCTTCCCAGGGGAAAAACTGAACATAAACGTTGTCTTTCAGGCCATACTCTTCGATCATATCCATGATCATCCGCACATGTTTCGGCTGATGGGACCCCCAGTCCACCGTCTTCCCGGTTCCAGCCAGCACCAGCATCACATCGGGCACTCTTTCCTTGATAATGCGCAGGGCCTTTACACTGATGTGGCACCCCTTGTCCAGGCTCATCCGGGCCGGATGGAAAATAACCGGCCGGTCCCCTAAGGCTGGATAGCGCCGCCGGGCTGCAGTATACTCCTCTTCCGTCGGCGGATGAAAGCGACGATGGTCGATACCGTGGTGCACTCTACTACAATCCGGCCGGCGCGGTAGCCCACCTTAACCATCTCATCTTTTATGTACTGGCTGACGGAAATCACCATGTCCCAGATATCCGCCAGACGATTCATTTCATTCCAGAGCTCATCTTCCCAAACATTGTGGGAAGTGAGAACCAGCGGGATTTCCCGTTTGCGTTTGATCTCATCAAGAACTCTGGCATGAACGGGACTGAAGTAGTGCATGTTGTGAGCGTGAATGATATCGGGATTGACTTCTTCAATAAACTGTTCCAGCTCTTCTTTGATCTGATCTTTTAAAGCTTTAATTTTTTCCGGGTTTAAGGAGTTTAGGTCCATGAGGGGGGTCCGCTTTACCCGCATCCCCTCCCACACGTACTCCTCATACCTGCCTTCTATTGCTCCTGTAAGAAGCTCCACCTGCCATCCTCGCTTGATCAGCTCGGGGCAAAGCAAAACCAGATGGGTTTCCACTCCGCCAATGATCGGGGGAAAGGCCCAGTGGAGCATAGCTATTTTCTTCATCAGCATCCCTCCAACAGTTTAACTAATTGGCCAAAAAATAAGGGTTTTTCGGGCCAAGCTCGAAAAACCCTCTTCCCCAGCAGGATTTAGCTTCACGCCCAGCCATTTTGTCAAGGGAAATCCTCTTCCGTCCACCCGCCGCAAGATTGCCACCCGTCCTCCAGGTTTTTCTCCGGCCCGTTTGTAAGTTGTAAATAACCGCCTCGTTTGTCTATTATTCCCCGTGTTGAAGGTTCTAATTATAATTTTAGCCAATTCTAAAAGCCAGAACAAGTTAAAAACTCCCATTTTCTGGCCTTATGGCTGATTTTTTAAAAAATTTTAGTATATTTACTCCCGGATCTGGCCGTCGCCAAAAATTATGTATTTAACGCTGGTCAGCTCCGGCAGACCCATGGGCCCGCGGGCATGGAGTTTCTGGGTGCTAATGCCAATTTCTGCCCCAAAGCCGAACTGAAAACCATCGGTAAAGCGGGTAGACGCGTTGACATAAACCGCCGCTGCATCCACTTCCTGGAGAAATTTCCTGGCGTTACTGTAGTTCTCCGTGACAATGGCCTCTGAATGTTTGGTACCGTACTTGGCAATATGGGCAATAGCCTCGTCGATATCTGCTACTACCCGTACGGCTAGGATTAGATCGAGAAACTCAGTGTAGTAGTCTTCTTCCGTAGCCTCCTTCACCCAGGGTACCAGCTCCCGCGTGCGCTCATCACCTCTGATCTCCACCTGGTACACATCCCTCAGTTTATGCAGCAAAGGAGGCAAAAATTCTGCCGCAACGGCTGCGTGGACCAGGAGAGTTTCCGCCGCATTGCAGACCCCGGGCCGTTGGGTCTTAGCGTTGATTACAATAGCCTCTGCTTTAGCCAGGTCGGCATCTTTGTCCACGTAAACATGGCAGTTGCCAACCCCGGTCTCGATCACGGGCACAGTGGCGTTTTCGATCACACTTCTGATAAGCCCCGCACCACCCCGGGGAATAAGCACATCGAGGTACTCGTTCATCTTCATTAAAAGGAGAGCTGCTTCCCGTTCTGTCCGTTCCACCAACTGGATGGCGCCCGCCGGTATCCCGGCTGCTTCTGCCGCCCGGCTGATTACCCGAACAATAGCTCGGTTGGAATTGATAGCTTCTTTGCCTCCTCGCAGAATAACAGCATTACCGGTTTTCAAACACAATCCGGCAGCATCTACCGTCACGTTGGGACGGGCCTCGTAAATAATTCCGACCACTCCCAGAGGAACGCGCATCTTGCCAATCTGGAGACCGTTGGGCCTGGTCCACATGGAAATTACTTCACCCACGGGGTCGGGCAGACTCACAATAGCTTCCAGCCCGCAGGCCATCTCCTCGATCCGCCTGTCGTTGAGAAGGAGTCGGTCCTTCAGAGCCGTAGAAAGCCTGGCTTTTTCCGCCGCCTCCATATCGAGAGCGTTGGCCTGGAGAATGGTAGTTTTCTCTTCTCGCAAGGCTGCTGCCATCCTTTTGAGGGCTTCATTTTTTACCGCCGTCGAAGTTCGGGCCAGAACCCGTGCCGCCTCCCGTGCTCTGGCTCCCATCGCCATGAGTTCTTCCCGCACGTTAAAACCTCCCTTCATTAACACGAAAGGACCATATTGTTGCGATGGACCACTTCATCGTAATCCTTGTATCCCAAAACCCGGGGAATTTCCGCTGTTTTTTTGCCCATGATCTTTCTGATCTCGTCAGCCCGGTAATTAACTATCCCCCGGGCCAGCTCCCGCCCTTGACGGTTAACTATTCGCACCGGGGTGCCAGCTTCAAACTCCCCTCGCACTTCCACAATTCCGGAAGGAAGAAGGCTTTTTCCTTTTTCGACCAGAGCCTTTTCCGCTCCTTCATCTACCACCAGCTCCCCCTGGAGAGCAGCACCAAAGGCCAGCCACTTTTTGCGCATCTGGAGGGGGGTTTCCCGGGGTAGGAAAAAAGTTCCAATTTTCTCTCCCCTCATTATCGTCCGGATAACGTTTTCCCGGCTGCCGTTGGCGATAACCATCGCTACGCCAGAACTGGTGGCAATCCGTGCTGCCTGCAGTTTGGTCACCATTCCTCCTGTTCCCAACTGGCTTCCTGCTCCCCCGGCCGATCTCTCCAGCTCGGGAGTGATTTCCCGGACAAACTCGATCAGCTGGGCCGTCTTATCCTGGCGGGGGTTAGCCGTGTATAGACCGTCAATATCAGAGAGAAGAAGGAGAAGATCCGCTTCCACTAAAGCGGCCACCATCGCCGAAAGGGTGTCGTTGTCCCCCAATCGGATCTCCTCTGTGGCCACGGTGTCGTTTTCATTAACAATGGGGATAACCCCCATCTGCAGGAGGGTGTGGAGAGCGTGGCGCGCGTTGAGAAACCGGGGTCGGGACGAAAAGTCGTCCCGGGTAAGAAGCACCTGAGCCACCACTATTCCATACTCAGCGAACAGTTTTTCATACATATGCATGAGAATACCCTGCCCCACGGCGGCACAAGCCTGCTTCTCCGGCATAGTGCGGGGACGACGGGTAAGGCCCAGCTTGCCCATCCCCGCCCCTACTGCTCCCGAAGTAACCAGCAAAACCCGCCGGCCCTCATGGTGGAGATCGGCCAACTGCCGCACCAACTTCTCCATCCGCTCTAAGTTAAGCTTCCCCGTCCGGTGAGTAATGGTAGAAGAACCTACTTTTACCACCACCGTTTTTGCCCTCTCTACCGTTTCCCGCCGAATTTTCTCCTCTTCTTTTGCCTCCACATCCTCTCCCCCCAACCAAAAACAAATCCCTATAGCGGCTTAAGGAAGAACGATCCGGGGCGGTTTCTCCCGGGAAGGACGGTAAAAAACCAGGACCGAACCCACTACCTGGACCAGGCAGGCCCCGGTGGCCTCGGCCATCTTTTCTCCCGCTTCCTCCTGGGTCAGCGGGCAGTTGCGGAGCAGGCGCACTTTGACCAGCTCTCTGGCCTCTAAGGCGTCGTCCAGTTGTTTTATTACCGCTTCATTTATTCCGCCCTTCCCTATCTGGAGAATGGGTTCTTCCTTAACCGCCAGGGAGCGAAGGTACCGTTTCTGTTTGCCGGTAAGCTCGAGCATTGAAAATCATCTCCTGTTTGGCCGAAGGATTCTACTCAATCCGCGGCAGTTTTTCCAGAGAACACTTCAGCAATTCAGGAGAATACTCAATATCCTCCAGTTTTCCGTTGAGGTAGTCATCGTAAGCCTGTAAATCCAAATAACCGTTGCCACTCAGGCAGAAAAGAATTACCTCGCTCCGTTCTTCCTCCCGGCAGCGCAGGGCCTCATCAATGGCACCCTTAATGGCGTGGGACGACTCTGGCGCCGGCAAAATTCCCTCGGTGCGGGCAAAAAGCACGGCCGCTTCAAAACACTGATTCTGCCCGTACGCCCGGGCCTCGATAAACCCGTCGTGGTAAAGCTGGCTGACCAGAGGGGAGTCCCCGTGATAGCGCAGACCGCCAGCGTGAATGCCGGGCGGAACGAAATCGTGCCCCAGGGTGTACATCATATTAATGGGGGTAAGCATGGCCGTATCGCCGTAGTCGTAGGCAAAAACTCCCTTCGTCAGGGTGGGGCAAGCCGCCGGTTCCACCGCTACCGCCCTTACTTTCCGTCCTTCCCGGAAACGGTCGTAGAGGAAGGGGAAGGCAATTCCGGCAAAGTTGCTGCCACCGCCGCAGCAGCCGATGACCACGTCTGGATATTCATCAACCCGGGCCAGCTGCTCCTTTGCCTCCAGGCCAATTACTGTCTGGTGAAGAATAACATGGTTGAGGACGCTGCCCAGGGCATAGTTGGTGTCCTCCCGCCCCACCGCATCTTCTACAGCTTCGCTAATAGCAATTCCCAAACTGCCCGGAGAATCGGGATTTTCGGCCAGCACTTTCCGCCCTGCCTCGGTGCGGTCACTGGGGCTGGGAACCACTTCCGCCCCGTAGGTGGCCATGAGGATGCGCCGGTACGGTTTCTGCTGGTAGCTCACCTTGACCATGTAAACTGTGCATTCAAGACCGAAAAAGCGGCAGGCTAAGCTCAAAGCCGTCCCCCACTGACCTGCGCCCGTCTCCGTTGCCAATCTTTTAATTCCCGCTTTCTTGTTGTAATAAGCCTGGGGAATGGAGGTGTTGGGTTTGTGACTTCCGGCCGGACTTACCCCTTCGTACTTGTAGTAAATCTTTGCTGGAGTGTCGAGGACTTTCTCCAGCCGCCGCGCCCGGAAAAGGGGCGAGGGACGCCACAGTTTGTAAATCTCCAAAACTTCCTCGGGAATCTCAATCCACCGCTCCCGGCTCATCTCCTGCTCGATTAAATCGGGCGGAAAAATGGCCTGCAGATCCTTCGCCTCCAGTGGCTTTTTCGTTTGCGGATGCAGGGGAGGTGGGGGTAAATTGGGCATATCTGCCTGGATATTGTACCAGAACCTGGGCATGTCCTTCTCTGCCAGCAAAATTTTGGTTTCCTCCAACTTAACTCAGCTCCTCTCTGGAAAAATAAAAACAAATAAAAACTTACTAAAATTCTAACCGAAATAAATTTTTTCTGCAACCGGCGGTCTTCTCGACATATTTTGACAGAATTTTCAAGAGGTAGGTGGTATAATTTTTTTTGTGTGCACTGCCAATCGCACATTTGTTCACAAAACGGAGGGATAGCCGTGCCTGCCTCGCTTTTACGAGAAAAACCCCCCTACCAGCGTTACGTCCTTTGCCCCCACCCGGATTTTTCCGCCCTGGACCAATTACCCCTGCCCGTTCTGATTGCTGACAGCCACCACCGGATCCTTTTCGCCAGTGAGGCCTTTTTTTACCTCACCGGCTACAGTCGTGAAGAAATTTTGGGCCACAGGATTGATACCGTCATGGCAAAACTGGTCCCGGGCAAAAATATCAACGCCCATCCCCTGGTTCTGGAACACCAGTTCAGTATCAACACCCGCGTGGTTATCACCGGCAAAAATCAGCAAACCTTTCCCGCTCTTCTCCACGTCATCCCCTACTCCTGCCGCGATATAGTCAATGGAACCCTCACTTTTATCGAAAACATGCAAGCCCAGACAGCCCGCGCCGAACTGGAAAACATCGCACCTCTCGTCCTCGATTCTCTATCCACAGGGCTGGTGGTGGTAAATCCGGAAGAGAAAATTATTCTTTTCAACCGGGCAGCAGAGAAAATCACCGGGCTGAAAGGGTATCAGGTGACGGGGGAAAACTTGACCGTTGGCCTCCGCAAACTCCCTCACCTCCGCCATGCCCTCAAGGAAACCCTGCACACCCTTTCGCCGTGCTGCTCCCGGGAAATAGGCCCCGCCGGTGAAGAGCAAACCTTCCCCTTTTCCACCTTCCCTCTGCTCAGTGACAATTGCCTCTTACAAGGAGCTGTAGCCTTCTTAGGAGAAGAAAATCCCACCAACGCTGGCAGGCAACAAGCCCTGCAGGAAATGGCGGCCACCGTAGCCCACCGTCTGCGCAATCCTCTCACTTCGGTAAACTGTTTTCTCCAGTTGATGAAAGATAAACTGCCGCCGGAAAGCCGAGAACACCAACTTATTCCCCTAATCCAGACCGAAATCCAGGAAGCAAACAGTGTCGTCGAAGAAATGATAGCCCTTGCCCACCGTCCTCTCCGATCCCATCAGCAGGAAAACGTTCATTCCCTTATCCAGGCTGTCCTGCGAGAAATGCAACCCTTTTTATCCCGGCAGGGGATTGAAATCAAAACCAAGTTCTGTCCTTTTCTTCCCCCTGCTGGAGTTGAGAAAAATAGTATCGTCTTGGTCCTGCGTAAAGTTTTTCTCTATCTCCTCACCCGCTGTCCCCACCAAAGTCGGCTTACCGTAAAAACCTGCTACCACCCCGGAGAAAAAATGATTGCCATTTACTTTGAAATCGCTCCCTTAGCAGTAAAAGCGGCTTCCGGCGGAGAAAATGAAGCTGATAAACCGGACCTGGCCGCCAACCACCTCACCACCGCCAGACACTTTCTCGCCCAGCAAGGCGGATTTATCCAGGGACCGACTTGCCCAGAAAAAGAGAAAAAAGTTCTTTGCGTCAAGCTTCCGGCCGGTTAGAACTCTCTTACGAAGACAAAAGTTCCTGGATAATTTCCCGGAAAAGGGGGGCAGCCGTCTTCCCGCCGCTCTCCCCTCCCTTAACCAGCACCGTCACCACGTAGCGTGGCCTGTCATAGGGAGCAAAACCGGTGAACCAGGCGTATATCTCCTTCTCTTTTCCCCCCACCTGGGCAGAACCGGTTTTGCCGGCACTGCCACCCTTCACCCACGCTTCCCGTCCGCTCCCGGCAGTAGTAACCAGGTACATCATCTTTTTCAATTCTGCCGCCGTGGGGGGAGATAAAGCCCGCCATGTCCTTCCTTGCCCAAACTTTACCGTCGTTCCTTCCCGGCCGACCACCTTTAAAACCAATCGCGGCTGGTGGTAGTAGCCGCCGTTGGCCACCGCTGCCGTCATAGCCGCCACCTGAACGGGGGTGGTAAGAACCGGCCCCTGGCCGATGCCGCTGTTGGCTAAGTTGTAGGGCTGGGCAATGGCCGTCCAGTTTTGTCGATCGTCAGGCGGAAAGGGGTAACCGATTATCTCCTGGCAGTCCAGTCCTAACCGCTGCACTTGTTCAATGATAGCCTCTGCCCCGGTACGAAGAGCCACCCGGGCAAAAACAGGATTACAAGAAACTGCCATGGCCGTGGCAAAGTCCAAGAAGCCGTGGCCTTTTTTTTCATAGCAGGGAATGAGGGGCTCCTTCTCTCCCGCACAGAAAAATTTATCCTCCGGTTTTACCACTCCTTTTTCTAGAGCCGCTGCCGCCACGGCTATTTTGAAAACAGAGCCAGGCTGGTAGAGCTGAACGGCCGGATCCAGAAAAACTCCCTCCTGCTTAAGGAACCTTCCCGGCGCCCGGGGATCCAGGGCCGGTCGCGAAGCCAGGGCGAGAAGATCCCCGTTGGCTGGATCCAGTACCACCACTGCTCCCTCTTTAATCCTGTGCCGGTCTAAAATTTTCTCCACTTTCTCCTGGATTGTCAAATCCAGGGTTAAGTACACGTCCTGCCGGGAAAAATCGACCGTTTTTTCCTCCCTGATTCCCAGGCCGGGAACAACCCGGCCCAGGCCGTCCACGTAAAGCCGGAGAACCCTCTCCGGCCGTTCTCCTTTAAGATAGGCCTCATAATACTTCTCCAGACCGCTTTTTCCTGTAACATCGTCTGTCCGGTAAAGGCGGCCAGTTAAGCGGGAAAGCTCCTCTCCTTCCCCCGGTGCCAAAGGACCAACATAGCCCACCGTGTTGGCCGCCGGTTGGGGTGAGCGGTATCTTTTCTCCACCTCAACCACCATAAGCCCCGGCGGAAGGGTATTCTGGATCTCTTTCGCCTCATCCCGGGAAAGGATTACAGGCAAGAGAGTAGGCCCCACCTCCCACACTTTCGCCCTTTCCTCTGAGGAAAGATACCTGCGGAGAACCCCTTCCACCCGCTCCCGGCTGCGTACTAAGGATGGGAAAAAGGCCAGCCTGTACTCCTTCCCACCGGCGGTGAGGGGGCGACCATAACGGTCGCGGATATGACCACGGGAAACTTCCTCCAAGGCTACCCAGGAAGTGTTCTGATCCCGGGCCAAAAGGGTAAAGGAGCGGTGGCAGAACACCTGCAAATAACCCAGCCTTAGCAGAAAAAGGAAAAGGAGAAAAGCAAAAAAATAAAAAAGTTTAACCGTGCGGTTCCAGCGGGTATAGTACATCCCCCTACCTCCGTAGTTTTTTCATAAATTTTTTCCTTTTTTCTTCCCTCTTATTCTTCTGCCCAAAAGCCGGCGTCAGGCCGGCCTTTTCCTTGAGTGCAAAAACACGGCGGACAGCAGGAAAAATTAGGAGAAGAAAAACTGAGCAGGGGAGGAACAGCCGTGGATTTCCGGGAAGGATATAGATCAACTGGTGGAAAGAGCCTGGGAGGCCCATGAACAGTTCCACTGTCTCACGCAAGAAAATGTAGACCACATCGTTCAGGCCATGGCTCTGGCTGCGTCGGATAAACACGCGGGAAGCAGACGCACCGGACCACTGCATCGGCTGGCTGGAAAATCCTTCGCAAGAAGCCTCCCGCTATCTCATGGCTCAGCCCGGCGTCAGCCTTATTCTGGCCCGCGGCGGTTCCTCCATGGTGCAGGCCGCCTATAGCGCCGGCAAACCCGCCCTGGTCGTGGGGCCGGGCGTGGAATTTGAATCCCTCAAACTCAAGTTTCAGGACATTCGCAAACGCACCTACAAATACCCCAACTCAGCCCACAAATTAGGCGGGAAGTTCCACATCCCCCACGGCCGGGCCAACGCCATCCTTCTGCCTCACGTCATCGTCTACAACGCCGGCCTGCCCAGCAAATTCACTCCTACGCCAAGTACGAATACTACAAAGCCCCGGAAAAATACCGGGAAATCGCCCGTTACTTAGGTCTGCCGGCAGGAGCGGTAGCTGAAGGAGTTAGCAGTCTCATCAAGGCTATCGAGGAGTTGATGGCAAGACTGGACATGCCCCGCACCATCGCCGAATGCGGGATCGACAAGGAAGAATTCCGGCGCAAAAACCCCATTATGGTCGAAAGAGCCTTCGCCGACCAGTGCACCATTCCCAATCCTCGCTTCCCCCTCATCGGCGAACTGGAAGAAATCTACCGGCAGGCTTACGGACCGGGCCTGTAAACTATCTTTAGGGGTCGGGGAAAGGAAAGGAGGATCTTTTCCACTTCCCCTGCCGTTTCCGGGGTCACGTGAATGATGGCCTCCCCCCGCCGTCGGCCGGGAACAAGGGTCACCAGTCCCAGTCCTTCATAACCTTCAAAGATATAGTCCAAGTAGACCATATCCTGGGGCTGGAGGCGCACGCGGAAAGACGGTCCTTCTTCCCTCATTTTTCTCCGCCTCCGGCCGGTCGGCGCAGGATACTGTAAGGAGGAACAGGCGGCATCCCCCCCACCCATACCCACTGCCGGGGATGGGGAGCCCGTTCCATCGGTCTTCCGTCCGGATCGAGAATTTCTTCCACCCGGCAGGAAATCACTTCTCCCGCCGGGGTTAGCACCTCCGCTTCTTCCCCGGCGGCAAAAACACCCCGCTGCTCCACCAGAGCCAAGCCTGCCCGGTGATCATAATAACGGACAAAACCGGTGAAATCATAAGCCCGGCGGTAAACGGAGCTTACGGGATTGACACTCATCTCCGCCCGTTCCGAAAAGAAAAAGCCGGTGGTATAAGGTCGGTGGCTGACCTTCTCCAGTTCCTGCAGTAATTCCGGCAGACAGCGGTAATTTTCCGGATCCCGGGCCAAAAGATCCAGGGCTCGCCGGTAAACCCCGGTGACCGTCGCCACATAGTGGATACTTTTTACCCGCCCTTCTATTTTTAAAGCTCTGACGCCGGCCGCATAAAGCCGGTCCAGGTGTTCCACCATGCAGAGGTCGCTGGAGTTGAAAACATAAGTGCCTCTTTCATCTTCCTCCACCGGGAAAAACTGGCCCGGTCTTTTTTCTTCCACTAAAGCATAGGACCAGCGGCAAGGCTGGGCACATTCTCCCAAATTGGCGCTGCGTCCCGTCATCACACTGCTCAACAGACAGCGGCCGGAGTAGGAAATGCACATAGCGCCATGAACAAAAACCTCCAGCTCTACCCCCGGCACCAGCCGGTGAATTTCGGCAATTTCCTCCAAAGTCAGCTCTCGGGCCAAAACCACCCTTTTTACCCCCTGGCGGGCCCAGAAACGTAAGCTACGCCAGTTGGTGGTATTAGCCTGGGTAGAAAGGTGAATCTCCAGACCGGGCGCCTCTTCCCGCACCAATTCCAGTACCCCGGGATCGGCTACGATGACTCCGTCAACTCCCAGCCGTGCCAGTTCCCGGAGATAAGCAGGGAGCCCGTCCAAATGGCGGTTACGGGCAAAAATGTTGACGGTGACGTACACCCTTTTCCCCCGCCGGTGGGCAAAACCAACCCCTAAAGCCATCTCTTCTAAAGTAAAATTGCCCGCTCGGGCCCGCAGCCCAAATTCTTTCCCGCCCAAATACACGGCGTCGGCTCCGTAAACAACGGCAAATTTGAGTTTTTCCAAATCCCCTGCCGGAGCTACCAGTTCCGGTACCGGCCTGTCCACCCGCTATACCTCCCCTTCGTCTTTTTTAGCTTTATTTTGCCAAATTTGTCGCAAAGTTTACGGGAGATACTTTTTCTTTGCCGCCTCGTGCTGGGCAAAAGTAGTCGAAAACTCGTTGTAGCCGTCGGGCCGAGCCACAAAGTAAAGATAGTCCACCGGCGCCGGTTCCACCGCAGCCAGCAAGGAAGCACGACCGGGGTTGCTGATGGGACCCGGCGGTAGTCCGGGATACTTGTAAGTATTGTAGGGGGAATCGATGCTGATGTCCTTTTTACTCAGCACTTTTTTCACCGGCGGCCCTAAAACGTACTGCACGGTGGCACAGGATTCTAATTTCATCCCCTTTTTCAACCGGTTGTGAAAAACGGCTGAAACCAGAGGCCGGTCCTCCGGCTTTTTGGCTTCCCGCTCGATAATAGAAGCTAAGGTTACCGCCTGGTGAAGGGTAAGACCGCTCTTTGCCAGTTTGCTCTGAAAATCGGGAGTCAGCTCCCGGGCAAAGCGTTTCAGCATAGTGTTGATAATAGCCTTCTCCCCCATCGTGCGGGTGAAGAAATAGGTGTCGGGAAAGAGATAGCCCTCTAACCTTTTTTCTCCGGCGGGCACCCCCTGCAAAAAGGGATAATCGAAGTCCGCCGTGGCCGCCACCTGTAGAAACCGCTCTTTATCCGCCAGCCCTTTTTTGTCCAGCAGTTCGGCAATTTGCATGAGGGTATAACCTTCAGGAATGGTCACCCGGTACTGCACCTGCCGTCCTTCTGCCAAGATCCGTACCACTTCTTCAAGAGGCATGGCGCCGCTCAGCCGGTACTCCCCAGGTCGGAGCTTCCCTTCCAGCCCTCGCTGTTTTGCCAGGTAGAGAAAGAGCAGCTCACTTCTAATAATCCCTTCTTTTTTCAGCGTCGTCGCCGTCTCTCCCAGTCCCTGGCCGGGAGAAATCAAGACAACCTTAGTTTTAGCCTCCCTATCTACCGGCGCCCTCAGGTAAAGGTAAGTACCTCCTAAAATCACCCCGAGCAGGAGGAAAAAAATTAGCAATCCTTTTACCGGCAAAACCGGCCCTTGGCGCCATCCCCGCAACGAAAACATGAAAATTCCCCATCCTTTTCCTGACTATCACTACCATTATAAAACCGCAGGATGGGGAAGGCAAAGAAAAAAGTCAATTTTCTGCCTGAGAATCCTCCTGCTGCTCCAGAAGCAACACCGGGTCGGTAAGCCGTCGCACCACTTCGTCCACCACCATATCCATATGAACGCCGTCCGTCGCCACCACCGGAAAAACGAGTTTGTGGGGAAAGATCCGCTGCAACAGTTTTACCGTGGTCTGGGTAACGTTGCGGGGGACGATGTCAATCTTGGTTACGACAATAATGTCGGCCTGATCGAGAAGAACATTCCCGGGCTCCATGATAATTTCATTTTTAATATCCGCCGGTACTACTGAAATTAAGATGTCGGCCATTTCCCGGGTTTCTTTAGACTTGTAGCCGTCGTTAATCCCCACCGCTTCGATGAGAACCACATCGGGGAGAGTGGCCATTTTGGGAATATCCTTCTGAGAAAGATGCCCTAACTCCAGCACCGACCGGACTTTGTTCAACTCGTCCAGAGCCCGGCGGGCGTGCTGAATGAGGTTGTTCTTCTCCCGGATCACATTGACGGCGTTACGTATAACCCGGTCAATGTCCCTGACCACATCCTCCCCGGGGTTGGGCGGTGCAATAGTTAAATAGATGTGTTCTATGCCTTTTAAAAGGTATGGCTTTTCATCTTGGACACCGGATCCCACCGCCAGCGGCTGAAAATTCCTGTTTTTGAGCCCCCGGTAAATTTCCCCCAGCACCGTAGATTTCCCGGAATCATTCCGCCCTGCGATAACTATTTTCTTCATCCCTATACCCCCCGTCCTTTTTTCCTACCATAATACTTATGCAAAACTTTCCCCCTTCTTGCCCCAAAATCCCGCCTACTTTTACCACAACCTCTCAACTGCCGGTAACCAGAATCCGGGGACGGGGGTGGTAATAACTTAGGGGGAGTTCTTCCCGTATTTCCTCCTTCCCCCGGCGTCGCACTCGCCAGGTTCGGACCCGCATCCCTTCCTGCCCTTCCTCCTTCACCCTAACCTCTCCAGGACGCAGTCCTTTTTCCACTTTCACCACCACTTCCGGCGGTATTACTTCCACCACCTCGGAAAAAATGGTCACCTCTTCCCTCGTTCCGGGAGGCCCAAAGATTTTAACCTGGAGGGTATCCCCTTCCACCCGTGTCTTGACGAGAAACCAGTAACGGGTTGGGTTGGCAAACTTCAGATCGATTCGGCCGAAATCCACCGTCGCATCGCGGCCCGGTGGAACATAAGCCACGGGGAGAGAATGGGAGGTTCTCTCTTTAATTTCCAGCCCGGCCAACAGAACGGCGTTGTAAAGGGTGCTGGAAACCTGGCAGACCCCACCTCCCGTTCCCGGGACAATCTCATCGTTGACAATTACCGGGGCTTTGCGGTATCCCTTCTCTTCCTCCCTGGGTCCTACTTTTTCGTTAAAGGAAATGGTTTCTCCCGGCCCAATCAGTAAATTGTCCAAGGCTTTTGCTGCCATGCGGATGTTGTAAACGCGGTCCGTTTGGGAAGGATCAAAACGGGTAGTATATTCCGCCACCAGCTCTCTGATTCCGGTTCTCCTAAGTTTCTCCTCCCGCACCTCCGGATAAAGAGGTAAATAAGAGATTTTTATCTCCCTTTCTCTTCCCTCCCGTAACGCTCTCTCTACCTCTGCAACCAGCTTTGTCAGATCCGGCCGGTAACCGATTCTTTCTCCTTCTACTTTTACCTCTCCCTTTACTTCTACAAAACGGGCATCGCGGGGTTCAGCCGGCAAGTCCCCCTGCAGTTCCCGGGCCATCCGAGCGAGAGTTTCCTTCTGGAAATGAAAAAGGGGTTGCACATCACATCGCCGCCAGTAAGCCTTTTGGCGCCACCACCAGCGCTGGTACCAAGGGCCACGGCGGCCAACCGCCAAGGCGGCTGCGGCTGTCTTCTCCTCATCCACCGTAAGCCCGAGGTCCCTTCCCCGCACCGTCCGCCTTCCTGCCGGCCCAAGCAGGGTAAGGCACAACCTTTCTCTCTCCTGCTTCCACTCCACCACCGCCGCCTTCACTTCTTCTCGCCGACAGGCAGAAAGGTCTTTACCCGCCAGCCGTACCCCTATTATTACCCGTTCCGGCGCGGAAACAGCCAGATAAGGAAGAACTGCGGTAAAAACCGCCGCCAGAAATACAAAGGCCAGCATCAATAGCCCCGCTTTTTTCCAGCCGCCCACCCGGATCCCCGCCCTTTTTTTTCGCTATAAATATAGCAGGTTAATTAGCAAGTTAGAACGAGGTACCTGCTGCCGGGCACACCCAAATAAAATAAGCGCCCGCAGGCGCTTATTCTTCTTCGTCCATTTCCTCCTCCTGAGCAGCAACCCAGGCATCGGCCACTTTTTCCCATTCTTCATCGTCTTCAATTTCCAGCAGAATTTCGTTGCCCTCTTCATCCCTGGCAAACTTGAGGATAATAGCCTCGTCCGCTTCCATTTCCCCGTCCTCATCAGCCACGGGAAGCAGCACGGCGTATTCTCCTCCGTCTACCTCCAGGACGTCCAGGAGCCGGAAATTGTGGTCTTTCCCCTCCTCGTCGGTGAGGGTTACGATTTCGTTGGCCACAAATTCTTCATTCATTTTTTCACCCCCTCATGCCGGTAATGGTATTTTATCCCCCTGGCTCTCATCTGTCAAGGCTTTCCAGCAATTTTCCATTCAATTTTCTTCGTTTCCAAACCCCTGGGACCCCCGCCGGGAATCGAGAAATCCCTGCAGGATCAGCACCGCCGCCATTTTGTCCACCACCTGCTTCCTCCGCCGGCGGCTCATATCCGCCTCCAAAAGGAGTTTTTCCGCCGCCACCGTTGTCAGGCGTTCATCCCAGGGATAAACCGGTAGGGCAAACTCCTCCCTCAGCTCCTGGATAAACCGGCGCACCTTCTCCGTCTGCTCGCTGTCGCTCCCGTTCATATTCCGGGGCAGCCCTACCACAATAGCTTTAACGTTTTGCTGGACAATTATCTCCCGCAAACGGCTGAAATCCTCATCGCGTCCCTTTCGTTTGATGGTTAAGAGTCCCTGAGCCGTCCAGCCCAGGGGGTCGCTGACAGCAACACCGATGGTTTTTTCTCCCACATCCAGCCCTAAATAACGCCCTTCTTTCATCTCCAGAAAATTATTCTCCCTTCAAATGATTTTTATACAGAATTCCGGGCACGCGGAACCACAGTACCCGCAGAGAACACATTTCTCCGCCGCCACCTTGGCCCTGCCTTCCTCGACTCGCAGTGCCCCCTGGGGACACTTTTCCACACAGCGACCGCAGCCACAACACCAATCTTCCACCTGCAACCTGCGCTCGGCGGCAGCAACCTCCGCCTTAAGCTTCGGGTCAATCTCCCGTCCTTCCACCAAAGCCACGTTCAAATCCACTTCCGCCCTACTCTTCATTCCCACGGCCACTGCATCCAGTTCCGGCAGTCCCAGCACAAATTCCATGGCTTCCCGCCAGCGCCGGATGAGGTGTCCGCCGCCCAAGGGCTTCATCCCGTAAATTCCCGCTCCCCGTTCTTTTACCCGACGCAGCAGGGCAAGCATGTCCGCCAGCGTTCCGTCTTTAATCCCAATTCCGGCCATATTGACCATAGGGTGAAGCACATCCAACTCCGGGTAAAGGAGAAAAGCCCTCACTCCTGCCACAGTATGGGTGGAAATACCCACCGCCCGCACCAGACCTTTTTCCTTGGCCCGCAGCAGGTACTCCAGCGCCTCCCGATGCCCGGCCAGCGTGTGCTCCGACTCCTGCTCGTGGAGGAGGAAAATATCGATGTAGTCCCGGTTCAGTTCAGTCAGGGCCGTCTGCAAGCTCTTTTCCATCATCGCTGCTGTGTAGGCGTAAGATTTGGTGGCGATGATTACTCGCTCTTTGAACTCCTTTCCTACCGCCAGACGGATATAGGGATAAGTTTCGTACAGTTCCGCCGTATCAATAAAATTAATCCCCCGCTCTAGGGCGTGCCGGATCACCGCTGCTCCTTCTTTAAGCGGCAGGGAAGCCTGCAGAGGTCCGATGGTTAAAGCCCCAAAACAAAGCCGGGAAACGGTAAGCCCCGTCCGGCCAAGGACCCGGTACTCCAATTTTTTCCCCTCCCAAACAATAAACAGGCCTGACGGCCTGTTGTGGTCTTTTTATTGCCTTTCCAGATAGCTCCGTACCAGCTCCTCTAAAAGTTCGTCCCGCTCTAATTTACGGATTAAACTGCGGGCATTGCGGTGGCTGGTAATGTAAGCAGGGTCCCCGGACAAAAGGTACCCCACTAACTGGTTAATGGGGTTGTACCCTTTCTCCTTGAGAGCCTCGTACACTTCCCGCAAAATCTCCCGGGCTTCATTTTTCTCGTCCCGGATGGCCTGAAACTGCATGGTTTTGTCAAAAGAACCCCGCTCCATTGCCGCCCCTCCTCAACCCTTTTCGCTATACTTACAATATACCACTTTTGCCCATCCTTTGGCAAGGAATTTTCCCGGCTGGCCCCATCCATCCTTCCCTTAGCCAGGAGAACCTACTCCTTCTTTCGCTCTTTCTCCTTTTCCCGACAGGCCTTGATGAAGTCCTGCCGTTTCACTTCCACCTTTACCTTCTCATCATCGACGGCAAGAAAAACCATATTCCCAGCTTCCACCTCTTCCCTCCCCACCACTTCCACCTGGATCCCTCTTTTTTCCTGCCAGCGTCGGAGGTTGCTCCTGCCGTGGCCTATTGCCTTGGAAACTTCCTGTGGATTTACGGCCACCTTTATTTTCCGGCAGGAAATACCTCCCTGCACTATTTTCTCCAGGTAATAATCCACCTGGCGGAAATAAATCTCTCCTTCGACAAGCTCCCCAAAGGCCGGATGATAAGGTCCGGCCACCACCTTGGCCGCCAACCCAGGACTTTCCTGAAGGCCGGTCCTGATAACAGGAATCCCTCTCTCCTCAAAGATAAGACGCATTTCCACCGTCCGCTCCACAGCCTCTTTTAGGGAAAGGGGCTTGTACTTCCCTTTTTCCAGCATGCGGTGCAGCTCCGTCCCCGCCAGGACCACGGCGGGATAAATGCGGACCACGTCTGGCTCCAGGGCAGCTATCTGGCGGGCAGTAAAAAGATCAGAAGCTGGTCCTGCCCCGGGCAACCCGGGCATGAGCTGAGCCCCCCACTCAAATCCCCAGGAGCGGAGGAGGGTCGCCGCTTCCACTACCGCCGCTGCCGTGTGTCCCCGCCCGGCCAGACGCAGAACCCGGTCGTCCATGGACTGAACCCCTAACTCAACCAGGGTAACGCCGTAAGCCATGAGGAGAGCCAGCCGCTCTTCATCCAAACAGTCAGGACGAGTAGAAATGCGAATAGCCTCGATCCTACCTTCCTGGAGAGCCCGGAAAGCCGGCAGGAGCAATTCCCTTTGCTTAGAAGGAGGAAGGGCGGTAAAACTCCCACCGTAGAACGCCACTTCCCAGCGTCCCTCTTCTCCCCCTGTCGCCAGGTACTCGGCAATGGTGCGAGCCACGTCTTCTCCCCGCACCTGTCCCTCCTGGGAAGTGATAACGCGCTGGTCACAGTAGACACAACGGTAAGGACAGCCGGCATGGGGAATAAAAAAAGGAATAATTCGCGTCTTCATTTTTCTCCTTCCCGCAACCTCCTCAGAGCCTGGCAGGCCGCCTCCTGCTCGGCCTCTTTTTTCGACCTGCCTTCCCCCACACCCCACTGCCTGTCACCGATAAAAACGGCGGCCTGAAAAATGCGGTTATGGGGCGGGCCCTCTTCCTGAAGAATGCGGTATTTCACTTCCCCCAACCCGCGCTTCTGCACCAGTTCCTGGAGCTCTGTCTTGTAATCGCCGTACAGACCCCCCCGGGCCAGCACTTCTGCCAGCACTGGCTCTAAGTGAGGAATGATGAAATTGCGGGCAGCAGCAAACCCTCCCTGCAGGTAAAGGGCCCCCAACAAAGCCTCCATGCCGTCCGCCAGGTTGGAAGACCGCCTTCTGCCACCGGAAGCTTCCTCCCCTTTTCCCATAAAAAAATATCGGCCTAACTGGAGCTTACCGGCTATTGCCGCCAGGGTAGCCTCACAAACCAGAGCAGCCCGCAGGCGGGTAAGGGTTCCCTCCGGAAAATCCGGATACCTCTCATACAGATACTGGCTTACCACCAGCTGCAACACCGCATCCCCCAAAAACTCTAACCGCTGGTTACTGGCTAAAGGGTCGTTGAGCACTTCATGGGCATAAGAACTATGGGTTAAAGCCTGGGCAATTAGCCGGCAATCTTCCGTCTTAAGGCCTAAAAAAGCACAAAACTCCCGCGCCTTTTCCTCCCGGTAATCTTCCGTCAAAGTGCCACCTCCACAATCGTCAGGGCACGAACTTCTTGAGCAGGAGAACCGCATTGTGCCCGCCAAAGCCAAAAGAGTTGTTGAGGGCCACCCGTACTTCTTGCCGGCGCGCTTGGTGAGGAACGTAATCCAGGTCACATTCCGGGTCGGGATTATCTAAATTTATTGTAGGCGGGATTACATCGTGATAAACAGTCAAAGCAGTGATAATGGTTTCAATACCCCCGGCTGCTCCCAGCAAGTGCCCGGTCATGGATTTGGTCGAACTCACCGCCAGCCGGGAAGCGTGTTCACCGAACACCCTCTTAATGGCCAGGGTCTCACCTTTATCTCCCAGGGGAGTAGAAGTACCGTGGGCATTGATGTAGTCTACATCCTCCGGCTTGAGACCGGCGTCGGCTATGGCCAGCTCCATAGCTTTAGCTGCTCCTGTTCCTACCGGGTCGGGAGCGGTAATATGGTAAGCGTCACAGGTAACACCGTAGCCGGCAATTTCGGCATAGATTCTGGCCCCCCGGGCCTGGGCGTGTTCCAGCGCTTCCACCACCAGCACACCAGCTCCTTCGCCCATGACAAACCCGTCCCGCTCGGCATCAAAAGGCCGGCTGGCCTTCTCCGGCTCCTCGTTGCGGGTGGAAAGGGCCCGCATAGCGCAGAAAGCCGCCATGGAAATGGGGCAGATGGGGGCTTCCGTTCCGCCGGTAATCACCACGTCGGCATCGCCCCGCTGGATGACCCGCACCGCCTCCCCGATGGCGTTGGTAGCCGAAGCACAGGCAGTTACCGTAGTAATGTTGGGACCTTTAAACCCGTAACGAATGGCAATCTGACTGGCGGAAATGTTAGGAATCATCATGGGAACCAAGAACGGGCTTACCTTGCCCGGCCCTTTGGCAGCCATTACTAAAATCTGGTTTTCCAGCGTCTCAATACCGCCGATACCGGAACCGAAAACCACCCCAATGCGCTCCCTGTCTTCCTTTTCCGGTTCCAGCCCCGCATCTTCTATCGCCATCTGGGCAGCCGCCATGGCGAAATGGGTGCTGCGGTCCATCCGGCGAATTTCTTTCTTGTCTATGTACTGTTCCGGTTCAAAATCTTTCACCAACCCGGCAATCCGTGCCGGCAACTGGGAAGTATCAAACCGGTCCACTGCCTTTATGCCGGAACGTCCGTTGATAATGTTGTCCCAAAATGTATTGAGCTCATTTCCGTTGGGAGAAACAACCCCCATTCCGGTGATAACTACCCTTCTTTTCATAAAGCACCTCCGGCTCCGCAGGGAATGCCCCGTCGAAAAATTGCCAATTCCAAAAGAGCCCCGCAGAACTGCGGGACTCTTACTTAGACCAGAGTAACTAATTATAAACGCTCCTGAATATAGTTTACCACATCTCCCACCGTACGGATTTTCTCCGCATCCTCATCGGAAATTTGCATATCGAACTCCTCTTCTAAAGCCATAACCAGTTCCATTACATCCAGGGAATCGGCCCCCAGATCATCGATAAAAGAAGCCTCGGGAGTAACTTCGTCTTCTTCTACTCCGAGTTGTTCCACAATTATTTTCTTCACCCGGTCGAACACCGTTGCCATTTCTTCACCTCCTTCCCCGGCCTCCCAGATTCCATCACACCATCACCATGCCACCGTTAACATGCAGGGTCTGTCCCGTTATGTAACGCGCAGCAGGGGAAACCAGGAAAAGAACCGCTTCCGCCACATCTTCCGGTTGTCCGATAAAGCCCAGTGGAATGCTCTCTATTAGTTTAGCCTTTATCTCCTCGGGGATTTTTTCCGTCATATCAGTCTGAATGTATCCCGGTGCGACTGCGTTTACCCTTATTCCCCGGCTGGCCAACTCCCGGGCCACCGCCTTGGTAAAACCTAAGATACCAGCTTTGGCAGCAGCATAGTTTGCCTGCCCTATGTTACCCATCACGGCTACCACCGAGGCAATGTTAACGATAACGCCGGACCGCTGCTTGATCATAAACCGACTGACTGCTTTGGTACAGTTAAAAACCCCTTTTAAATTCACGTTGAGAACGGCATCCCAGTCTTCTTCCTTCATCCTCAGTAACAGTGTATCACGGGTAATGCCGGCGTTATTCACCAGGATATCAATGCGCCCGCACTCTTCCATCACCCGGGTAACCATGGTTTCTACCTGGGCGCTGTCAGCCACGTCCGCGGCCATCGCTATGGCCCGACCGTTGTTAGCCCTGATCTCAGCCGCCGCCGCCTCGGCCGCTTCCTGGCTGAGGTCGTTTATCACCACCGTCGCCCCCTCTCGCGCCAAGGCCACGGCAATGGCTTTGCCAATCCCCCGGGAAGCACCGGTAACAATGGCCGTCTTTTCCTCAAGAAACATTTTAATTAACCTCCTTTGCTTTGGCAAGCAGATTTTCAAGACTCTCCTTGTCCCCCGCATTTTCCACCCGGCACCGCCGGTCAATCTTTTTAATCAGCCCGCTGAGAACTTTGCCGGGACCTATCTCAATAAAAGTATCCACGCCCATATTATCAATCATCGTCCGCACCCCGTCTTCCCAGCGAACAGAACTGCTGAGCTGCTCCACCAAAAGGGAAGGAATCTCGGCCGCCGCGGTGACAGGCTGGGCGTGGACGTTGGCTACCACGGGCACTTCCGGATTCCGGAAAGTCACCCGGGCTAACTCCGCTGCCAACTTTTCCCCGGCCAGACGCATATAGCTGGAATGGAAGGGACCACTAACCGTCAGAAACACCACCCGCCTGGCTCCCGCTGCCTCCGCTGCCGCCGCCGCCCGTTCTAAGGCTCCCTTTTCGCCTGAGAGAACAATCTGGCCAGGGCAGTTGTAGTTAGCCACCTCTACCCGTCCTGTCTCATCCGACACCCGGGCACAGATCTCCTCTAACTTTTCCCGTTCCAAACCAAGCACCGCCGCCATCCCGCCGAAGCCCACCGGCGCCGCCTCCTGCATATATGTACCCCGTCGGTAAACCAGTTTGAGAGCGTCCGCGAAATCGAGGGCTCCCGCAGCCACCAGAGCTGTGTACTCACCCAGACTGTGACCGGCCACCACCTGAGGTTTAAGCCCGGCAGCAGCGAGAACCCGCCAGCAGGCAACGCTAACCGTGAGGATGGCCGGTTGGGTGTAGGCGGTGAGATTCAATTTTTCTTCCGGTCCGTTAAAACAGAGCTCGCTCACTTTAAAGGGAAGGATCCGGTCGGCTTCTGCAAAAACTTCCCGCGCCTCCGGAAAATGTTCGTACACATCCCGGCCCATGCCGACAAACTGGGACCCCTGCCCGGGAAAAACGAAGGCCAGCGCCATTATTTCACCCCTAACCGTTTCAGGACCTGCTCCGCCTCCTGCATTATCTCGGCAATAATCTCCGCCGCCGGTTGAATTTTTTTCACTAAGCCGGCGATTTGCCCCATCATGACGGAGCCGTTCTCAATATCACCATCCACCATAGCCGCCTTCAGCTTGCCGGTGCCAAAACGCTCTAACTCCTCCACCGGTACCCCTTGTTTTTCCATCTCTTCAAACTGCCGGGCAAATTTGTTTTTCAGGCAACGAACGGGATGGCCGGTACTGCGGCCGGTGACCACCGTGTCCCGGTCCTTGGCTTTTATTATAGCCTCCTTTACCCGGGGATGGATGGTACATTCCTCCGCCACCATAAAACGGGTGCCCATCTGGACCCCTACAGCTCCCAGAGCCAGAGCCGCCACCAGGCCCCGGCCGTCGCCAATACCGCCGGCGGCAATCACCGGAATGCTGACGGCATCCACCACCTGCGGCACCAGGGCCAGGGTGGTGAGCTCACCCACGTGGCCGCCTGACTCCGTTCCTTCGGCAATTACCGCATCGGCTCCCGCCCGCTCCATCCGCTGGGCCAAAGCTACCGAAGGAATCACAGGGATAACCTTTGTGCCCCGCTCCTTCAAAGCCGGGATGTACTTCCCCGGGTTACCGGCACCGGTGGTTACCACTGGCACTCTCTCCTCCAGAATAACCTGCATTACCTCTTCGACATGCGGTGACATGAGCATGACGTTGACTCCAAAAGGCCTGTCCGTACACGCCCTCACCTTCCGAATCTCTTGTCGCACCCAGTCTGCCGGAGCATTGCCAGATCCGATTATCCCCAGACCACCGGCAGCCGAAACCGCCGCCGCTAACTCCCCGGTTGAAGTCCAGGCCATACCACCCTGGAGAATGGGGTACTCTATTCTCAAAAGGTCACACAAAACCGTTCTCAGCACCGGGCCTCCCCCTCCCGTCTTTTTTTGCTCCAACGCAGCACACCGGCTGCCCAGGTCATGCCGGCACCAAATCCCACCAGAACCACGTTATCTCCTTCCCGCAACCGGCCTTGCCGCCAGGCCTCATCCAGAGCTACGGGAATGGTAGCGGCAGAAATATTGCCGTAGCGGTCAATGTTGACGTAAACCCGCTCCATATCCAGATTAAGCCGTTTGGCCGCAGCTTCGATAATGCGAATGTTGGCCTGGTGGGGAATCAAAAAATCCACGTCTTCTAACTTGAGACCGGCTTTCTCAATAGCCTTCAAGGATGCCTCTTCCATCACCTTAACGGCAATTTTGAACAACCCCTGGCCGGACATCTTGATGTAGTGCATGCCCTGCCGCACCGTCTCCTCCCGGCAGGGATGGAGGGAACCTCCCCCTGGCAGGTAAATGAGATCGGCGTAACTGCCGTTGGCTCCCAACTCCACAGCCAAGAGACCGTAACCCTCCGGTACTGGTTCCAGCAAAACCGCCCCCGCGCCGTCACCGAAGAGGACACAGGTGGAACGGTCGGTCCAGTCAGTGATGCGGGACAGAACCTCCGCCCCCACCACTAAAACCTTGCGGTAGCAGCCATTGTTGATAAAACCGGCTCCCACCGCCAAAGCGTAAACAAAACCGGAACACCCGGCGGAAAGATCGAAAGCCGCGGCATTCCCAGCACCAATTTTCTTTTGAATCAAGCAAGCCGTGGCTGGAAAAAGCATGTCCGGGGTTACAGTGGCGCAGATGATGAGCTCCACTTCTGCCGGATCAACCCCAGCATCCTCCAGGGCCCGCCTGGCCGCAGCCGCTCCTAAGTCAGAAGTAGCCTCCCCCTCCGCGGCAATCCGGCGTTCCCTGATTCCCGTCCGGGTCCGAATCCATTCATCGCTGGTATCCACCATTTTTTCCAAATCAAAATTGCTCAGCACCTTTTCCGGCAAATACGATCCCGTCCCGGTAATCCCGGCAGGTATAATTCCTTTCATTCCAGGTCCCCTCTCCGCTCAGCTTTGCTCCACCGCCATCAGCGTCTCTTTAATCAAACCGTTGACGTTGTTTTCTAAACACTCCTTGGCCACCCGGATGGCGTTTTTCACCGCCACCCGGTCGGAACTGCCGTGGGCAATGATACAGACACCGTCAACCCCTAAAAGCGGTGCGCCTCCGTATTCTCGATGATCAATGCGCCGTCTGAGACCCCTGGCGCGGGAGAAAAACAGCATCGCCCCTAAGCGGGCGAGAAAATCTTTCTTAACTTCTTCCTTAATCATTTGCAAAAGGTCTCTGGCCAATCCTTCCCCAAACTTCAACACTACGTTCCCCACAAAACCCTCACATACGATGACATCGGCTTTGCCGGCAGTAATATCTCTCCCCTCCACGTTGCCAATAAAGTTTAAGGCAGAATTTTTCAACAGTTCATAGGCTTCCTGAACCGTCTCGTTACCCTTCCCCTCTTCTTCACCAATGTTAAGGAGCCCCACTCTAGGCGTGGGGATTCCCATTATCTTTTCAGCATAAATGCTGCCCATCATTCCAAACTGATAAAGATTTTCCGGAGTACAGGTGGCGTTGGCCCCAACGTCAATGAGGAGGGTAAGACCTTTGACGGTGGGAATAATACTGGCTATGGCCGGCCTGTCGATCCCTTTAATTCGTCCCAGGATAAACAGAGCCGCAGCCATGGCTGCCCCGGTACTCCCCGCCGACACCACTGCGTCTCCTTTTCCTTCTTTCACCAGCCTGGTAGCTACCACAATGGAGGAGTTCTTCTTCCGCCGCACAGCCGTAACCGGGGGTTCTCCCATGCCGATAACCTCCTGGGCATGCACTATTTCTATCGGCAAACCCTGGCCACCTTCCGCCCGGACCAAAGCCCCAACTTTCTCTTCATCACCGCAGAGAATCACGGAAACATCGTACTCCCTAACAGCATCTACTGTTCCTTTCACAATCTGCTCAGGCGCAAAATCGCCTCCCATAGCATCAACGACTATCTTCAATCCTTCTTCCCTCCGTCCCTTACAGCGATAACAACGAACTCGCCTTCCATAACCGTTTCCCCTTCTACTCGGGAATATACCTGGATGACGTATTTCTTGCCCTGGCGGCTCTTTACCGTTGCCCGTGCCAGCACTTTTTGCCCCACTTTCACCGGGCGCAAAAAGTTCACCACCGCTCTGGCGGTCAGGGCCTGGGGAGCATCCACTAACGCCACCGCCAAGGAATTGGCCTGGGCAAAAAGATAATGGCCCCGGGCGACTCCGCTTCCTTTCAGCACCATGTCCTCCTCAATGGTAAGGAGAGACATGGCCTCTTTATCCAACTGCAGGTCCAGCAGCTCGCCGATTAACTCCTGATCCCGCAGCGCCCTCAGTTTCCGGTAATGTTCACCGGCCATCTGGCGCAGGCGCTCGCGCAACTCGGGAATACCCAATTCAGCCCGGTCCAGGCGGATAGTAGACACGGAAACGGCCAGCATCCTGGCCAGTTCTTCGTCGGTAAGAAACGGATTGGCTTCAATTACCTGGCGCAACTTGCGTTGCCTTTCTTCCTTGGATAGAGCCACCTCTATCCCGCCTTTTTATTACCTGGTACTAATATTAGTTTATATTATCTGGTAACAAAGGGCAACAGTAAAAAAGTAAGATAGAAGTCGAATTCTATCTTACTTCAAGAAAATTACTCGGCCGCTACATTCCTGTCTTTGTAGTAACCACAGTTGGCGCAGGCGCGATGAGGCATCTTCAGCTCATGGCACTGGGGACAAACAACTAGCGTTGGTGCCCCAATTTTTTGCATGGCACGGCGCCGGCGATTACGGGCTTTCGAACGTCTGCTCTGGGCAACACCCATTTTTTCCACCTCCTTCCGCTACTACCGGTTGAAAAACTCCTTCAGCTTTTCCAGACGGGGATCGATGTCATCCGTCCGGCACTCACATTCCCCTTCGTTTCGGTTCTTACCGCAGCGAGGACAGAGCCCGCGGCAGTCCTCCCGGCAGAGGGGTTTCATGGGCAGGTGAAGAATCAAGGTCGAGGTAAACTCCGGCGTCAGGTCGAGGAAATCCCCCGACAGAACCTTCTCTTCTCCTTTCTCCTCTCCTTCCTCCTCTCCTTCCTCCCCCTCCGGCTGCAGGCAGTACTCCTCCTCAAAATCTCCCGCCACCTTCAGACTAAAGTCCTGCAGGCAGCGGCTACAGGGCACGCGGAAAGAGCCTTCCACCCAGCCCTGAACCAGGAGAGCCTTGCCGGTGTTAGTAGCTTCTACCCGGTATTTGCCCGCTCCCACAGGAACATACTCCGTTCCTTCCACCTCTAGGGAAGGCAAAGACCACGTCCCTTCTTGCTCCACCCGGGCTCCCAGCTCTCTCTTAATTTCAGCTACGTTGAGCTGCATCTCTCTCACCTCAGCACAATAACAAGGAAATTATAACCGGAAAAAAACCCCCTGTCAAGGAAAGAAGACCTTTGGGTAGCTGTCAACTCCGAGTGGGAAAAATTTACTAAAACCTTATTAAATGCGCCCCCTTTTTGTGAAACCAGATGGTACTGGTTTTTTCCATTAAGCGGTTTGTATTTCAGAAAATAACTGAAGTAGCTGTTCTACCTTCTGAAGAAAAAGTTCCGCTGCTTTTCGTTAGCCCACTATCTTCCTGGGAAGGTTATTACACCAGTTTTGCACCCGTTCGATTTGCGACAAAGTCAGGTCCTTTCAGGGCGTCCATCTCCCAGTGGCCGAACTCTTGTCTCTCATCAATGCTCTCAGGTCGCTCACTGATGCTTTTGCCGCAAAGGCGTTTGTGGACTCTCACAACAGACTTCTTCGGTCTGTGCCTGGTGTTCATGACCAGGTCAATGTTGCGGACTTTTAACGGGCACTGGTCAATGTATTTGTCAAGGGTTTTGGAGCGGACTAGAGAAGCCCGCTCAAACGTGCTTTCCCGTCTATTAGCTCCTACTCCAACATCGGGTGACCATTTATCTTTGAGGATCTTTTGTTTGTCATATGTGTTTGATTTGACACCAATATCATACCGGGTTTCACGCTATGGTTCTACTTTTTTATGCTGTTGCAGATGCGGGCGCCTGGGAAAAGCTCCGCGAACCAGCCCGCGACATCGGCATGGTCGATGTGGTTGTGAGTGAGAACGAGAAAGTCAAGCGCGCTGACTCCCAGGAAGCGCAGCCCTTTCCGCACCTTTTCAGAGAAGGCCGCGGAGGCGGTGTCGACGAGCACCTTTGCCGCATCGTTGATGAAGTAGACGCCCGTACGCTGAGGCGCGTCGAACTCGAACATATCAGTAAGGTAGACTTCGGGTCCAACTTCGGTAACGACTACCCGGATCCTCACTTGGACGAAAATTCTCTCCTTAGCAGGAATTCTAGCGAAAAAAGGGTTCCCCGGCAATACCCCAGGGAACCCCGCTAAGCTGCAAGTCCTCGCAGATTCTAGAACAGCGTCGCTCTCCTGCGGCGAAGGCAATCCCGCCGTTCTCCCGGAGGACCTCTTCAAGAACGACCGTGTGGCGGGACAGACGTCCCCCTTCTCCCGCACTGGGCAGGACCTCTGCTCGAGGTCACGCCTCTTCTTGAGTGAGTTATGAGGACCCGCGCGGGAACTCCTGTTTTCGCCAGGGCAAGGACACAAAAAACCCCGCCTGCACCCACGATGACAACGTCATAACGTGAGCCCACGAAGACCTCCTTCATAGGCCAGGCAGGAGAAAAGCAAATCCTGGCAAGTTAATCTTAACAAAAACTTATTAACGTCAGGGAAACGCATTCGCGCTAAGGCCTGCTGAAAAGAAAAACGGTAGATGGGTCCTGGAAGGAGGAGCAACACCCTAAATACCTGCCGATTCCTGTTCGTGCGAACCCCCACCCCGCCCCTTCTTGATCCGGACGCGTTCCCTTAGCCATTTCACCCATGGGGCGAACCCGGTGTCAAGACGCGCGGAGACTGGAAAGATGGTGAGTTCGGGGTTCACAACCCGCAGATCCCGGCACAAGGCGTCGAGGTCGCAGTCGGTGTAGGGCAGGAGATCCGTCTTATTCACCAGCGCCACGGCGGCAAGCCGGAAAACGAGGGGGTACTTGAGCGGCTTGTCCGCCCCCTCGGTGACACTCAAGACTACCACTCGCGCATCCTCCCCGAGGTCGAATTCCGCGGGACAGATGAGGTTCCCCACGTTCTCCACAAGGAGGAGGTCGAGCTCCTTAAGAGGCAGGTCCTCAAGGGCAGCCTTTACCATCCGGGCATCGAGGTGACAGGCCCCGGCGGTGTTGATCTGCACCACGGGGACGCCATGGGCGGCAACCCGCTCCGCGTCCTTGGTGGTGTAGATATCCCCCTCGATCACCCCCACCTTCAAGTCAGCCGGGAGGTGGCTGAGGGTACGCTCGAGGATGCTGGTCTTCCCGGAGCCTGGAGAACTCATGAGGTTGACGACAAAGAGCCCCAGCTCTTGAAAGAGGCTTCTGTTCTCCGCGGCGGCAGCACTGTTTTCCTGAAGCACAGGAGCAGCAATCCGAACCTTCACCATCGCGCCTATTCTCCTTCGTAAAATTCGATGTAAAGCTCCCTGCCCCCGGTGATCTTCACCTGGGGGCTGCCGCAAGAAGGGCACCAGAACTCGAAATCCTCTGGGGTGAAGCTGTGCTGGCACTGCTGGCACTGGCAGGAAACAGGCTCTTCCCTGATTTCCAGCACCGCCTCCCGGAAAAGTTCGTCCTTCTTTAGCGTCTCAAAGGCAAACTGGAGCGCTTCTGGGAGAGCCATCGTCAGCTTCCCCACGACAAGGCAAACCCGCGTGATCCTCTTGATCCCATTCTCCGCGGCGCTCCTCTTGAGGAGCCGGGCCACGCTCTCAATCAGCGAAAGTTCGTGCAACTCTCCTCCCGCCCTTTTTCTTTCTACTGTACCAATCCCAGCCGCAAATTAAAAACTACGGGAGCTCGAGAAGCCGCGCCACCTCCGCGCGGAGGACGGCACAGGCAAGGGGAACGGCCGCCTCCACCTCCCGGCTTAAACCGACCCGGAAAGGAACGCACTCCCGCACAACGATGCCCAGGAAAATGAGGTAACGCGGCAGCCTCCCGAGGAGCCGCCCCAACTCCAAGGCGTCCGCCACGTTGAAGCCGTGCTGTGAGACGGGGAACGCGAGGCGTTTCTCGAGGTCTTCAGGGCTGAAGAAGCGGACTGTACCAGGGGGCAACTCCGCCCACACCGCATCCACAACCACGACCCGGTCGTAACCTTCCCAGAAATCAAGAAGGTTGAGGCCGGGAGTACCAGCCTCAACCACATTCACCCCTGCGGGGAGTTCTCCTTCCTTCAGGGCCTGGACAACGTGGAGCCCTACGGCATCATCACCCGCAAAAGGATTCCCGCACCCGAGCACAAGGACCGCTCGCCTCATTTAGCCTTCCCGGCGGATGCGCACCTTCAGGGAGTGGGTGGCACACGACTGGCACGGGTCGTAGTTGCGGACCATCATCTCGCAGAGCAGGGTGAGCTTGTCGTCGGGGAGGTGGAGGAGCTTGGGCACGAACTCTTCGAAATCCTTCTCGAGGTTGTAGACGTTGCGCGCCGTGGGCGCGACGATGTCCCACTTCTGCACCACGCCGTCCTTGTCGATGCGCCCGCCGTGGCAGCAGATGCCCCGCGCTGCCTCGGTGATGGCGTACGACTCGCCCGCCTTGTACTCGAACTTCGGCTCCTCGTACTTCGGCTCACCGAGCTCATCGATGAGCTCGATCGACCTGTCGATGGAGTGGACGATCTCGATCGCCCGCGCCACGATGCTCATGAAGGGGTTGAAGCACGGGACGCTGAAGCCGACCTCCCTGGCTGCTGCCTTGGCGTCTGCCGAGAGCTGCTCGAAGTTGTTGTTGACGCGCGGTAGCGGGCCGACCATGAAGGAGTCGCGCCCCTTGATGATAGCGTGCTTGCAGTTGCAGCTCGGGACGTGCTTCTCAATAAGCCAGACTGGGTACTCCCAGTCGGGTACGTTGAGACCCTCCGTGGAGACGAGCCGCCCATCGTTGATGGCGTACTTCGTGTCGTCGTGCAACGATACGTGCTCGCACTTGCGCACGAGATCCGGGCAAGGAGGCTGGGAAGCGAGCTTCGCCGCCAGCTTCACGGTCTCGTAGGCAAACTCCTTCGCTGCCTTCAGGCGCTCCTTAAGGGCGCGCAGGGTAGCGCCGTCGGGTACTGCGGTAAAGCCGCCGACGACCGAGGTCCTGTTCTGGATCTCATGCCCGCAGATGGCTACGATCATGTCGTTGGCGAGACGCTTGAGCTGGAGCGCTTTCTGGACAGTCGGCAGCAGTTCCGGGTTCTCGGCCATGGCGATAACGCTTTCGTAGCCGAGGAAGTCAGGAGCCGCAAGGCAGTACACGTGCAGGGTGTGGCTCATGATCCAGTCGCTGTAGTGCATCAGCTCCCGGAGCAGGACCGTCTGCTCGCTCACTTGCACCCCCATCGCCCGCTCCAGTGCCCGGAGGGCAGTGATGTGGTGGGCATGGGGGCAGATGCCGCAGATCCGCTGCACGATCTCAGGCACTTCCTCGGCTTTCCGGCCCACGAGGAAGGCCTCGAAGAAGCGCGGCGGCTCCCACACTTCCCAGCGCGCCTTCTTGAGTTCCCCGTTCGGGCCGATGATGATGTCAATCGCCCCGTCCCCTTCCATCCGGGCGAGGTAGTCGACAAAGATCCTCCTCTCGCTCATACGGCCTCAGCCCCCCTTCTGAACTCCGGCGTGTTCCCGGCGTACTTGAGGAACTTCCTGCGCACGTCTTCCCGTGTCAGACCCAGTTCAAGGAACTTCTGGGCGAGAGATACGGTGTTGGCGTCGTTCGCCGGTCCCCGGCAGCCTTCACACGGGCGGTTGAGGCTGGGGCAGAGGGCACCGCAACCCGCAGCAGTGACCGACCCCATGCACGGCTTGCCCTTGTGCACAAGGAGGCAAACGTTCTCCTTCAGCTTGCATTCGTTGCACACAGCGTGCGGCCGGAAATGGGGGCTAACACCGAGGAGCAGACTCTTCAAAAGCTCCACAAGCTCCCCGAGGTCGACCGCACACCCACGCAGGTAGGCGTCAACCTTCACGTAATAATCGATGCCGTGGGCGGGAATGGACTGGATGTCCCAGAGCTCGGTGTAGACCTTTTCCTCCATCTGCCGCTGCGTCCCGGCGAAGTTCTTCATGGAGGGGATGCCGCCCGTGCAGGCACAGGTACCCATCGCCACGAGGAACTTGCACTCTTCCCGGATCTTCTTGAGCTCCTGCACTTCCCGCGGAGTAGTTACTGCTCCCTCCACAAAGCCCACGTCGTAGGGCCCCTCGTGGTTCTCCCGCTTCGCCATCACAAAGTAGGCAATATCAACTGCCCCAAAGATGTCGAGCAGGTGCTCTTCGAGGTTGAGGACGGAGAGCTGGCATCCCGCGCAGGAACTGAACTTGAAGAAGGCGATCCTGGGTTTTGCCACCTAGCACACCTCCTTAAAAGATCTCCTCGGGGAGGTTCATGAGGTCCGCGTACCGGAAGACAGGGCCGTCCTGGCAGACGAAAACAGGGCCAATCTGGCAGTTGCCGCACTTCTTGATCCCGCAGCTCATGCGCCGCTCGAGCGAGACGAAGATCTGCTCTGGCGCAAAGCCCCGTGCCAGGAGATCGCGGACAACGAACTTCATCATGATCTCGGGGCCGCAGGTAATCATGATGGTGTTCTCCGGCCTGGAGTGCATTTTGTCAAATAGGGTAGTGACGACACCGATGTTATGACTCCACTCCACGCCAGGCGGCACCATGTCAACAGTGAGCAGAAGGCGGGTGTTCGGGATCTTGCGCCATTCCTCGAACTCATCAGTAAACAGCATGTCGTTCGGGGTGCGCGCCCCGTACAAGATCTCGAAGAAGCCGTACTGGTCGCGGCGTGCTTGGATCCACTTGATCACCGGGCGCAGCGGGGCTAGACCAATCCCGCCTGCGACCAGCAGCACATTCTTGCCCTTCATCTCTTCAACCGGCCAACCGGTGCCGAAGGGCCCACGGATGCCGACGATGTCACCCACCTTGAGCTTGGCAAGGGCATTCGTCACGTTCCCGACGGCGCGGATAGTGTGGTCGAAGGAGTCCTTCACATCGGGAGACGAGCTGATGGAGATGGGGGCCTCGCCGATACCGAAGATGCTGATCATGTTGAAGACACCAGGTTCGAAGGTGTAGGCCTCCTGGACCTTGGGATCAACAAAGGAGAAGGTATAGGTGGTGGTATCCTTCGTCTGCGGCTTGATCGCCTTGATGACCGCCTTCTGCGGCTCCCAGGGACTCTTCTCCGGGGTCACCTTCTTGATCACCGGGGTGAAAAGCTTTACCTCCTTAGGCGGGCTGGGGTTCTCCCGGATGGCAGCGACGATCTCTACCGGGTCGATGCTCTTAATGCAGGTAGAAACGCAGCGGCCACACCCGACGCACCCTGTGGTGCCGAACTGCTGGTTGAAGTAGACGAGCTTGTGGTAGATGCGCTGCTTGACCCGCGCCGCGCGGTCGGGGCGGAAAATGTGGTCAAGAGCGACGCGCGAAAATTCGTAGAACATGCAGGAATCCCAGGTCCGCGGCCGCTCCCCGTTCTTGAGAGTGAGGTCGACATAGTCCTTGACGCCAAAGCAGAAGCAGGTGGGGCAGACCGTGGTGCACGTCCCGCAGGCAAGACACTCTTCCTTCAGTTTCTCCCAGACGGGGTGCTCCGTGTTCTGGTAGAGAAGCTCTGCCAACCCTTCGGTCTCGAGGCGGCGCTTCATCTTCTCCTGCGAAGCCCGGAGTAGCCTGTTCTTAGTCACTACATCCTCGGTCGAGGCAGCAGCAAGACCTGTCGCCAGCTCTTTCCCTTTCAGGGTCCCCACCTCTACGAGGAACTTGTCCCCAAGGTCGGTAAGGGCAAGGTCGAAGCCGGTGTCCATTGCGGGGCCCGTGTTGAAGGAAGAGCAGAAGCCCTTTTCGCACGGCTTCGTGCAGTTGAGGCCGATGATTACGGAGTTCTCGCGGCGTGCCTTGTAGTAAGGGTCGGGATAAGTGCCGAGGAAAACCTGATCGAGGCTCAAGAGGGCGTTAAGATCGCAAGGATGAATCCCGAAAATGACTTGCTTCCGGACAGGTTCACCGCTCTCCGTGATCTCGGTGGGCCCCGAGAACTTGAAGAGGGTTTCTACAGGCCGGTGGAAGTATTTCTTGGGCGGGAGGATGGTGGTGTCGTAGTCAAGACGGAGTTCTTCAACAGAGCCAACCTGGGCGAAGACGAACTCCGTGTCCTTGGCTACTGGCCCCAACACTTCATAGTCTTCCTTGAGTTTCTCTAAGAAGCCGCCCAACTCGTTTTTCGAAAGCACAAACGCCTCCACTGACAAAAGACACCTCCCCACGGAAATTGATTACCCGCGACCTCGAACTTCGTCGCAGCCATGCTTTCCTGAGACCCCTGCTCTGGCCCCGGGGTTCCCCGACGAACTCCTCCAGGTTCCCCCAGGCTCATAGCCCATCGTGGTTCGGGTCCCGCCTAGCGACGGGACTGTCTCGGTGCGCCCCAGGACGGGCAGCCCCGTCCCCTTCCCGCGGGCAAGAAAAACGCAAAAAAGAACGCACGCTCTACAGTCGGGGGACTTTTCGCACAAGCCTTTCCGCTTGACCGCGTCCCCTACCCCTCCGGAGTCAAGGACCTCGCTCTCACCCCCAGTTTCCGCTCCCTTCCCGGCGGGAGTTAGCTTGTCCGCGGTGACGATGAAGGGAGTAGTGCAAGAGTGCTGATGTCGCCGGGGGTTCTCCTGTGAAGTAGCTTTCAGAGCGGCAGCAGGTGCAGGTCATGAAGGCACTGCAGAACTTTTTGGAGAAAGGATAGAGCAGCCCAAAAACACCCGTCAGGATAGACATTCACTAGGTGAAAGTATACTCCATAGAAACGTCCGTGTCAAGATTTAGTAGGTGCCTTTGTTATTCGTCTATGATATTGTCGCCTTAGAATTTCTGAAAAAATGTCACCATGAGCAAGGCGAGAATCGTCTTGAGTAAAAAGGAAGCAAAAAGACTTATGGTTATCACCCAGCTTATCGCAGGTAACTTGTCCGTGGGTGAAGCGGCGAAAATTCTGGGTTTGAGTGAACGGCATGTAAAAAACTGAAAAAAGGGGTTAAGGAACAAGGAGTAGCCTTCCTCGTTCATAAAAACCATGGTCGCAAGCCAAAACACGCTCTCCTCCACTCCGTCAAAAAAACAGGTCGTCCACCTATCCTCAACTAAATACCACGGAGCCAACTACAGTTATATCACCAACTTCCCCGCTGAACATGACGGCATCCATTTCAGCGTTTCCTTCGTCCGCAGAATCCCCAAAACCGCCGGAATCGAAAACAGTCGAAAACCCAGACCCCATAAACGCCGCCCCAAAGAACGTATGCCCCAAGAAGGCCTCCTTATCCAACTCGATGCCAGCCAACATCCCTGGCTGGAAAACAGAGGACCTGCCCTTACCCTCACTGCTGCTATCGCTGATGCCACCACCAAAGTCTTAGGAGCTACCTCCCGCCTCGAAGATGAACTCGCTGGAGTAAAAGCCCCTCTTACCTAGTTCGGCAGAGCCATCTCCGAGCTTAACATCCCCCACATCAAAGCTCGCTCCCCACAAGCTAAAGCTAAGGTAAACGCCTCTTCCGTACTTCCAAGACCGCCCTATTATCGAAATGCGCCCGGCTCACATCTGCTCCCTAGAAGAAGCTAATGACTTCTCAAAATCCTACCTCCCCAACCACAACCAAAAATTCCTGGTCGCCCCTAAAGTCCCATCACCTGCCTACAGAGCTGATCCCCATCTCGAAGCTCTCAACCAAATCTTCTGCCGCAAAGAAATCCGGCTCGCTTCCTACGGCTCTACTATTTCCTTTCGCGGTAAAACCTATCACTCAGTCGAAAATAACCGGGTGGTTTTGCCTACGCCAAAAACCAAGGTCCAGGTTCATACCTACTCTGACGGCCGCCCGCAGGCCTGCTACTAGGGCAAAATCTATGACCTCAAAAAACTCGAACAGCCCGTAAAGCAAACGTCTACCCTAATACCCCCAACAAAAAAAAAAAAAAACAGGCTTGTGCATCCCCCCACAAGCCTGTGCCAGATCATCCCTGGCGAAAAATGTCCCTCTACCTTATTCACGCTCATTCTACCCCCTCCTGTCTACTAAGTACCCTAGTCTAGTGTCGTGCCAAGCCGGTTGCTAAATCGCGCTGACAACATAGGGGCTTACATGTCCTTCCCCGCCGCATCCCTCCGCCTCATTATACCTCCAGTACGCCGTAATCCCATCCCAGTCGCTCTTTATTTACTCCCCGCAGCCCTCATCGCTCCCTTCAGAACTTCTTCTACCTCCCGAAAGTCGTCTCTTTTTTGTGCCTGTAGTAGGTCTATTCGCATTCTCCAGGTCCAAAAACCGCAAGGGTAGTCTTCCGTTCGCTCCGCCCGTTCCGTAAACAACCTGGCGTCGCCAGCTTCTTCTACCCACCGGCATATATCCTGCCCAAATTTGTTGAGTTGGTCTTGCACTCTAGCTTAAATTTTCAGGATAGTTCGCTCCTTTTTCCAAAGCTTTAAAAATACAATCCACGATTTGCAGGAATCTCTCCTGAGCCTGTCGACTAGCATTCACGAGACCTCACCTCCGAGTGACTGTCTCCGATAGTTGCCCGTCCTGCGTGCGGACGGTAAAGTCTCTTTTTTATCCAGCAGTTTTTTCCTGCCACCGCCCTACAGTAATTTTCTCCATATTAAGCTGGGGAAAGTTGCGGGTAAGCCGGAACTTTATCCACTTCTCAACTCATGACCCTTGTTATTTATAAGCATCGCTTATAAAACTCATGTTAAATGCGAATTTAACATCTTCCTCCCGCCGTGGTATATTTAGCTCCGGAAAATCTTAGCAGCAGTAAATAAAAGGAATGGGAGGTGTTCCGTCCGTGCAGACGTACGAGAATTGCAAGCAAAACACCCTTTCCCTGCTCAAGCTCCGGCAAGCACGGTACCTGCCGGGAATAATTTTAACGCTGGTGTTGAGCGTACTGGCCCGGAAAATTGCAACTTTCCCTTACGTCTCCGTTATGGGAACGATGGTTCTCGCCATCCTGCTGGGAATTGCCTGGCAGGCCATTATGGACGTACCACAAAAAGCCCGGGAAGGCATCGACTTTACGGCCAAAAAAATCCTCCGGCTGGGAATAATTCTGATGGGAATAAGGCTGAATATAAACAGCATCATTTCTATGGGACCGAAAATCCTGCTCTTCGACCTCGCCGTAATCACCTTCGCCGTAAGTTTTATCTACTTCCTCGGCCGGCAAACGGGCGTGGATAAAAAGATGGCCCTGCTTACCGGGGTGGGAACGGGAGTTTGCGGTGCTGCCGCCGTCGCTGCTACGGCTCCGGCAGTGGAAGCAAATGAGGAACAGACAGCCGTTTCCGTCGCCATCATCTCCCTCCTGGGAACTGCCGGTACGGTAGCGTACACCTTCCTGCTGCAAATGGGACTGATAAGCAGGCAGGCATACGGTATTTTTGCCGGCGCTACCCTCCACGAACTGGCCCACGTAGTTGCCGCCGCCCAGCCGGCCGGCACTGCAGCAGTCCAAATGGCTGTCCTGGTAAAATTGGGCCGGGTGGCCCTACTGGCTCCCGCTGTCCTCGTCATCGGCTTCTTTTACCACCGCACGCAAAACCCCGGCGCAAAATACTCCTTCCGGAATTTACCCTTCCCCTGCTTTATCCTCGGATTTTTAGGAGTAAGCATCATCAATACGGCGGGGATTCTTCCTCCCCGAGCTACATCTCTTCTCTTAAACCTCAGCGTCCTCTTTTTAACCATGGCCATGGCGGCCCTGGGTTTGAACGTAAATATTTCCTCGCTACACCGCCTGGGTAAAAAACCCTTCGCCGTCGGTTTCCTGGGATCGATTGTTCTTTCCCTCCTGAGTTTCTGGCTGATCATTCACTTCGGTTTTTAACCGCCCTATTCCAACCCGGACGGTGGATTTAAAACTGTTCAAAATCGGAAATACCGGTGAGGAAATCTAAGAAGTGTTCCATAGCCGGGGTATGGTGTTTTTTGGGATTGTGAACGAGATAAAACTTTCTTTTTATTTCCAGTCCCTCTATGGGAAGCACTTTTAACACATTCAACTGCAATTCTTTGCGCACGGTACGTTTGGATAAAATAGTTATACCCAGATTTGCTTCCACCGCTGCCTTTACAGCCTCGGTACTGCCCAATTCCAGGTTTACGATCATGTCTTTGGGGTCCCAGCCGGCTTTGCGCAAAGCCTCTTCCATTACTTCCCGCGTCCCCGAACCCTTCTCCCGCAGCACAAAAGGAAAACACGCCAGTTCCTCCAGAGACACGGAATTCCGCCCGGCCAAGGGGTGTTTATGACTTACGATGACGCAAAGTTCATCTTCCATTAACGGTTTTACGGTCAGTTCCTCGCTGTTTACCGGCCCTTCCACCAGCCCCACGTCAATGTTTTGCTGCAAAAGGCTCTGGACGACGCGCTTGGTATTAAAGACGTCAAGCATTATTTGAACTTGGGGGTATTTAGCTTTAAACTCCCCGATAATATTGGGCAACAAATATTCGCCAATGGTCAGACTGGCTCCGATCCTTAAAACCCCTTTTACCATCCCGGTGAACTCGCTAATCGCCCGTTCCGCCTCGTCAAAGAGTTTAGAAATCTGAAGGGCATACTGATACAGTATTTTCCCCTCTTCCGTAAGCGTTACCTTTCTGGTCGTACGCTCGAGGAGTTTTACCCCCAAGTACTGTTCCAGCGCGCTGATTTGCTGGGAAATAGCCGGCTGGCTAATGTGCAAAACCTCGGATGCCCTGGAAAAACTCTTTTTCTCCGCTACCGTTTTAAACAACTCCAGTTGCTGACGATTTATCATGAAACAGTAACCTCCGCAAACTGCCATCCCTTAAAGTCTAAATGTACCGAATTCACAAGAAAACCACGGCAAACCCTGCGGTTATTTTTTACAAACCGTAGCCTCTTAACCTCTGTTTTTCGTCAGTTCATTATAAGTATCCAGAACTACGGAGGTATAAGCAACGCTGGGACCTCCGTTCATCAACATGGCCACGCCGCAGGCCTCCATAATTTCTTGCAGGCCGATATTCAGATCAACCGCTGCTTTTACGTACCTGGTTATGCAGTAGTGACACTGCTTGGCCACAGCTATACCGAGCCCGATCAAAACTTTCTCCCGGGAAGTGAGGGCACCATCAGCTAAAGCAGCTTCATGGACGCTTTTAAAGCTTTTCATCAGTTCCGGCAGCATCCCAGCGATCTGCTGCTGGTTTTCCTCCAGCTTTTTCAGGGTTTCGAGAGCCGTCTCTCCTGCCATCTTATTCCCCCCTATTTGGCATCAAAAGGAACGAGGTAAATTTTATCCCCTTCTTTTCTCGCTTTTATCAACTCACAGTGCCTTAAAACGGCAAATTGTTTCTCCAGCTCCCACTCGGGCAGGTTAAATTTCTGGGCCAGTTCCGTTTTAGTGACCTTGCCGCGCTCCTCTATGTAATTGTATATCTCTTTCTGCAACTCGGTTAACCCTTCCGTCCCCCTTTCTCCTGTCAGAGCGCGGATTTTTTTAGCCGAGTGCACCGCCGCTACATCGCAAGGACGGGGCGGTTCGATAGCCCCGATATAACAGTCTTCGCAGAGGGCTTGACCGTAATAATCGTAAGACTCGCCCTCCGGGATCACACAGCCGCACCGGGCACAGTTCACCTTGCCTCGCCTCCTTTGCTGAATTTGGGAAAATTTATTTTCCTCTATAAATAATCCTCCTCAGCATTGCTTTTAAAGCGGAAAGTTCTTCCGGCGAAAAAATCATGCCGAGGTTTTTATTAAATTCAAACGCAACTCGTTCTAATTCTTTGCGCAAACTCCACCCCTTTTCCGTCACATAGAGGATGCAGGCCCTGCGGTCGGCAGGGTTTACCTTCCTTTTTATTAAACCCAGTTTCTCCAGCCGCTCCACAATGCCGCCGATGGTAGTCCTGTCCGCATGCATCAGTTCCCCCAGTTGAATCTGACTGATACCGTCCTTCTTCCAGAGAAAAGCCATGGCGACAAACTGCGGCGGCGTGAGATGATAAGGTTCCAACCTCGTTTTAAACTCATTGAAAGCCTTTTTATGAGCCTTGGCCAGGAGGAAACCAAGGGCATCCTCGATGTCAAATATCACTCCCTCTCCCATCGTCCCCCTTCTTCCTGCTTATGTCAGTATACTGATATTCAGTATACTGATTATATTTTACCAGAAACCGCCCTTTTCCACAAGCAGGAGTAAAATTTTGTCCCAAAAAATAAACGCCGGATTTTCCGGCGTGACACGCTTTTTTACTTCTTTTGCAAGCGAGGAGGGATGACGTCATTACGAACCAAGTCTTCGTAGGATTCCCGACGCACGATGAGATCGGCCTGGCCGTCCTTCACCAGCACCATGGCTGGTCGGGGCAAGCGGTTGTAGTTGCTGGCCATGGAGTAGTTGTAGGCACCGGTGCAGGCTACTGCCAGGATATCACCCGGCTCTACTGGCGGCAGGGTAATGTCCCAGATGAGCATATCCCCCGACTCGCAGCATTTCCCGGCAATGGAGACCAGCTCTACCGGGCGTTCCGCCGCCTTGTTGGCCAGCATGGCCTCGTATCTGGCCTGGTAGAGTGCCGGGCGGGGGTTATCGCTCATGCCTCCGTCCACGGCCACATACTTGCGTACCCCTGGGATCTCTTTTACCGCTCCCACCGCATAAAGGGTGGTACCGGCCGGTCCCACGATGGAACGACCTGGCTCAACAATCACCAGCGGTACGGGCAGACGCAGTTCTTCCGCTTTGCGGTGGACCGCTTCCATAACCATGTAAGCATAGGCTTCCACGCTGGCCGGCCGATCCCCGGCAGCATAGTAAATACCAAAACCGCCGCCCAGATTCAGTTCCTGAACGGTTACGTCCGTCTCGTCTTTAATCTGGCGGATAAAGTCCATCATCACTTCCGCCGCATGCCGATAAGACTCCAGTTCAAAAATCTGGGAGCCAATGTGGCAGTGAACTCCTAAGAAATTAAGCCCGGGCAGGGTGAGGGCCTTTTTTACCCCCTCCATGGCCTGACCGTTGCTCAACACCAGTCCGAATTTGGAATCAATTTGCCCGGTACGGATGTAATCATGGGTGTGGGCTTCAATCCCCGGCGTAATTCGAATAAGGATGTCCGCCTTTTTCCCCATCTCCAGGGCTATAGAATTGAGAAGCTCCATTTCGTACAGGTTGTCGACGACAATCCGACCCACGCCAACCTCCAGGGCCAGTCTGAGCTCCTGGGGAGACTTGTTATTGCCGTGGAAATACACTTTTTCCATGGGGAAGCCGGCTTCAAGAGCGGTAAAAATCTCCCCGCCGGAGACCACATCCAGGCCCAGCCCTTCCTCCTCGATAATCCGGAACACGGCCGTCGTGGCCAGAGCCTTACTGGCGTAGATTACCAGCGCCTTGTCGTACCGCTCCATAAAAGCCCGTCGGTACTGGCGGCAGTTATCGCGTAAAAATTGTTCGTCCAGTACGTACAGAGGTGTGCCAAACTCCCGGGCCAGCTCCACAGTATCGCAGCCGCCTATTTCCAAATGCCCTTTTTCATTTATCCGCATGGTGCCCTGCAGTTTCACTGTCCCTCACCCCGTAATTTTTGCTGGCGCAATGCCAGGTTGGGTATAAAAAAACGGCTCCCGCCGTGTAAACATAACAGTTTTATAGTACCATCATATTCGCCCCCGGTCAACAGGTTGCACCTTTTTTCGCCTTTTTTCGCCGCCAGAGAAAAAAATAATAACCCCCTCCCGGTGTTTTAAAAAAGACCGGGCCATATCAAATACCCCCGTTCGCTAGGGCAAGCCCACCGGGATAAGTCCTTTTTCATTCAAGCGAACTGCTGGCCGCTTACCCCCCGGAGTTTGCGGGATACTCCACTCCCAGCACCCAGGTGGCAGCAGTAGTCAGGTGTAAAGGGGTCGTAGCATCGAAAAGAATGTTGGCACTGGCCGGGAACTCCTCGTCCCCTTCCCGCACCGAAACCACCACCGGCAGGCGGGGAAAAACTGCAATACCGGCTCCCGCATCCCCCATAGTCCCAAGGGTTCCGCTCAGTTCCCGGGCTCTGGCAACCAGATCCTGCGGGCAAGAACCGAATCTTTCCGCCAGAGGCTTAATGACCTCATTGACAAAGGACAGGTGGTACAGTTCACCCCTGGGAAGCTGTAAAAAAGATATCCACTGGCTGCGGGGAACTACGGACGTCGCCTGACTCAGGTACTGCAAGATTGGAACCTGGTCGTTGCGGGTCAGATCAAGCCGGGGAGAAAGCATTTCTCCCCCCGGATGGCTTACCTCTACCGGTGCCCCGAAATAGGCAATTTTTATTCATCCCTTCTCTTCACCCCATTTTCCGCCGGTCCTCACTGCCATGGCTTTTGCCTCACCTGTGGCGAAAACCCGGCGGGCCTCTTCAAAAGCGTTTACCCCGCACGTTTTCTTTCCTTCTTAGCGAAAAAAGGGTTTGTCCCCCTCGGGAAAAATGTGTTTCCCCCGCTTAGCCCGGTGGTAGGCAATATTGCTCCTTACCGCCCGGCCGGTCTTGCGCACATCGTGGCCCAGCCGTTCTACGATCTTCTCAATCCGGCGACAGAAATCGTCATAAGGACGGAGAATAGAGCCAAGGCTGTAATATATCTCCCGCCCGCGCGGGGTGAGGGCGAGGTGCTTCTCATCAACGACACCGGCGGCAATAAGCTCGCGCACTACTTGGCGTAAAATAGGGCTGTAGACGTTGCTATTGGTGCGGATAAAATCATAAAAACCCAAATCGTGGCGTTCCAAACTCTCGGCCGATGCCAGAAAAAGAAGATCGTGGAGGTTTTGCCAATTATTGAACTGGTACTGCAAAAGCAGGCGCATCACCAAAATATGCTGCAGGGTGTAATAAATCCGGTTCAGCATTTCTTATCCCTCAAAAATAAAAATTAAATAATGTAGTCTAACCGGTCACGGTCCGCAATTCGTAGAAAACAAATTTGTCCCCGCCCGATTGTTCCTCCGTTTCAGCCACTACACTCCATTCCAGCAAAAGCGAAAAACCGGCGGATAAATACTCCCGGCCCCGCCACCGGATCTGGCGAGCCCAGCCAAGAAGCTTCATCTGTTCCTCAGGCGTAAAAAATTCCGGCGGCCGCTCTTCCCGGATCTTTCCCTCTTCCAAATCCAGGAGAAGATAAGCATCTCTTTTCCCCTCGCTCACCAAGTGCCAGAGGTCCCCCTTTACCGCCTCCACTATGGCCCGCTCTTTCTCCACCAGCAGAGTGCCGCTCCGCTCGGCGACAAAATACGGATAGTAAAAAACTACCCCTCGGTCGCCCAGTTCTTGAAGCAGACGCTGAGCAAAAGCCTCTGCTTCTTTAGCCTCAACCCCCACGGCCCGGGGGAGGTTTACATCGTGGCCGGAATAAAGGGCAGTACGCACTGTCCACAGGCAATTTGCGGGCAGCGTGGTGTCGCAGGTAAAAATTTCCCACTTTATTGCCGGCAGTCCCCACTGGCGAAGCAGGTAGAGACCTCCCAGCTTGTTTATTCCAGACAATCTTCTTCACCAACCTTATCAGACGGCGTTCCGGCTGCGGTCGGCAAATCGCTCCTGGGCCAGCTGAATGAGCCGGTCAATCAGTTCAGAATAGGGCAAGCCGGTGGCTTCCCACAGCTTGGGATACATGCTGTAACGGGTAAAACCGGGCATAGTGTTGATCTCGTTCACATAGATCTTGCCTTCGCCGGTGAGGAAAAAGTCTACCCGCCCCAGGCCGCTCCCTTCTACCGCTTTAAAAGCCACAATGGCCATCTTCCTAATTTCCTCCGCCCTCTCTTCCGGCAGAGGAGCCGGAATGAGCAACTGGGAGCGACCGTCGATATACTTGGCTTGGTAATCATAGAACTCGTTGGAAGGAATTATTTCTCCCACTACTGAAGCTTGGGGATGGTAGTTGCCGAGAACTCCTACTTCTACCTCCCGTACTCCTTCCAGGCCCTGTTCCACTATTATTTTGGCATCGTAACGGGCCGCTAACTGGAGAGCGGGCAAAAGCTCTTCTTCTCTTTTCACCTTGGAAATACCCACACTGGAACCCAAATTGGCCGGTTTGACAAAACATGGAAAACCAATTTCTTCTTTCACCCGCTTTATCTCCTCCTCAATCGCTTCTTCCAGCCGATAGCGGTAAACAGTGGTGTACTTTACCTGCGGCAAACCGGCCCGGGCAAAAAGTGCTTTCATTATTCCTTTGTCCATACCGGCAGCTGAGGCGAGTACCCCCGCTCCTACATAGGGTATGCCGGCCATTTCCAGCAAGCCCTGGATGGTCCCGTCTTCTCCGTAAGGGCCGTGCAAAACAGGAAACACTACATCAATGGCGATAAACTCGCCCGAAGTCGCCTTGACAAAGCCTTTTTCCTCCGTATCTAAAGAAAGATAGACCTTTTCTTTTTCCCGGTAGAACCAGTTTCCTCGCCGGTCAATAAAAAAAGGATGAATTTCATATTTTTCCGGATTCATGGCCTCCATTATCGACCGAGCCGACTGTAGAGAAACGTCATGTTCTCCTGATTTTCCGCCGTAAACTACCCCTACTTTAAGTTTCATCCCTTTCCCTCCGTGATTCACCGTCAGAGAGTTTTTTTCTCTCTCTCCGGTACTGTCTTTTCACTTCATTTCTATTTTACACCTCCAACTTCTCTTGGTGCTACCTCTGGCAGGAAAAACTACCCCTTTCTCTTTGCAAATAAAGCTGTTTGTGCTACAATATTCCCGGACTTCAGAAAAGAGAGGAAGGGGAGAAAGATGGCCGGACATTCCAAATGGGCAAATATAAAACACCGGAAAGCCAAACAAGATGCTCTGAAAGGTAAACTCTTCACCAAACTGGGCCGGGAAATTTATGTAGCTGCTCGCCTGGGCGGGGGTGACCCTGAAAACAATCCCCGTCTGAAAAACGCCATTGCCAAAGCCAAGGAAGCCAACATGCCCATGGACAGCATCAACCGGACCATCAAAAAAGCTTTAGGTGAAGTGGACGGCGTTGATTACGAAGAACTCATTTACGAGGGCTACGGCCCCGGCGGTGTCGCCGTGATGATGGAAATAATGACCGACAACCGCAACCGTACGGCTGCAGAGATTCGCCATATTTTCAACAAATACGGCGGCAGCTTAGGAGAAGCAGGCTGTGTGGCCTGGATGTTTAATAAAAAGGGATATCTTCTTTTCTCCCGGGAAAGTATTCCTTCGATAGATGATTTTATGTTGCTGGCTTTGGAAGCCGGCGCTGAAGATGTGAAAGAAGAAGGAGAGAGTGTGGAAGTAATCACAGCCCCGGACGACTTTGAGAAAGTAAAAACCACCTTGATGGAAAACGGTTACCAACCGGAATCATCGGAAATTACTATGCTGCCTCAGACCACCGTTTCTCTGGAAGGCGAAGTCGCCGAAAAAATGCTGAAATTGATGGATGCTCTTGAAGACCACGATGACGTGCAAAACGTTTACGCCAACTTCGATATCCCGGAAGAAAGCATGAAATAATCCAAGCTTTTATTAAGACCGCTTAAAGCGGCTTTTTTGTTGGAAAAACCTTTCCTGCCTAAAGGATTTTAACTCTTCCAGTCGAATTTGTGGAGAAAAAAGGCTTCTTGCAAGAAAGGAGTTTTCGGCGTGAAAAGAAAAATAACCGTCACTGTCTTTTTTCTTTTTTTCTTAGTTGCTACCTTTGCTCTCTTCTCCTTCTCCTTTTCAGAAGGCAGTTTCCCATCTTCGGTTAACTCCGCCCTTTATCTTCCTAACGAAATCATCGTCAAAACCGGTAGCTTGCCGGAAAGAATTATTGAGAAATATCCCCTTCTCCGTAATCTTCCCGTTGAAATAAAAAAGTTGCCCGGAAAGTACTATTGCCTCAAACTGCCTCCAGGCACCGACACCTCCGGCCTGATGACTGCCCTGAAAAAAGACCCGGAGATAGTAGAAGCAAATTATAATCACATCCTCCGCATTCAGGCCGAGCCTAACGATCCCTCTTATCCGTTGCAATGGAACCTGAAAACAATCAGAGCCACTGCCTCGTGGAACTTGGTCACCCCAAATTCTTCTGTTTACGTGGCCGTCATCGACACCGGTATCGACCCTTCTCATCCCGATCTCGCTTCAGCTCTGGCTCCCTCTTCCCTTTTCTACAACGCCATCGACGGCAGTTGTTACGTCTATGACGACAACGGTCACGGTACCCATGTAGCCGGCATCATCGCCGCCACTGCCAATAACAGTACCGGTATTGCCGGAGCGGCTGCAGGAATAAAAATTCTCCCCATCAAAGCCCTCTACGACGGCGGAGCCGGCACGGAAAGTGACATCGCCGCAGCAATTGACTACGCCACTCGAATCCCCGAAGTAAAGGTTATTAATCTGAGTATGAGTACGGGTGAAACCAGCAATGCTTTGCGGGCAGCCATCGACGCAGCTATAGCCAGGGGAATAACTGTGGTAGCAGCTTCCGGTAACGAAGGAAAAAGCTCTCTGGCTTTTCCCGCCGCTTATCCGGAAGTAGTTTCGGTAGGCGCCACCGACCGGAACGACAACTTAGCCTCTTTCTCCAACTACGGCACCAATCTGGATGTGGTGGCTCCGGGAGTAGCCGTTCTTTCCACCCTCCCCGGCGGCGGCTACGGTTACGGAACCGGTACTTCTATGGCTGCTCCTCATGTCTCCGCTCTGGCCGCCCTTATGTACTCGTACAACTCCAGTCTCCAGCCGGCCACTGTCGAAGCCCGAATTAAAGCTGGGGCAGTAGATCTGGGCAGTCCCGGTAGCGATTCCAAATATGGTTTCGGCCGGGTTGACTTCCTCCGCACCCTCCAGCTCCTCACCGGTACCGGCGGTGACTTCACCCCGCCGACAGTAACAAGTACCTCCCCCCTCAATCTGGCTACAACGAACAGCCTTTCCACCCTTTCCCTTACCTGCTCTGAAACCATATCCAAGGCCCGCCTTTTCCTGGACGGCCAACTGCAACCAACCACCATCAGCGGCAACACTGCTGCTGTTACTCTCTCCCTGCGGCCCGGTTTCCACGTGGTAACCGCCGACCTTTACGACAGCAACTACAATCGCGCCCTTTACACCTGGTCTTTTACTTACACCGGCGGTGCTCCCACCCCTCCTGTGCGTTTATCCGGGAACAACCGTTACGAAACGGCCATCGCCGTAGCCCGGCGGATAGCCCCCGTAATCCAGGAAATTTTCCCCGACCACACCGCACCGGCTGTAATCCTAGCCACCGGGACGTCTTACCCCGATGCCCTTACCGGGGCCTCCCTGCGGGCCTTTTATGGGCGTTCTCCCCTCCTCCTTCTCAACAATGCCACCACCGATAAAATCGCAGCCAATGCCTCCGTTCTGGCTGAAGCCGAACGAATGCTGACCCCGGGGGGGAAAGTAATCCTCCTGGGCGGAACAGGGGCGCTAAGCGATGAGTTCGCCACCTACTTTGCCGGCAAGGGCTACCGGGTGGAAAGAATAGGCGGTTCCGACAGGTACGAAACCGCCGTAAAAATCGCAGGCAAAACCGTTACCAGCGGTGGGACCGTTCTGGTAGTCAGCGGCGAAAACTTCCCCGATGCCCTCTCGGTTGCCCCGTATGCCGCCCAGCACGGGTATCCCATTCTCCTGGTCCCGCGGGATTCTCTTCCCGATAAAGTAGCCAGCTTTTTGCAACAGTACCGTCCCGCCACCGTCATCATTGTTGGCGGTCCCCGCGCTATTGCCGGAAGCCGAACAAAACTCAAATCCCTCCTGCCTCAAGCCCGCTTCGTCGAAATCGCCGGCAGCAACCGTTACGACACCTGTCGTCTCTTCGTCCAGAAATACTTCCCCGCTGCTCCCGTCCTCTATGTAACCACCGGGGAAAACTTTCCCGACGCCCTGGCCGGAGGACCCCTGGCCGGACTGGCCGGAGCCCCTTTGCTCCTTACCGCCTCCGACCACCTGCCGCCGGAGATCTCCTCCTACCTAGCTTCCTATTCTTCCCCCCGGCAGTTTTACGTTCTGGGCGGGACAATAGCCGTCTCCGACCAGGTGTTAAACCAGCTTCGCTAACGCTTAAACGCTTATCAGTAGCTCTCTTTCTCCACTACTAAAGAGGGTTCACCCCTCTTTTTTTCTTTTCTCCCGTCGAAAATATCCCGCAATTGCTGCAAAAGGCGGGGAGCGTTATCGATAATCCGATCCACCGTGACGTTACCGTCGACAGGAATCAGTCGCACTTCCTGTTTGCCCACCACCAAAAACCCTACCGGCTGGACAGAAACCCCCGCACCACTGCCACCGCCAAAGGGGTAGTTATTGTGCGCGTTTCCCTTCCCATTTTCACCGGGAGCAAAATCGCTTCCTCCCGCCGCAAATCCCACGGTTACCCGGGAAATGGGGATAATAACGTTACCATCGGGAGTTTCCACCGCGTCTCCCACCACGGTGTTGACATCCACCATCTCTTTTATGCTTTCCATAGCAGTTTTCATCAATCCCTCAATGGGATGCTGCTCCTGCATACCTTTTTACCTCCCCACCCTTTCTCCCGCAAACGCCTTACCGTCATTTTTACTATGCCAGTTATAATATGAACCAACCGGAGCCGGAATATGCAACGCACAGAAAAGGAAAAAACCCTGCGGTCAAAAACCGGTTCGATGGTAACGCTCATTTTGTCGTGAAAGGCAGAGGAAGGGAAATAACCACCCGTGTAATTAACAAACAGAGTGGAAAAAGCAGAAATAAGCGCCCACAGTATCCCGTAAGAAAAGCCGGTAAGGGCCGGGTCCCCCCAGCCGTACTGGACCTGCCAGTGGAGTTCCGCTAACCTCATTCCCCGGCAAAATTGCAGAAAAGGCCGTATTTTCTCCCAGATGCACCGCAAAAAATCTTGCCGCAACGAGGTGATAATCCCCCCGGCAAAACCGTGTTTCTTTATCGTTTGGAAAAAGGAGAAAAAAAGGGAAGCAAATTCCGGAATAAAATGAAAACTGCCCCGGCTTTTTTCTTCCTCCCGGTCTGTATCTTCGAGCAAATATCTCCGGAAATAAATTTTCCTTTTCCCCAGTTTTACCGCCAGCAACAAATGCAGGTGGCCCCGGGCAAAGGCCAGTTCCGCTTCCAAAAAACAAGGTACAAAGAGGAGAAATATAAGACCGGCTGCGAAGACAGCGAGGAAAATAAAAAAGAGCCGCTCCACCAGTTTCCGGCAGCCCCTTTCTCTCTTTTTAAGCTTATTTTTTCCAGCGCGGGTAAAAATATTCCCGCCCAAAAATTAAGGAATCCCCCTCAGGACTCCCTTTTCCCCTCATTCTCTTCTACCGCATTCTCTTTCGCCAAACTGGCTTCTGCCGCTTGCGCAAACTCTTCCAGAGGCGGCAACTGGGACAGGTCTTCCAGACCAAAATAGCGCAAAAACTCCTTGGTGGTGCCGAAAAGGACCGGGCGCCCCACCCCTTCTTTGCGACCCACTTCCTGGATCAATTTTTTCTCCAGCAGAGTAGCAATAGCCCGGTCGGATTTAACTCCCCGGATAAACTCGATCTCGCTCCGCGTAATAGGCTGGCGGTAAGCGATAATGGCTAAGGTTTCCAGCGCTGCCCGGGATAGACCGGAGGAACCGTTGCGGCGGTACATCTTCTCTATATAGGGTACCGCCAACGGTTTAGCGAAAAGCTGGTAACCCCCGGCCACCCTGCGCAGGGTTAGGCCCCTGCCCGGCTGCTCGTACTCCTTTTCCATTTTCGCCAAAACCGCCGCCACCTCTTCCTCGCTGCACTCTACCAGCCGGGCCAAATCCTTTACCTCCAGCGGTTCCTGGGCGGCAAAGAGGATCCCTTCCAGAATGGCCCGTAAATCTTCGGGAAAAAGCAAAAAACTATCCCTCCCGTCGCACCTTTTCCATTCGGGCATACAGGATAATAGGGGCAAAAATCCCCTCCTGGTACGCCCTCACCCGGCCCATTTTGATAAGTTCGAGGAGAGCGAGGAAGGTGACAACCACCTCCGACCGCCTGGTCTGCCCGCCAAAAAGGTCGGTAAAACACAGTCCTTCCGGCCTAAGAAACAGGCGGGCCATAATTTCCCGCATTTTATCCCGCACCGTCACTTCATCCCTGACCAGAGTAATTTCCTCTTCAGTCCTGCCCTCATCTACAATTCGCTGCAACACCTGGCGTAAGGCATCCACCAGACTGAATAGACTTACCCCGGCCAGAGGGTTTTCTTCTTGGAAAAAGGGTTCATACATCTCTCTGCTGTTTGAACGCGCCCAGTACCTCTCTTCCTCCCGGTGCAGACGCTGAAGATAGTGGGCAGCCTCCTTGAATTTTTTGTACTCCAGAAGTCGCCGGACCAATTCCTGCCGGGGATCTTCTTCTTCCATCTCCTCCCCGGCCTCTCCCTCCGGCCGGGTCGGCCGGGGAAGGAGCATGGCCGCTTTGATGGCCAGCAGTCGCGCCGCCATAACTAAAAACTCGCTGGCCACTTCCAGGTCCAGTTTTTCCAAGGTTTCCAGATATTCTAAATACTGGGCTGTAATCTGGGCGATGGGAATGTCGTAAATATCCACCTGGTTTTTTTCGATCAGGTGCATGAGCAGGTCGAGAGGGCCTTCAAATATTTCCAGCCGCACCACATAAGCCAAGGTTTAAACCTCCCCTTCGCTCAGGTGCATTACCCTCCTGACCTGTTCCATAGTGGCAGCCGCTACCTCCCTCGCCTGCCGGGCCCCTTCCTGCAATATCTCCTGCACCAAACCTTTTTTGCCTTCGTACTCTTTTCTTCTCTCCCGCAAGGGTGTTAACAATTCGTCCTTGCGCTGAGCAAGGATCTTCTTACATTCCACGCAGCCAATGCCGGCCCGCCGGCACTCTTCTTCTATTTCCGCCACCCGTTCCGGGTTGTACACCCGGTGATAAGTAAAGACGGTGCAAACTTCGGGATGGCCGGGGTCGTGCCGGCGCACCCGCGCCGGGTCAGTGATCATATTGCGGATTTTCTCGTACAGTTCCTCCGAAGAAGCGCTGATGCTGATATAGTTGTTGTAACTCTTGCTCATTTTCCGCCCGTCGGTACCGGGCAGAAGCGGCACCCGGGCCAAAAGGGCCTGGGGTTCAGGAAAGACTTTCTCGCCAAAGAGGAAATTGAACCGCCGTGCCACTTCCCGCGTCAGTTCCAGATGGGGCAGTTGATCCTCGCCCACCGGTACCGCCGTAGCTTTGTAGAGAAGGATATCGGCAGCCTGGAGAAGGGGGTAGCCCAGAAAACCGTAGGTGTTAATATCCTTTCCCTGTTCCCCCAGTTGCTGGAGCTGCTCCTTGTAAGTGGGCACCCGTTCCAGCCAGGAGAGAGGAGTAATCATCGAGAAAAGCAAATGCAGTTCGGCATGTTCTTTCACGTGGGATTGAACAAAAATAACACTCTTTTCCGGGTCTATGCCCGCGCTGAGCCAGTCGAGAACCATTTCCCTGATTTTCCCGGGAATTTCAGCAGAAGCAGCGTACTCGGTACTCAATGCATGCCAGTCGGCCACCATAAAAAAACAGCGGTACTTATCCTGCAACGCCGCCCAGTTTTCCAGCACGCTCAGGTGGCCAAGATGAAGTTTTCCTGTCGGACGCATGCCGCTCAATACTCTCTCTTCTTTCATCCCTCATCTCCTCACCACTGTTGTAATAATCACAGCCCACTCAGGCCGACAAGAGCAAGTTCCAGGTTGTAAATCAAGGTCCGCAGCGGCCCAATAATGTCGCCGCCGAAATACAGTAGGAGAATAAGAATAAGAAAACCGTATCGCTCCATTTCGTAGACGATATAGCGCCGCTCCGGCGGCAAAAGACTGGCTAGAATCTTGGACCCGTCCAAGGGTGGCACCGGGAGAAGGTTAAATAAACCCAAGCCAATGTTGATCAGAGCCAGTAGCTTAAAGAAAACAATTAAGTAGGAGTTGGTAATCCCCACTACCAGCAAGACTTTAATCATTAACACGGCCAGAAAAGAAAGGATCAGGTTGGCCCCCGGGCCGGCCAGGGAAGTAAAAAAAACTCCCCGGTTCCGGTCACCCCGGAAATAAAAAGGATTGATAGGAACAGGCTTGGCCCAACCGAAACCGGTAAGGAGCAACAGCAAAGTTCCCACCGGGTCCAGGTGTTTTAACGGATTCAAAGTTATCCGTCCTTCCCTGCTGGCGGTGGGATCGCCGTGAAGATAAGCTACGTAAGCATGGGCCATTTCATGGACGGTCAGGGCCAGCAAAATTGCCGGCGCTAAAAGCAACCATTCTATCAGGCTCAAATGCCAAATCAACTGCTCATTCCCCCTGTGCCGGCCCCGTCTTTTCATCATCAAAATAACGGGCAAGGAAAAGACGGACCGCCTTCTCCTCCTCTTCCCGGGTGGTTACCTTTCCGTCTAATCGTGCCCGCTGCAGGTAACGAAGGGCTTCGCCAATCCAGGGACCAGGCCGGTATCCCATAGCTATTATATCATGCCCGGTTAAAAAAGGACGCTCTTTTCCTCTGAGTTGGCCGAATTTTTTCAGCCCCTCCATCACGCCGACCCGGCCTTCTTCCCCAGCCAAGACAGGCAACAGACAGTAAAAAACGCTATCCAGAGGCGAAAGCAATTGATAAAGCCGGCTGGGCCGCAACTCTTCCTTTCCGGTTAGAGTCTCCAGTATCCCAGGAAGCATGCTTTTAAGTCTTTCCAGTTTCTTTCGCCAGCGGGATGGCAGTTTAAGCTTGTCCAGGCAACGGGAAAACTTCCCCCCGGCCGAGTAGAGGAGCAGGAAGAGATAACTGAGCCACATCTCCTCTCCGGTTTCTATTCCCAGTTGCTGCAACTCCTGGGCAACAGCAGCACACAGTTCCATCTCTGCCACCGTTTTCTCCGTTATCTCCGCCTCCGGTAGGATGGCGGGCCAGATCCCCAGTTCCCCCATCCTAGCCACCGACCGCCAGGGGTGGGAATCCTGCAGGATGTGAATCAATTCCTGGCGCAAACGCTCAGCCGACAGCCGCCCTAACAACCCGTCTTTTACAGCCGCTTTTAGAAGGCCCAGGGTCTGGTCTTCGATGCGGAAACCGTATCGCTGCTCGAAGCGCACCGCCCGCAAAATCCGGGTCGGATCTTCAACAAAACTCAGGTTGTACAAAACACGGATTATTCCCTCTTCCAGGTCCCGGCGGCCGTTGAAAAAGTCCACCAATTCGCCGAAATGAGCACTGTTGAGACAGATGGCCATGGCGTTGATGGTAAAATCACGCCGGTAGAGGTCCTGCCGCAAGGAAGAACGTTCCACCTGGGGTAAAGCCGCCGGGTACTCATAATATTCTGTTCGCGCGGTGGCAAAATCTATTCGCTGGCCGTCGGGTAAAATTACAACCGCCGTCCCGAATTTTTCATGGGTTCGCAGCCGCCCGCCCAGCTCTTCCGCAAACCGCCGGGCCAGGAGGGGAGCATCCCCCTCGACCACTATATCCAAATCGTAATTAGGTACTCCCAAAAGCAGGTCCCGCACCACGCCGCCAACAAGATAAACCGACATTTTTTGCCGGTCAGCCGTGGAGGAAATTTGCAGGAGCAACTGGCGGATTTTTTCCGGTAGCCGGCTAAGTCGGTCGCGGAGGTTATAAACTACGCTCCCGCCGGGCGGCGTATCGAACAATTGCCGGTAACCCTCCGGGTAACTACCACCATGGAGAGTGCGCAGCACGTCCGTCCGGGAAACTATTCCCACCAGCCGTCCTTCGTCCATTACCGGCAGTCGGCCAATATCGTTCTCGATCAACAGCCGCTGGACTTCGCTTAAGGAAGTGCGGGGGGTGACACAGATCACCCGCCTGGTCATGTAACCTCGGACGGGGGCATGTCCCAGCCCGTGGTGAATAGCTTTATCCACGTCGCGCCGGGAAATTATTCCCGCCACATAACCGTTTTCATCTACCACCGGCAACCCGGTGTGGCCGTAACGGAGCATTATCCGCCCAGCTTCCTCAATGGTAGTGTCGGGAGATACTGTTTTCACCGGGGAAGACATAATGTCTCCCGCCGTTATCGCCGGCCGGATGTGTTTTTCCAGAGCTGCCAGGAGCTTCTGAACCACCTCTTCCAGGGTACTGTTCTTCACCGTAGCCGAAGCGGCCGTAGCGTGGCCTCCTCCGGCCAAAGGTGCCAGAATCCGCCGCAGATCCACCCTGTCTAACCGGTTTCGGCCTACCACGTAGACCCTGCCGCCCATTTGGACCACGGTGAGGGCCACATCAGTCCGGTAAATGTCAAGGAGCTTGTGGGTGAGAAGGGCCACTCCTCCCACATATTCCTCTTCCACCGCTGTAGCTAGGAGAACAGTAACTCCCTGAAAGGTACGAACCTCTGCGCCTTCCATTAACTTCTGAAGCAGATCCTTCTGCTCCGGGGACAAGGGGCGATCGATGAACTCCGCTACCACTCCCAGCTTGGCCCCCTTCTCCAGCAAATAGGCAACCGCTGCCACGTCTCTAGCCGTCGTATTGGGGAAAAGAAGGGAGCCGGTGTCTTCGTAGATCCCCAAAGCAAAAATAGTAGCCTCAAAGGGAGTAATGGGAATCCCTTTTTGGCGGATAATTTCTACCAGCAGGGTTGTCACAGCACCGGTATTTTCTATCACCTGCAAGCTCCCTTTAAGATCACCGGTACAGGTAGGATGGTGGTCATAAATGTGGATGTCGATTCCCGGCCGCAGCAGAAGGTCTTTCAGTTCACCCAGCCGTTCCCTGATACTGGTATCAACCAGGATAAGACGCTCTATCTGCTCTTTGGCCACTTCCCGGGCCGTCAAAAAACCCAAGGCATCTTTGTGTAAAGAAACGAACTCCTCCACGTTGTCGTGAAGGTGAGTTAAAACCATAACCGCTTCCGGGTACAGTTTTTTGGCCGCCACCATGGCCGCCAGGCCGTCAAAGTCGGTATTGGTGTGAGTTGCAATAATTTCCAAAAAAGCTTCCCCCTGTTTCCAAAACTAAATTGCTACACTAAAAATTATACCACAGCCGAAATGTACCAAAAATCCGCCTACCGGTGTCAGGTTATCAGCAACACTTTTTCCTGGGTTACCGGGTTCTTGTTTTAAGGGAGCCGAATTTTTAGCGACTTTATAGTGAGCGACTTTTCGCGGCCGCTACTTGCCCTTAACGAAGAAGCCGGAGCAGCATCCAGGGCCCAAACAGGACGTTTGGGCCAGCCGGATTTCACGGCACGGATGCCGTGTAGCCGGCGGCCTTTGGCTTACGGCGACGAGTTTTAGGGCAAGTTAGGCCGGCGAATTTAGAGCGAGCGTTAAAGTCGCTAAAATCGCTTCATCTTTTCCCCCAATCAAATTCTCCCAGCAAACCCGTCCCGAATTTACCCCTGCCCTTAAAAAGAAAGGTAGCGGACAACGAGGTGGGCAACGGCAGGGGAAAGATAGCCTTCCACCAAACACCCCAGAAAGAGAACTAGTCCCAGCAACAGCATCATGACCGTATACAGAATAAGTCTCCGTCCCACCCCGGCCCTGCCGATTTCCCTGCGCCCCCGGAGCAGCGATAGGGAAAAACCGAAAGCAAGGGCTCCGGCGAGAAAAAAAACCGGAATTTCCAGCAGTTGATGAGGGAGAAGGGCAACCGTCCCCAGGATTAGCCCCTGGTAGGACTTAACCCGGGCCAGAAACCCCACCGTAAAACCGAGACGGAACCCCCGCCAGGCCAGCCACACTCCAACCAGGGGAAAGCCCACTACCGAAAGGCCAGCAAAATAAATAACCGCAAAGTCAAGGAAGTTTTTCTGCATTGCTTTCAGCGCCAGGCCATACCGATCAATTTCTCCGCCTGCCTTCATATTCTTAACGAGAAAACCTATTCCATCCGCCATGTCTTTGTATTGAGCGGCACCGACGAATTTCACCGTTATCGATCCCGCTACTAGCCCGCCCAGGTAAAAAAGGAAAACCAGCAGAAACTTCCCCCAATTTTCCTGCCAGAACAAAGGCACCTTAAGCCGCCGGAAAAACATAAAAATTCCCCCCGCCCTATAACTCTATGCCGGGACGGGGGTACTGATTACCATAAAATGTTTTCCCGGCAGGTTCAACCTTCCCTCTCCAGCAAATAACAGGCCAAAAACTCGAGAAACTCCGCCCTTTCTCCGAGAGGTTTTAATACGACCACAGCTTCCTCCACCGCCTCCCGCGCCTTTTCCCGGGCCACCTCAAGACCGTAAAGGGAAGGATAGGTAGCCTTTTGTTTGCGACGGTCGCTTCCCGGATTTTTGCCCATTTTCGCAGCCTCCCCTACCTCATCCAAAATATCATCGGTTATCTGAAAAGCCAAACCGAATTTTTCCGCGTACACCGTCAGCACCTGGAGAACATCTTCCTCTGCCCCGGCCAGCAAGGCTCCGCTGCGAACTGCCGCCCGAATGAGAGCACCCGTCTTAAGAGAATGGATTTTGGCCATTGTAGTTCCGTCAATCACCTGATTTTCGGCCTGTAAATCCATAACCTGACCGCCCACCATGCCGGCCGTCCCCGCAGCCGCTGCAATCTCGGCAATCACCTGTATGTACCGCTGGGCCTCTTTCCCGGTCGCCGCTTCCGCCAGCACCTGAAAAGCTAAGGTAAGAAGGGCGTCGCCGGCAAGGATAGCCATCCCTTCCCCGTACACCCGGTGGCAGGTGGGTTTGCCCCGGCGGAAATCGTCGTTGTCCATGGCAGGCAGGTCGTCATGAATGAGGGAATAGGTATGAATCATCTCCAAAGCACAGGCAGCCGGAAGAGCATCACGCCAGTTCCCGCCAGCTACTTCAGCCGCCGCCAGCGTGAGGACGGGGCGGATTCTTTTTCCCCCGGCAAAGAGAGAGTAGCGCATGGCCTGGTGAATTACCGCCGGCTCCCTGTCGGACGGAGGCAACAACTCCTCTAAAGCCCGATCCACCAGCCGAGCTTTTTCCTGCCATTTCGCCAGCATTTTTTCCCGGTCAAACTTCATCTTCTTCTTCCTCCAGTCCTCTTTCTCCGCTCAAAACCAGTCCTGCCTCTTCCAGGGAAACAATCCGCATGTTTTCTTCCTCGCGCAACAAAACCTCTATTTTCGTTTCCGCTTCCCGCAGGCAGGCATGACAGAAACGGCTTAAACTAATCCCTTCCTGGAAGAGGTTCAGCACCTCTTCCAGAGGCAGATTCCCCTCTTCCAGCACCCGCACCACTTCTTCCAGGCGCGCCAGGGCTTCCTCGAAAGAAAGGTCGCTCTTTACCTCAGCAGCCGTTCTCTCTCCCCTTTTCATCCGCTACCCCTCCTTTTACCACCCTTTCCACCCGGCTGAGTACCATTCCCTTGGCAAACTTTACCCTGATCCTCTCACCGGGCTCCAGCCCTTCCGCCGCCTTCACCAGGGCCCCGTCTTCTTTTTCCACCAGGGCATAGCCCCGCTGCAAAACCTTGAGGGGGCTCAAGGCATCCAGCTTTTCTGCCAGCAGAGCAAGGGTCTGCTCCCTGTCCATCAGGTGCCGTTCGATAAGATGCTGTAACCGTTGAGTAAGCAGTTCTAACTTCTCCCGGCGAGTAGAGACAATTTCCTTTGGATTTTGGAGGTAGCGGCTTTTTTCCAGCCGTTCCAGTCGCAGACGGAAGTTCTCCACCCATCGTTGCAGAGCTCGCCTGGCCCGCGTATTGAGTTCTACCACCCGCAGGAGTAAACTCTCCTTTTCCGGCACCGCCAGTTCTGCCGCAGCCGAAGGTGTAGGAGCCCGCCGGTCAGCCGCCAAATCAGTTAGGGTATAATCGGTCTCGTGGCCCACAGCGGAAATCACCGGTATCCGGGATGCCGCTACTGCCCTGACAACTTCTTCCTGGTTAAAAGCCCATAAATTTTCCTGAGAGCCACCGCCGCGACCGATAATTATCACATCCACTAAGCGCAGGCGGTTAAGAATCTCAATAGCCTCCACTATTTCCCCGGCCGCCCTTTCTCCCTGTACCGTTACAGGCACAACCAACAGCTCCAGACCAGGAAATCTGCGGCTGAGAACAGCTATCATGTCCCTGACTGCCGCTCCCTGCAGCGAAGTAACTATTCCTATCTTTTTTGGCAAAAAAGGCAGGGGTTTTTTTCGATCTGGAGCAAAAAGCCCTTCTGCCTCCAGTTTTGCCTTCAGTTGCTGCAAACCAAGATACACGCTGCCAATTCCGTCGGGGAACATTTCGGCCACATAAAGCTGGTAAACCCCATCCCGCGGATAAACCGAAACCTCACCTCGAGCGATTACCGCTAAACCGTTGTAAGGCGTAAACTCCAAATACAGCGTCCGGGAGCGAAACATCACCGCCCGCAGAGACGATTCCTCATCTTTGAGGGTGAAATACATGTGGCCGGATGAGTGGTGACGAAAATTCGAAATCTCTCCTCGCACCCATACATTGGAGAAAAAAGGGTTTATTCCCAGGTATTCCTTGATTTGCTGATTGAGCTGGGAAACGGTGAGGATTCCGTTCATTTGCTTTCCTCTCCCGTCTTTGCCGGTCCTATTAAAAAACCCCCGGCAGGACCGGGGGTTCAAGGAACAGGCCCTTTACTTTATTATGCTAAACCGTTCAACATTTCGCAAGCTTTAACCGTGTGCTTGCAAAGCACCGCCGTGGTTACCGAACCTACGCCGCCAGGAACCGGCGTAATTTTGTCCACGATGGGCTCCACTTTTTCGAAATCCACGTCGCCGCAGTACTTGCCGGGGTTGTCGGGGTCCTCATTGATACCCACGTCAATAACCACCATGCCCGGCTTCACAAAGTTCTCCTTCACCATTTTTGCTCGGCCAACCGCGGCTACCAGGATATCGGCCTCCCGGCACACGTCGGGCAGGTTCTGGGTCCGGGAATGGCAGATGGTGACGGTAGCATTCTCCCGCAGCAAGAGAATCGCTGCCGGTTTACCAACTACCATAGAACGGCCGAGAACAACGGCTCTCTTGCCCTGCAGGGGGATGTTGTAATATTTCAGGATTTCCATTACCGCCGTCGGCGTGCAGGGCGGGAAACCGGTGGGGTCATCGGCAAAAACTTTCCCCGCACTGGCCAGAGTGAGGGAGTCAACGTCCTTCTCCACCGGAATCAGCGCCCGGATTTTGCGCTCGTCCAGGTGCTTGGGCAGCGGGCTGAACATAAGAATGCCGTGGATATCTTTCCGCGCTCCTACTTCGGCAACGGCTTTTTCAAAAGAAGCCTGGTCGATATCCTGGGGATACTCAAAAACTTCGTACTCCATTCCGATAGATTCGCAGGTTTTTTTGGCCCCACCTTCGTAATAAAGGTCATCGGGCCGAGCCCCTACCCGGATAATCCCCAGCTTGGGCACGATACCTTTGGCCTTCAAGTTGGCTATTTTTCCTTTCAGTTCCTCTTTAATCGCATCCGCCACCGGTTTACCGGTGAGTCTTTCCGCCATTTTTTACCCTCCCGCCACTGTTTTCCTATTTTTTGATTTTATTAATGACCATCTCCAGTGTCTCGTCGGCAATTTTGCTGCCTTCGTTGAGGAGTTGCTCCATTTCTGCTTTGGTCTTGTTGACAAACTCCTGGTCTTTAATGGTGTTGAGGTTGATAATAACATTGAGCATCCCGCTGATCAGAGCGGCTTTGAGGAAGACCACACCGCAGCCCACGTCGGAGATTGCCAGCATGGAACCAATCTGACCCATGCGGTGGTGGATTTTGATCCCTTCAAAGGCCTTGCGCATGATTTCCATGGGCACAGAGCAGGCGTCCTTGGAGCACTTCTCTAAAGTTTCTTCTTTTATCTTCTTCTGCTCTTCCGTTTCCGCGGGCAGCCCGTAAGCTTTGGAGAGGGGCTCAAACGCTTCCGCATCTTTGTCAACCAGGGTCTTCAACTCTTCAATAATTTTGCTCCCTTTGGCAATGAGCTCCTTCACTTCTTCTTCTACATCAGCGTACTTCTTCTTACCCACCGTCAGGTTGCCAACCATGTTGGAGAGGGCCATTCCAATGGCTCCTCCTAAAGCAGCCGCTCCGCCGCCCCCAGGAACAGGAGCTTTGGAGGCAAGAACTTCAATAAACTCGTGACAGGTTTTGTCCAGCATGGACATGATTATCCGACCTCCTCACCTTTTTTCTCCGTTCCCCCTGCCAGTTCTATGTACAGCAAACCAAGCCACGTCCCACAAAAGAAAGGGTACCTCTGACCCACCCTTCTCAAGGAAGGCCGCAGCGTCCGCAACTTTAGCTGTTCTTCAGGAGCTCATTGATGGCATTAGCCGCCACCCGGCCGGCACCCATGGCTTTAATAACCGTTGCCGCACCGGTAACCACGTCGTCGCCGGAAAAGACCCGGGGCTTGGAAGTAGCACCGGTCGCCGGGTCAGCGACGATATCTCCCTTCCTATGTAGTCTCCAGGCCAACAGTGGTCTGAGACACCAGCGGGTTGGGTCCCTGACCACAGCAATTACATATCCACTTCCACGATGTGTTCGGAACCGGGGATGGGAACAGGAGAACAACGCCCGCATTCATCGGGTTCACCCAGCTCGTACTTCAGACACACTCCATGTCCACAACCCAGCCTTCTTCGTTACCGATGAAACATGTGGGTATCATAATGACATCCGCAACCACCTCCATAGGTAAAGGCTTTCAGAGCTCTCTTCTCTTCATCGGCAAAAATTTCCGTCCGGCGCATCTGCTTATCAAAGTCCACCAGATGCCCGTCAAATTTGGGATCACCTACACAGGCAAACTTGGTCTCGTTACCCACCGTTAGCCGGCAGGCACCGCACATTCAGGTACCATCCACCCTCTCATCAGCCCAAAAAAGAAGTTCTTTCGAGCGCCCTCCGATAATGCTGATGATTTCGTTGCCAGTTTCTTTCAGAGCTCTGGTGATGGGAAAGACAGGTGCTACTCCTACGCCTCCACCTACGCATACTACCCGGCCGAACTTTTCAATGTGGGAAGGTCTGCCCAGAGGACCCACGAAATCGAGAATGGTATCGCCAGCCTCCAGCGTACCACGTTCTTTAGTGGTTTTCCCCACTTCCGCGAAGACGATGGTAATGGCTCCCTTTTCCCGGTTAAAATCAGCAATGGTCAACGGGATCCGTTCACCCTTCTCGTGAATGCGGAGAATAATAACTGTCCGGGTTTGCAGTTCCTGGCCACGTGCAGTGCTTCGACTTCGAAGAGTTTCAGCGTGGGACACAGGACTTTTTTGCGCAGGATCTTGTACATAAACTCCATTCTCCTTTCTTTAGTGTATTCGCTAAAAATTCGCCGATTCCTGCTTTTTAAGTCTAAAAAATACCCTCCCCCTTTTAAAACATGTCGAAAGGTACGCCGCACACCGTCATTTTTCGTCATCCGAAAGAATGTGAACAGCCGGACAAGCTCAGGCCTGCAACATGGATAAATAGTTAAGCAGAGATATTCAACCTGCTCCTAGCTTTTTCCTGCCTCAAAAAAATTTTGCACAAAAATTATTAAATTGGGAAAATTGCTGGGAAAGAAAAAACCCGGCCCAAGCCGGCTTACCAAAAAAGCCCTCATAATACCAGATCCAGCAACCAGAAAAGAACTCCCAGCAAAGCACCTATTACTCCACCAATTACGGGAAGCCGCACCGTTTCCCGGTGCAGCGTCCGTTCCAGCTCTAAAAGCTCCAAAGCGCGGATGCGGTTTTCCACCATCTGACCCACGGGAAATTTTTCTTCCAGGGTAGTCGCCGCCTGCGCCAGTGAAGCCTGCATAAACTCCTGAATTTCCCGCCGCAAGGCCTTTTCTAACCCCGCTAACAAGCGGTCCCGGATAACACCCGGTACCAGGGCGGGAATCTTTTCCTTCACCCGCCTCAGGATCCCGGCCACCATTTCCTCCTGCAGCCTGCCGGTAATCCCCTGCTTTTCCAACTGGGTCAATAAACCCTCCGGCCCGAGGAATTCCTTCTCCACCCATTTGCCTACCAGCCGGGCCACTTCTTCCTGCCGGCGGGGTAACAACCCCCACAGCGTGAAGTTGAAAAAAGGAACTGTTACCGGCCGCCGGGGATAAAAGAGGGAGCGTAGCAGAAGAAAATTGGCCAGCCATCCGGCTCCGGCGCCGAGAAGAACGAATAGCAGCAGGTTTGCCTGGTTTTTCATCTTTTTTCATCCCTTTTCGATCAGCCTTTTTCTGCTTTCACTATAACAGAAAAGGGAAGGAGGGAGCAACAGAAAGCTGCTGGAAGGAAAAAGAGGGGGTTACCCCCCTCACCCTTCTTTTTTTTGTTCCCCTTTTTCTCTGTTTTCTCTACCCTTATTGCCGGTATTCATTTGCT
>JASUSC010000031.1 GCA_030446285.1 Eubacteriales bacterium | reverse complement strand
GGCGGTCCTGGGAATGGGTAGAAAAAATAACAATTGCCTGTCTTTGCTGCAAGTAATCAAGGATAAAACGCAAAACAACTTTCAGCGAATTATCGTCAAAATTCACAAACGGTTCATCCATCAAAACCAACTGAGGTTCATCCAAAAAAGCGGTTACCACAGCAACCTTCTGCTGCGTCCCAAGAGACATATTTTTGATCAAAACACGTTCATAATCCGTCAAACCAAGTTCCGAAAGAAAATCTTGCAGGTGGGCATCCATCTGTTTTTTTCCCAAAACCGCCATCATCAGTTCTATCATTTCAGAAAACGTTAGGTAAGGATAAAGAAACGGATCATTCGGAATAAACGCCGTTTTCTCTATGTACTTCCCCATACTTTCGTCAGACGGCGTTTTCAAACAAACATCCCCGAAAACAATCTCCCCCTCAAAATCCGTCAGCCCCGCCAAAATGTTTAGCAATGTCGTTTTGCCAATTCCGTTTTTGCCGGTAAGCGCCACAAAAGATCCTGCAGGCAACGAAAACGAAATATTGTCCAGTACTTTTTTTCCCGGGATATAACTTTTACTCAGATTTTTAACTTTCAGCATGATCCATCTCTCCATTTAACCAGTAAGCTGTATAAACCCATATACAAAGCCAACCCAATAAAACCGAAATAAAGGAGAAAAGGCCACTCCTTAACAATGTAAAGGGTAAGGAGCGGGCCAGCCACAACTATGGGAAGCCCGAAAAGCAACAGATGATCCGCAATATTGGAAGTAATCACCTGGGAATTTATCGCAGCAAATTGTTCAATGGCATACTTCTCCAGCTGGTACATCCTAAAAACTATAATTCTAACTACGAATAGATAGCTGATAAGGTAACAAAGCAGTCCAAGCCACATGAAAGCATCCATAAAGTGATATAAAGCTATCAAGAGTAACATGGGTAAAACTACAAAAGGCGCTGTTTTCTCAACCGTCGTGCGGAAAGCCAAGGGAAGAGCGTATTTTCGGAAACTATATCGTTTTTGCAAATAATAAGTTGTATACAAATTTCTTTTTTCTATTAAGCTCTCGTACAAATAGTGAGGCAGTAAAAAGTAAAGCAAATAAGGCGTGTAACAGAAGAGCACAAAAACGGCAGAACTGGAAATATGCGGATGTTTTGAAAGCCACGGATACAATAGCACTACAATTAAAGTGAGCATCAGAATTCCAAGCCTAATTTTATTCAGTCTTCCGCGATACAGCATCGATTTTAACAATAATTTCTGGTATGCCGAGTAACCTTTAATGGTAAAATCCGCACCGTCTTCAACATTCTTAAAGGGCTGGAGGTTGTATTTCCCTCTAAGGTAAGGAACAGTGCAAACAACCATATAAAGAAGGAGCAGCCCTGTCAGACCTGTCATCGTCCATTGGCGTCCGGAAATGCTCTCAGCAGCAAAACCTCTGAAATCCAATGGGCTGGTCTGAATAAATTTTGTATAATCCAGCAAGGACAAAAAAACGAAAAAAGTAATAAACAAAGGGGCAAAGGCTAATAGCTGCTTATGTCGTTGTTTATGATGGCGCAGACGTGATTGTAATATTTGAAACGCGAACAGAAAGTTAATGGAAGCAAATAAAAATGTGTTTAGCCATAACCACCAGCCAGCAGAAGGCACGATAAAAGTTAGCATTACTGCAGTTAAAATTAAAGGCAGAACAGACAGGTACAAACACTCCTTGGTTATTTCGTAAAACAATTTTTGTAAGATGAACTTATTTTTTCCGACAAAATTAAGTCTTAGTAAAAAATTCAACTCTGACTGCAAATTTAAAATCTTTTCCCGGTCAAAGCGGTGATTTATCAAATAAAAAGTGTGCAGAATTCCCACAACACCGCTGAAAAAAATTCCTTCCACCGAACCATATTTCCCAATCAAAAAACAATAAGCTAACGTAAAAAAAACAACGTTAAAAACATTGGGAAACCTCAGCAAAAGCCAAGCCCACCGAAAAACCACCTTTTGGTCTTTTTCCATAAACAAATCCAGAAAAGGCTTTAACACAATCCGCAGAACTTCTTTTTGTTTGCGGCGTTCCATTAACCGTTCAAAACGGATATATTGCAGCAGCCTGCTCAAAAAGTTTCCCACCTTTGCCCACAGATAAAACTTTTAGAAAGAAAAGATACGGAAGAACGGTATGCTCCTTCCGTATCTTATCCAGCATTTACTAAATTATAAAATTTTCTCAATTACAACGCAATAGCTGCTTGTCTCGCCAGTCTCCTAATGGTAGCACGGTAAGCAATTATGGCAGCGGCTGCTGAAAGACCGATGCCCGTGAGAGTCATCAACAGGCCAATTGTTGAGGCAATGTCAAGAAACATCAAAACGGTTCCCGCTGCTTGAGCAGACAGCCCCGTCAATTCCATGATGTAGCTCACAGCACTCACCTCCTTTCCTCATGTAATCGGCATATATCCATTAAGGACGTGGGGGCACCAGCATGTCCAAACTGCCCTTTTCGCAGATGTCCAGTGAATCGCTTGCTACTGAAACTTATCCACTCCCTTGTTTATTTAACTCTGTCTTTTAATTATCATTCCCACATTATGGTAATGAGTAGAAAGATCATTCTTAGGACACCAGCTTCACGGTTTTGCTCAAATTTTAACAAAAAAAAAAAAAAACAAGGGGTATTTTTTGTCGATTTTTGTCGAATTTCCTATCCTTCAGAAAATCCACCTAAAACTTTAGCCCCTACCTCCCCAACTGCATCGTTCCCCCCCGGCAGGGGTACACTCTTTTTCAGGCTGCCGTCGGCAAAGGTTATCCCCCATGCTGCTCCCTTTCCGGGGAGTCGGAAACTCCAGCCCAGTTTCTGCCCGGTGTAAGAGTATTTTTCCACAACTTCGTCCCCTTCACCGATGCCGCCCGTGGTGACGGAGAAACCATCCTCCCCAGCCACTACTAGCCGCGGGTAGTCGCTGACTTGCACCGTCTGGAGCGGCCTTAAATCTTTGCCGTTCAAAAATACCACCCGCTTGTCGGGCTCGCTCTCAGGCTGGGTCGGGGTTTTCTCCCTTTTTTTGTCCTTCTTGCTTTTTTATTTATTGCTCTCAATTGGGAGGTTTGCCATACCAACTAACTTGACAGAGCCGCGGGAAATGTGAGTCAATGAATAAACAGCGAAGAAGATTTAAGAGGAGAAGGAAAAAGAAAGCTTAGAAACACGTTTGTAAGAACAAACAGCAGAAAAACTGCCCACACTTTTCCCGCTTTATGAGGAGAAGCGACTCTCAATCCCAATCCTAAGATGATGTAATCCCAAAAAAGAAAAATATCGAAATGCTCAAGGGCTGAACGTAGTATTCCAGAAACCTCTGGTATCAAAATGCCGAAAGGTAATGGTAAAGGAGGAAAGAGAGAACGGGTTATCAGGGTATATCCAGCGTTAATCACATTGCGCAGAACCAACGGCATTTGTGAATAGGCAATCAGAGAAGCGCTGAAGGGAAATGAGATCTCCATACCTACTATCCGGCTAAAACCTATCAAGAATAAAGTGTTGATGAACAAACTTAAAATCGAGATAAGCCCGGTCCCGGTCAGAAGAATTATCGCGACAATACCCCATAGGGCAAGAGGTAAATCTTTTACTCCAACCCCCGCAGCTGCCAACTGCTCCTTAAGCAAACCAGTAATCTCGGAGCTTCCCGTTAATAACCACAAAAGCTGACTCCCAAGAAAAAGAAGAAAAGGAGTTAAAACATCCGGCTGGTCCAAAAGTTCCCGAAATACCTGCCTCGGTTGAACAAATACCCGGAACACCCGCGCCTTAACAAACATCCCCTTCCCCCCCTGCTTCCTCTTCAGCTCTCACCCTCGCTACTGTTTCCTCCACCTCTATTCGGCCGTCCTGTATACGCAAGCATCGAACCGCTAATTTTTCCACTAAATTCATATTATGAGTGGCGAAAAGGACACTCCCGCCTTTATGGACAAAATCAAGGAGCAATTTTCTCATGACTCTTTCACTTTCTGCGTCCACGGCTGTAAAAGGTTCATCTAGTAGCAGGAGGCGAGGCTGGTGTAGAACAGCAACAACAAAACCAAGTTTTTGGCGCATACCCCGAGAATACTCCCGAATTGGCCGATTAATTGCCTGTTCTAAGTTCAGTTCGCAGAGTACTTTTTCCACTCGTTCTTCAACCACCGCTGCAGGTAGCTTCCATAATCTGCCAATAAAGTAAAGAAACTCACGGCCTGTTAAAAATTCGTAGGCGAAAGGTGCATCTGGGCAAAAACCAATCAAAGGACGAACTTTGTCTCTTTCAGTATGCACATCATGACCGTCGAGCCATACCTTCCCTGATGTTGGTTCCAGCAATCCCGCCGCTAAACGTAAAGTGGTGGTCTTACCCGCCCCATTGGGACCGACCAAGGCCCACACTTGTCCCGCGGGGAGATGGAAACTACAGTGAATTAAAACCTGATGTTCACCAAAAGATTTGCTGACCCCCTCGAAAATCAACATTGCTGCAAAATAGCTCCTTTCGCTTGAAGATTAAAAAGCATTGCCCTATTTCCACAAAAAAAGCCGGAATACTGCATACGTCACAGCTCCCAGCCCAACTATGAGATTGAGAAGGTGAAGCCAAGGGATGGGTTCAATCTTCTTCCTTCGCTCTTTAACAAAACCCCACCCAGCCAGAAACACAAGTACTACTCCAGAAACCAAAAGAATATACTCCATAACCTACTTCCTCCCTGGCTCTTTATTTTTTCATTAAGAATTGAGAGCAAACCGGTAAGTAATCGCTCCCTCAATAACAGCCGCAATAGCCAACAAAATCCCTCCTGCTGCAATAAGCACCAAGACATGGTGCCAAAATTTCTCCTCTACCCCTATATCAAACATTCGGGTCAAAACCCACCACACTGAACTAAAGCCCGCAGCTCCCCAGGCAACGGTAGCCGGAATTTCGAACAAGCCGTGAGGAAGAATCCGTAAACACACTTGTTCCCAGCCCATTACTTTCTGGGCAGAAGCTGCTGCAAAACCCGCAACAATACCGTTCATAATCAGAAAAAAGAAGGTTGTAAAACCAAAAGTCGCAACGCCGGCCAGGATGGGAGCTCCAGCGCGCAAATTATGAACAAGAATTTGAATCACGCCAGAATTATGGATTGGTACTATCGGACCTTCTGGAGGAAGAAATAATTTACAGCTTAAAAAACCTACTATCCACCCTGCTGAATAAACAAGCCCGCTGATACTAAGGAGAATTTTAACTGACTTGCTAGTAAAAGAGTTAACCAAAGCGCTCAACGCCGGCCGAACCAGCTTTGCCACCACCACTTCATCACTCCTACAAGCAAGAGCACCGGTAGCAGGATAAAAGCATAAGCCCATTCAACTCTTGGAACCATCATTTCTTTGGCATAAATACTATAGACAGATGGAACCCCCAACAGCCCGAAAAGCAGAAGATAATAGCCTACAGAGATAACGTTTGCAATCACTCTCAACTGAAGCCGATCCCAGTCCTGGTTCACCCCTTGCCCCCTCAGGGCAAAAAAAGCGGGTATACCAGCATGGGCTACAGCTTCTACCAAAGGTACAGCAATGTTCACGAGGATAATAGCCGGCACCCATATTTTTGTTACCTCTGATAACCCAATAAGAGCCACGCCGAAAACAAAAGTAGCAGTAGTCATCAATCCAGTACTTAGAAGTACCTTCCCCCAGATTACAGCTTCATACGGAAAAGGAGTTAGACGATAAAGATTAAATTGATCTCCTTCTGCTGCCGGTCCTGTTATTTGACAAACCAAATCCTGGCCAAAAAAGCAGACAGCATACGAACCTATTAGGCTGAGCAGCAAAAGTCCCCAGGGATAACGCCCGAGAGAATAGAATCGAGCCAGTTCTACCAGCATTCCACTCAAAAAGAAGGCAACAGACAGAGCAGATAGTGCCGCTTGTGAACGCGGTACCCTCAGAAAATGCAAAAGGTCTTTCTCCATTATCAGCATTATTCCTTCTCCATGGAAAAGGTAAGGCTCGTAATTAAGGACCCGCGCTTCCAACCTATCTTTTAAAGCAGCCCTGTCCTGCTCCAAAAATCGAACAAGAGAGGGAAGCGTCACCACTGCCGCTATCAAAACCAACACGGTAAATCCGATAACCGCCGCTGAGGGATGGAACAGAATTGCAATCAACGCCGTTTTCAATTGCGACGGTAAAACTGGTTGCAACTCCTTCCAACACCAACCTGTTTCAACAACCTGCCACATCCATCTAATCAGGTGAAAGGCGATCATTCCACCAGCAAAATAAAAGGCAGACCACACAAAAAGTTTTGCTAAGCCCGTCCAGAAACCGATTGTAAACTTGCTCCTCTTCCTCCCTACTTTCCACAACTCAACTTTGACATATCCCCAGTTAACAACCACCCGGAGGAAAAGACTGATACCAGTTGCAGCCACTTGGTAAAGCCACCAAACAGAAACGAGAGCCAAGCTACCCCTCTCTGTTACCGTCAGTGCAACGCCTGCCGCTCCTAAGAGTGCGGCTGAGAGAAAGCCAATTTCCCACCGATCCACGATCAGCTTGCTGAGCAGTCGGGTTGCTGCAGCATGCGGAAAAGTTTGCAAGAAGCGATACTCCTCTGAATCGGTAAAATCCGGAAAAGACTTTAGGAAAGGGAGAAAGAATACAAAAAGCAAAAGGAAAAAAATAATCCAGGCAAAATCATCTAACGTTAGGAAAAGATTTACAAACGAAAAAAACCAGCTAAAAAACCCGAAAAACAATAGAGTAGAAAAAAAGAAAGCGAGGTAGATAAACACCCGCCCCTTGGGGATTTGAGTGACGACCCGCTTACAAAGGCCTGTCTCGCTCTCCTCCCACCAACGACGCCATTCAAGCCAAATAAAATACCAAATCTCCCGCCACATATCGTTTTCTCTTCCCCTTACCACATGGCTGCATAACGCGCTCCAAATCTTTTTGCGAGGGCCCTGGCTGTGTACAGTAATCCTATGCTAATCCCTCCCGTACCAATAATGGTTACAATAACACCAATAATAGCCCAGACATCCATTGCCACAAGCAAAAGATCGATGACCTTCTTTGCCGTATAATAACTAATGCCCAGCATCGAAGCCAGCTGCATGACTCCTGCCCCAAACCCAGCTATTAATGCCACTGTACTTGCGAGCACCACCAACCTGCCCATGTTGCTGCGAAAGACAGTTCTTTCCATTGCTTTCTACCTCCCCACTTCAGATTATCAAATGGAAATAGTTTTCCAAGCTATTTACAATCCGCTTTTTGGTCCATCCCCCCTTTGTTTATGTAATTCTGCTTTTCAACAATTATTCCTGCATTATGGAAATAAATAGAAAGATCATTCCCAGGACACCAACTTTGTGGTTTTGCCTAAGTTTTAGCAAAAAAAAAAAAACACACAAGGGGTATTTTTTGTCGATTTTTGTCGAAAAAAAGCAGTCTGAAAAAGGTTTAAACCGGAAATTCCACCGCCCGGCCGCAGTGGCGGCAGGCTCCCTTTTCGATACCGGTAATAGCCACCGCATAACCCCGCCGCGCCACCAGCACCGCGCCGCAGCCCGGGCAGAAGGTGTCGTTGTCCGCCCCCACGTTGCCTAAGTAGACATAGCGCAGGTGCTTTAAGGCTTCCTCGCGGGCCCGTTCCAGCCTTTCCACCGGCGTGGGCGGCAGGTTCATTTTGTAGGCAGGGAAGTAGCGAGAAAGGTGAAGGGGGATGGCAGGATCAATGGAGGCAAGCCAGGCGGCCAGTTCCCCCACTTCTTCCGGACTATCGTTTTGGTCCGTCACCAGCAGGGTGGTAACTTCCACGTGGCAGGAGCGGGCCGCCCGCTCCACTGTTCTCTTGACGTGCTCCAGCTTGCCCCCACACAGGCGGTGGTAGTATTCCTCCCGGAAGGCCTTGACGTCGATGTTCATGGCGTCAACGTAGGGGAGAATAGCCTCCAGCGGCTCCGGGTTGACGAAGCCGTTGGTAACCAGGACGTTTTTCAACCCCTTCTCCCGGCTCATACGGGCCGTGTCCAAAACGTACTCATACCAGATGAAAGGTTCGTTGTAAGTGAAAGCAAGACCGATATTGCCGTGAACCCTTTCCCTTTCCGCCAAGGCCACCGCCTCCTCCGGCGGGAGATACCGGGTGGGTACATCGCCGTGGGCGATCTCCCAGTTCTGGCAGAAAGCGCAGGCGAGATTGCAGCCTAAGGTGCCTAAGGAGAGGATGGCGGTGCCGGGGTAGAAGTGGTAAAGGGGTTTCTTCTCTATGGGGTCGAGGGCCGCTGCCGTCACCCGGCTGTAGTTCAGGGAATAAAGGGTACCATCCCTGTTCTCCCGCATCCGGCAGCGTCCGCGGCGTCCCGGAGCGATCACGCATTCGTGGGGACAGAGGTGACAGGCCACCCTGCCCCCTTCTTTTTTCTCCCAGTACAGGGCTTCTTTCACCCTACCGCCTCCTAATAGTACCGTTCCACTTCAAAACGTTCCAGTCGCACCGGTTCATCGGGACCGATACCCGCTTTCTGCCGGGCAATCCGCACCTGCTCCTCCGCCGTGTCGATACCCTCCAAATTGGGCAGGAGAAGCCCGGAGCGGAAACCGCTACGCACGATGACGCCGTACTTCTTGGGGTCCAGGTCTTCCAGTCCCCCCACCGGTTCCGGTTCTTTGAGGATGTCCACCGAGTAAACCAGTTCGTCCAGTTCGTCTTCCTCCACCGGGAAAAAGCGGGGGTCGGCGGTACCGGCCTGAATGGCGTTGCGGATTATCTCCGCTGCTATGTTGTCAGTGGTGGGAGCGATGGTGCCGATACAGCCCCTGAGCTGTCCGTGCTTTTTGATGGAGACGAAGACGCCGGCCCGGCGACGGAACTCTTCCGGCAACGGATCAGGCGGGTCGATGACGCGGCCGTGTTTTACGTATTCTTCTAAAGCCTTACGGGCCAGGCGGACGTAGGGGCTTTCTCCCTTCCTCCTTTCTTCTACTGCCCGTCGGCGCCGGTCCAGCAAGTCGGCCAGCAGGCGGCGGTTTTCGTCCTTACCGCGGGGAAGGAAGACGGCCACTAAATAGCCCACGCCGAAGGGGCCTTCGTAGGAGAGAACCCGCGGCTCCACCGCCAGCCCGTCCAGCGCTCCTAGCATCATGATAATGGACCGCCAGCCGCATTCCCCGGCCTCCTCGGCCAGCACCGGGTCGATGTTGATGATGCCAGGGACATCTCCCTTTCGCACCAACTCTACCAGCAGGTGGTCAAACTCCTCTCCCCGCGGGCTGTACCCGGCCGGGGCTCCCGGCTGCAGGCGGTGGGAGAGGTCGCCACTGGCTATTACCGCTATCCGCCGCCCCAATTTTGCCGCCGCCCGCTGCACAGCCAGGCCGAAGGCGTACAACTCCGCCCCGGGGAGAAGGCTCATGGCTACCGGCAACAAGCGCGCGTTACCCATCCCCTGCTGGAGAAAATACAGCGGCACCATCATGCCGTGGTCCAGGGAAAGGTCGGCCCGCAGGCGCCGCGCCTTCTCCCGGTCGAGGACGGCTACCGTCACCCCTAATTCCCTCGCTTCCGCCGCCACCTCTGCCGCTAACTCCCGGTCCACGCTAAACTTGAGCCGCACCTGCGGCGCTCGGAAATAGCTCAAGTCCCCCTCTACCTCGCTCAGACCGTTGATGGCCACCCCGTCGGCGAAAACCGTACTGTGGGGGGAAATAAGGACCACCGTCTCCGGCTGCGTTTCCTGAAGCAACCGCGCCATCTCCGCCATAGCCCGGCGGGAGGCTATCACCTTCTCCGCCTCCACCCCCCCTACTTCCGGTACCATTATCGGGGGATGGGGGGCAATTCCGGCCAGCACCACTTCTCCGCCCATTTTTTTCTTACCTCCTCTTCTCTGCTGCAAACACCCTTTTTCCAGATTATACCCCACTCTTTCGCCCGCGGCAATTTCCCGCCAAATTTTTCCTAACCCTCCCTTAGAAGGGGGCATAGCTAAATTAACGATTTTCCCGCTCGCTCCTGGTTTTACGGCCAAACTTGCCCTAAAACTCGTTGCCGACAGCATCCGGCCGCCGGCTACACGGCATCCTTGCCGTGAAATCCGGCTGGTCCAAACATCCTGTTTGGACCCCGGATGCTTTCGGGCTCCTGCGTTAAGGGCAAGTAAAGGCCGTAAAAAAGTCGCTTGCGGTAAAATCGTCTATTTTCCCCAGCCCTATCCTCCTATATCCCTGTGGCCGCGAATTTAGAGCGAGCGGAAAAATCGCTAAAAAAGTCGCTTCGCCCTAAAATCGTTTAACCTTCCCATGCTTTTTCCCCTATCCTCTGCAACTGGCCGTAAATTATCCTTTAGTGTTTTTCCCCCTCGCCGGCGGCAACTTGCTTTTTCCCCGCCGCCACATCATCCGACTTTAGACAGGAAAAAATAATAAAAACTGTCCGGGAGGCGGTGTCCATGTCTCTTTTCCGGCGCAAAAAAATTACTTCCGAAGGAATAGCAGCGGGCAAGGGAAAAACCGGTCTGGCCCGCACCTTAGGAGCCTTTGACCTCATCGCTTTAGGAATCGGCGCCATTATCGGTACCGGTATTTTCGTCCTCACCGGCGTTGCCGCCGCCCGCTACGCTGGGCCAGGGGTAACCCTTTCCTTCGTCATCTCCGGTTTGGCCGCCACCTTTGCCGCTCTGGTCTACGCCGAGTTTGCCAGCATGGTGCCGTCAGCGGGGAGCGCCTACACCTACGCCTACGCTTCCTTGGGAGAAATAGTAGCCTGGCTCATTGGCTGGAACCTTATCTTAGAGTATTTGGTGGCTGCCGGGGCGGTAGCCATCGGTTGGGGAAGCTACTTTACCGACCTCCTCCGCTCCATCGGGATTACGCTGCCGCCGGCTCTGACCCGTTCCCTAGTCGAAGGAGGTATTCTCAACCTCCCCGCCCTCCTCATCACCGTTTTTATCACCATCCTGGCCATCCGCGGCACCCGCGAGAGCGCCTGGGTCAACCGCATCGTGGTGGCCATGAAGATCGGCGTCATCCTCCTCTTCCTCGTCCTCGCCTTCGGCAAGGTGAACCCGGCCAACTGGCATCCCTTTCTCCCCTTCGGCTTCGCCGGTGCCATGCGGGGAGCGGCCATCATCTTCTTCGCCTACATCGGCTTTGACGCCGTGGCCACCGCCGCCGAAGAGGTGCGCAACCCCCAGCGCACCCTGCCCCGGGGCATTATCGGCTCTCTCCTCATCTCCACCATCCTCTACATCCTGGTGGCCCTGGCCCTAACCGGCGTCCTCCCCTACCCCCGCCTCAACACCCCTTCCCCGGTGAGCACCGCCCTCCTGGCCACGGGGTTCCGCTTCGCCTCGGCAGTGGTGGCCGTGGGAGCCCTGGCCGGTCTCACCAGCGTGCTGTTGGTCAACACCTACGCCCAGAGCCGCATTTTCTATGCCATGGCCAGAGACGGCCTGCTGCCGAAAACCTTCGCCGTCCTCCACCCCCGTTACCGCACTCCCTACATCAACAACCTCATCATCGGCGGCATCATCGCCGCCCTCTCCTCCCTGCTCCCCATCCGCACCATTGCGGAGCTGGCTAACATCGGTACCCTTTCCGCCTTCGTGGTGGTCTCCGCCGGTGTCCTCATCCTGCGCCGCACCGCCCCAGACCTGCCCCGCCCCTTCCGCACCCCCCTGATGCCCTGGACCCCCCTTCTGGCTATAGCCTTCTCCCTCTACCTCATCCTCTACTTGCCCCGCCTCACCCTCATCCGCTTCGCGGTCTGGGTGGCGCTGGGCCTGGTGGTGTACTTCGCCTACTCCCGCCGTCACAGCCTGCTGGCCGAGCCATTACCGGCGGCGAAAAAACCCGTTCCGGCCGGTTATCTCGCCTTCTTAGGCCGGTTCACAAAGAAAAAAAAGCGGCCGTAAGCCGCTACAGCTTGAAGACAAACACCGCTTTTAGGCTTTGCAGCCTAGAAGCGGTGTTTTATTTATTGCAAAGATTTTATAAGATAAAAAGACAAGAAAGAGCAGCTACTGCAGCTGGCAGCATGCCCTGCTTCTTCTTCCAGGTGGCCAACTTTTTTAAATTCATGCAGGCGAAAAGAACCGTGAGGTAATGACCAACCTTCCTCAAGCTTCGTAAGTGGTACAACGCATTCCATGTTTTCCTTTCGCTGGCGAGGCCTTTGTAAAACTTATGCCTTGCCGGCGCTGCCGAAGAGGCGGATCTTCTCGCGGATAATCTCCGTTGCCGCCTCCCGGGCCGGTCCGAGAATTTTCCGCGGGTCAATCTCATTGGGATCAGCAGCAAGAACCTCCCGCATCTTCTCAACAAAGGCTTCGCGGATGTTGGTATCGATATTGATTTTGCGGACGCCCAGCTCAATGGCCCGGCGAATCTGATCATCGGGCACACCGGAAGAACCGTGGAGAACAATGGGAATCTTCACCAAGGAACGTATTTTCTCCAGCCGGTCAAAGTCCAGCTTGGGTTCCCCTTTGTAGCGACCGTGGGCAGTGCCGATGGCTACCGCGAGAGCATCCACCCCCGTTTTTTCCACAAAATAGCGGGCTTCTTCCGGATCGGTCATAAAGGCTTCCCGCTCGGTCACCGAAATCTCATCCTCGGTGCCGACAATCCTGCCCAGCTCGGCCTCTACCGATACTCCCACTGCCCGGGCTACCGCCACTACCCGGTTGGTGAGGGCGATGTTCTCCTCCAAAGGCAACTTGGACCCATCGATCATCACCGAGCTGAACCCGTAACGGATGCACTGCATCACCTGCTCAAAGCTGGTGCCGTGGTCCAGGTGGAGAGCCACCGGCACCGTGGCTTTTTCGGCAGCCGTTTTGGCCATGGCTACAATATAGTCAATACCCGCATATTTTATTGCTCCCTGGCTGGCCTGCATAATAACCGGAGCCCGTTCCGCCTCTGCCGCCGCGATGATGGCCTGGACAATCTCCATGTTGTTGCAGTTAAATGCACCAACTGCATAGCCACCTTCTTCTGCCTTTTGCAGCAGCTCACTGATTGGTACCAGTGCCATTTCCTCATCTCCTCCCCTTAGCAATTTTTATTTTGTCAGTTGTTACCCTTTTCCGATGAACCGGAGGAAGGGGCACGCTTCCGCCGGGAACGGACGCCAAAAACCCTCTTCTCCCCCGCCCGGATACGAAGACTGCGGGCCTTTTTCAGTCTGTTTAGTTCTTCCTCCGTCTCCGCTTTGATAATAAGAACTCCGCCGCAAAGGAAGCAGGAAAGTTTAATGTGGTCAGGAAAGAGGTTGACCTCAATATCGCCGCATCCACACTCACAGTCAAGCCTTCCTGCTTCCACCAGATGCCGCAGACGTTCCAGGGCTTCCGCCATAACCCCCGGGTTGTTGAACATTTCCCCGAAATCAGCCAGCTCCTCGGCATTCTCCAGCAACTCTTCATAAAGCCTGCGGTTGGCTTCCGCCACCGCAATTACTTCTTCCCTGCAGCCCAAAACCCCCGGCTCCAATCCTGTTTCTGGGCAGGTAAAATATTTAACCCCTTTTTCCCAAACTTGCTTGGACTTATAGTAAAAAACGTGCTTACCACCGCAAATAAGACAGTAAACATGGAAAATAACGCCGCTGTCTCGAACGTCCACCGCTGCCACCGGAGTACCACAGCCAGAGCAGCGCAGGGTGTTATTGAAACCATCCTTTAGCTGAAAGCGATTAAGGGCATAGAAATTTTCCTGGGTGCAGTAGGGACAGCGCAGGGACAAACACAACTCCGGCCGAATAAGCATAGTAAATTACCTCCTGCTACTTTTTATTCGCCAAGTAACGTCAAAATCCTGTCGCTGTCCCTGCTTTTTTTGTTTTCAGAAAACATTTTCCTGTAAAACAGTCTTTGCCGCTAACTCACGCAAAATGTTGATATCAAACGGTTTCATGACGTGATCCTTAATTCCCAGCCGCTCGGCTTCAGCCAGCATGTGTAACTCGCCATAAGCCGTCATGAGAACGATTTCCACCTTCCCGCCACCGTCCTCCATACGGCGAATTTCCCGCACAGTTTCCAAGCCATTCATCCCCGGCATCTTCAGGTCGATAAAAATCAGGTCCGGCATTCGCTCCTGAATTTTCTCCAACGCTTCCGCTCCGCTCGCCGCCATATCCACATCCCAGCGTTCATCCCGGAGGGCCTCCGCCACCAGACGCCGTACTCCGGGCTGATCGTCCACCACCAGGATGTAAGGCTTCCTCTCCTCTGCCATTTTTCCACCCCCACCAGCTTAAGTAGCAAAAACAGGAAAAGAGATAACATTTTGAATATTCTCCCCAGTTAAAATTTTTCCTGCTGGAAGGGAATTTTTTCCTCTCATATTCAGGCGAAAAATCTAACTAAACGGACATGCTTACTGCTTTTCCCAGGGGAGCCAGAAAAGCAGCCATTCCTATCATAAAAACAACCATCATTAGAAAAAAGAGCAGAAACGGCAGGAAAAGAACTATTACCGCTCGAACTGTGTCCAATTCGTAGTTTGTCTTCAAACCCTGGACGATAATGTAGCCCCCCCAGATGAGAATAGCCAGGCTGAGCAAGGGAGTCAACAAGAGGTCGACAAAGCTACCTTCCAATCCCAAAACATAAAATAAAAGCTGGCGCAAAATCTCTGGCAAGCTGGTTAGCTGCACAAAACCCATGACGGCCAGCATCATGGCCGCCCGCCCATCTTTTTTCCCAAAAAGTCCTCCGCTTAAATGATAAAACCCCGCTACAACAAAGAAAAAAGCGTACTGAAGAAAAGGCTGGAAAACAAGGAAAAAGCGGGTCATACTTGTCATTGCTGCCTCAGAACCCGGTAAAACGAGGGACGAAGAGAGCAGGGATTCCATACGTGCCGACAAAGTAACCAGTCCTGTTACCATAGCAAAAAATGCCACGCCAAAAAAAACAATTAGCGATTGCTTTAAAGGGGGGGCATATGCCATAATTTCCATGGCCCGAGCAGGATGAAAAAGCACATTATAAATGAGCTCCAGCAGCCCCGGGACTTGCGGCGGACCGCTTTTTTCCTCCATGGGAAAGGCCGGGTTATCTCCCAGAGAAGAATTTTCGCTTTTCGAGACAGGGAAAGGACTGGTGTTTTCTTTCTCCATTTCCTTCTCTCCCCTTTTAAAATTTCTTTACTCCGGCAGAGAAAGAGAGTACCTGTTAGGGGTAAGCAGCCGCAGGAGCTCTTTCCTTTCCATTTCCCCAGACCACAAAAAGTCCAGGAAAGTTCTCCGCCGGTAAGTTTTAACGGATACTTCTTTTAAGCCCGCTTCTTTTTTCAGCACTTCCAGGGCATCAAAATAATTACCCAGCTCGTCTACCAGTCCTAACTTCAACGCCTGCCGCCCTGTGAAGATGCGGCCGTCGGCCAGAGCTTTTACTTTTTCCCGGGGCATGCGCCGCCCTTCGGCTACCACTTCAACAAACTGGTTGTAAATGTCGTCCACCATCCCCTGGAGGAGCTGGCGCTCTTCCTCTGTCATAGGTCGACTGTCAGAACCTATGTCCTTGTAGGGGCCGCTCTTAATCACTTCCCGCTTTATTCCTAACTTGCGGTAAAGTTCTTCCAAATTGTGAGTTTCCATAATAACTCCAATACTGCCAGTGAGGGTAGCAGGGTTGGCAACAATCTTATCGGCCTTAGCCGCTATCCAGTAGCCACCAGAAGCTGCCACATCGCCCATCGAAGCTACTACCTTAATCCCTTTCTTCTTCAGCTTGTCTATCTCTTCTCCTATCTCCTGCGAAGCGGGAGCACTTCCACCCGGGGAATTAATCCGCAGCAATACTCCCTTTATTGCCGGATCCTTACCAATCCGTTGCAGTTCTTCCAGCACATCGTCTGCCGCTGTCACCGTTTCTCCGAAAACACTACCGCCACCCCGTCCACCAACTATCGTTCCCTCAATATACACTACAGCCACATTCCCACTGGTACCGCTAAATGCTAGGTCTCCAGCCCGTTCACTACCGCTTCCCCGGTTTTTAACTGCAGCCGCCACAAGCAGGAGTATCAGCAAAAACAGCAAGCCGCCAACTACCGCTTTTTTCTTCACCTGCTTCTCTTCCTCCTTTTACAACTGCCCGGCCCGTTTTAAAGCCGCCCCCACAAAATCCCGGAAAAGGGGGTGCGGCCGGTTGGGCCGAGATTTGAACTCCGGATGAAATTGAGTAGCCACAAACCAGGGATGATTCGGCAGCTCAATTATTTCTACGAGGCGACCGTCCGGGGAAAGGCCGCTTAAAACCATTCCCTTGCTCTCCATTATGTCCCGAAACTCGTTGTTAAACTCGTAGCGATGGCGGTGCCGTTCGTAGATAATCTCATCTTGGTAGATAGCAAAGGCCTTGCTTCCCTCCCGCAATTTGCAGGGATAAAGCCCCAGCCGCATCGTTCCCCCTTTGTCTTCAATGTCCTTCTGTTCTGGAAGGAGGTCAATAACTGGGTAGGGGGTAGATGGCTGAAATTCAGAGCTGTTGGCGCCCTCCAGTCCCACCACGTGGCGGGCAAATTCAATTACCGCACACTGCATTCCCAGGCAAATACCCAGGAAAGGAACACCGTTTTCGCGCGCATAACGAATTGCCTTGATCTTTCCTTCTATGCCCCGGTCCCCAAAGCCACCGGGCACAAGGATACCATGGGCTTCCCGCAAAACCTCTCCCACTTCTTCCTGGGTCTTTCCTTCCAGTTCTACAGCATTAACCCACCGGATATCCACCGCCGCTTCGTGGTGAATTCCACCGTGCCGCAGAGCCTCGGCCACACTCATGTAGGCGTCCGGAAGCTCCACATACTTTCCTACCACAGCAATAGTTACCCGGCGGCGCGGATTTTTAATTTTCCGTACTATCTCCCGCCACTGGCTCATGTCGGCTTCGCCACATTTGAGATTGAGCCGTTCAATCACTATGTCATCCAGTCCTTCCGCCTCTAAGAGCAGGGGTACTTCGTAAATGGACTCAGCGTCCACGTTCTGGATTACTGCGTCTTTATCAATATCGCAGAAGAGAGCCAGTTTTTCCTCCAACTCCTTGGGGAGGGGTCTCTCCGTCCGGCAGACGATTACATCCGGCTGGATACCTATGCCCCGCAGTTCCTTGACACTGTGCTGAGTGGGTTTGGTTTTCAGCTCGCCAGCCGCTCTAATATAAGGCACCAGAGTGACGTGAATATACATCACGTTTTCCCGGCCCATATCACTTTTCATCTGCCGGATAGCCTCCAAAAAGGGCAGCGATTCGATATCGCCTACGGTACCCCCTATTTCCGTAATTACCACATCCGGGTTGCTATCTTTGGTCACCCGGATAATCCGCTGTTTAATTTCATTGGTGATGTGCGGAATGACCTGGACCGTACCGCCGAGAAAGTCGCCCCGTCTTTCTTTTGTAATTACCGACCAGTAGATTTTACCGGCAGTTACATTGCTGTGACGGTTGAGGTTGATATCAATAAACCGCTCGTAGTGACCCAGGTCCAGGTCAGTCTCGGCACCGTCGTCGGTGACGAAAACCTCACCGTGCTGGTAAGGGCTCATGGTACCAGGGTCCACATTGATGTAAGGGTCAAACTTCTGAATAGCGACTTTTAATCCCCGACTTTTTAACAAGCATCCCAGAGAAGCTGCAGTAATTCCTTTTCCCAGCGACGAAACGACTCCACCTGTAACAAAGATAAACTTGGCCATAAATGTCAATATCCTCCTCGCCAAAGGCTCCTTTCTGTCGGGAAATTAACACCTTTTTATTCTATAATCCTTCCCTCCAGGCGTCAATATCTGCACCCGGCCCGGGCCCCGAACAGAGTTCTTGTCCCCGGTAAATAAACTTTTACAAATCGTCCTTCAGTTTTTATCTTCAAGGGTGGTAAAGGCTTAGACGCTTACCGATGCGGCTCCCCCTTTTTCCCAGAGATCATGTCCGACCCTATCCAACACTCTCCACCGACCCTGCCTGGAGGCCAAGATTTACATCCACTAACTCTACCCACTGTTCATATACATCACTCGTATCGTATACATCACTCGTATCGTAATTCCTTATTCCTTACCTAAAATAAAAAGGGGCTTTTTCCCCTTTATTCCCCAACTTCTTCCTCCTCTTTTCCGCTGTTGCCCAGTTTAAGCCGGTGTTCCGGAAACCATTCCCTGAATCCCCCAGACTCCCTCGCCCATATGAACAAAACGTCCGTCAAAATTGATCTCCAAGTGGACAAAAGCCGTTACGTGTCCCAGATCTCAGCTCCGAATGGGTTTAATCGCCAGAACTCTGTCGATCAAATCCTGGTAATACAGGGGGTTTCCCGTTTCCTTTCAAAAGCATGGGGGGACCAGCTCCGCCGCAGTTATGTTGAAGTTGAGTTCCTTCACCACACCCACCATGACTTTGCCCCCCCTGATACAAATTTTCAGAAAATTGTTGTTTATTTTTTATAAGTTTTTATTCTGCTCAAAATGGGATTTTCCTGCTAATTCGACAAAATTTTTTCAAAAAAATAAGACCTTTTTTGCCAAGCAACTCCCTGCCGAAAAGAAAAACTCCTTCCCGTTAGCCGAGAAGGAATTGCTTTGTTTTAAAAACTTACATCCTCTCCGGAGCAGATATGCCCATGACGGCCAGAGCATTTTGCAGGACTACCTGCACTCCTCTTACCAGAGCCAGCCGGACCGCCTGCAGCTTCTCCTCCACCCCTATTACCCTGTGGGCGTTGTAAAAGCTGTGGAAAAGACCGGCCAGCTCCAGCGTATAGCGGGCAATTCGATGGGGAGCCAGCTCCCGGGCGGCCAGCACCAGCTCTTCCGGGAAAAAGGCCAGATGACGCAACAGATCGAGTTCGGCTTCCTCCTGCAAAACCCCTTCCGCGAGAAGGTTCCGCAGAGCTTCCCCTTTCAGCACTTCCTGCTTACCGCCCCGCTCAGCCAGTTGCCGGAAAATGCTGCAAATACGAGCGTGTGCGTACTGAATGTAGTAAACCGGGTTCTCGTTGCTCTGCTTTTTGGCCAGATCCAGGTCGAAGTCCAAGTGGCTGTCGGCACTGCGCATGATAAAGAAGTACCTGGCAGCATCCCGGCCCACTTCATCCATCAGCTCATCCAGGGTAACATACTGGCCAGTGCGTTTTGACATCCGCAAAATCTCGCCACCCTGGAAGAGACGCACCAGTTGCATGATGATAATGTCCAAGGCCTCCGGATTATATCCGAGAGCCGCCATGGCCCCTTTCATACGGCGAACATGGCCGTGGTGGTCTGCACCCCAGATATTGATCACCCGCTCAAAACCCCGGTCAAACTTATTTTTGTGGTAAGCAATATCGGCTGCAAAGTAAGTAGGAATTCCGTTGGCCCGGACCAGAACTTCGTCCTTCTCGTCACCAAACGCCGTAGCTCTAAACCAGACAGCCCCGTCTTTTTCATAAGTATAGCCTTTTTCGCCTAGAAGTTTCACCACTTCTGCAACTTTTCCCGTCTCGTGCAGGGTGCGTTCGCTAAACCACACATCGTACTCAACTCCAAAGCGGGAGAGGGAATCCCGGATAGCCTGGAGTTTCTCCTTCAGGGCATACTCAACCAGTTTTTCCCGGCGTTTGGCCGGTGACAACTGGAGATAACTGTCCCCCACCTCTTGAATCAGCCGGTGAACGGTATCAATGATATCCTGTCCATGATATCCTTCTTCCGGAAAAGGAACGTCGTGGCCCAGCGCCTGCAGATAGCGGGCTTCCAGGGAGAGACCGAAGTTTTCAATCTGGCTGCCAGCGTCGTTTATGTAAAATTCTCGGGTTACCTCATGGCCTGTCCATTCCAGAATAGAGGCAAGCGTATCTCCCAGCGCCGCTCCCCGGGCATTGCCCATATGGAGAAGGCCAGTGGGATTGGCACTGACAAATTCTACCTGAACTTTCTGTCCCTGCCCTAAATTAGAACGGCCGTAATTTTCCTCTTCTTCCAGAACAGTCACCAGCACATCATAAAGCCACTGGGGTTTTAAATAGAAATTAATAAACCCCGGTCCGGCAACTTCTATTTTCTCGCAGGGGAGTGCGAGCAAATTTTTTTCCACTATAATCCCCTGAACCAGAGAAGCAATTTGCCGCGGAGCCATCCTCGCTTCCCTGGCCATTACCATTGCCAAATTGGTGGCGAAATCACCGTGAACCTTTTCCCGGGGAACTTCTACCACATAGGAAGGTATAGTATTAAAGGAAATCTTCCCTTCTTCCCGCAGGATTACCAGGGCTTTTTCCAGGGCTTCCTGGATGGTTTTTTTCACATTTTCCACCGGGTTAATCAATGGCTATACCCCCTCAATTTCTATGTTTACTTCAAATTCTACTGCTTCGCCTCCGCCTGCAGACAACTCATATTTTAGCTTAATATTTCCTACCACCCCTGTCAAGGTTACCAGTACTTCTGTGTGTAGAAAGACCAGAGTTTCGTTCACAATACTTTGAGAGAGTTAAACAGATATTGAAAAGGGTGGGTATCCCGAGGGTATTATCAAAGTGGCAAGAAAAACCCCAAAAAGGAGGGACACCCACCCAATGAAATTATACCACCAACTCAAAGCCTCGGGAAACCCTCAAGCCCCTGTTCAGATTATTATCTCTCTCCTCGAAAACCATCCCCCTAAAGAAGTAGCTAAAACTGTTGGTGTCTCCGTTAGATGGGTCTATAAACTCCGCCAGCGTTTTATAACCTCTGGCGGCCAGTTATCTGCCTGTATCCAAAAAAGAGGTCCTAAAAACCCTATGCCTAACCGTACTCCTAAGCATATCGAAGACTTAGTCGTAGAAATGGCCAAATCAACCAACTTCGGC
>JASUSC010000086.1 GCA_030446285.1 Eubacteriales bacterium | reverse complement strand
TGACTATTTGCTGGCCGCCCATTTTACCCCTTTTCTGCGGCGTGTGCCTTGGTGAGGGGGTTATTTTTTGGAAAAAATTTTTCCTGCCCCTACGGTTATAAATGATATGGTTAATGACCTGCCCTCTCTTTCGCCAGCGCCGGGACGAGCTGAGAAGGGGAGGGACAGGAAGCTTGGCAAGAGGGAGGAGGGAGGAAAATGGAGTTTTTCCCGCCTTGGTTCCTTCTCGGGAAAAAAGAAAAAGAAGGAGGGGAAAAACCCAGACTGCGCCGCCTGTTCGCCTACCTCTATGAGAAGCCCCACAGTCAGGCGGACGGCTACGATGCCGCCTTCGTTTCCCTTACGGAATTCATGGCCAAGTTCTACCGGCGATTCTGCAGCGCCTACGCTTTCCTCGGCGGCGGGGATGAGCTGGAGGTGTGGCCCTACGTATTCGTCCGGGTGGCGGCGGCCAACGGCGGAGTGCTCGATGGGGCCAGGGAACCTGGGGAGCTGGGGGCTGCTATGGACTACTTCTTCCAGTGCTACCGTCGCGATTTTGACCTCCGTCTCCACTATCTCAACCGCCTACTGTTAGAGGAGGGGAGCGACCTCCAGGCCCTTTTCGGCAGCTGTTTGGCTTTAGCCGCAGATGAGAGAGACATGGTAGAAGGGTTTACCCGGGTCATGGGCGACGTGGTGGAGGAGGCGCGGGATTACTTCTGCGTTCAGAGTCTCCACTACCTCTACCGCACCCTGGAGGTGGCCATGGGCGAAATATACGAGTTCATGCCCTTCTACGATGGAAAGAGGGAACTCGCTTCCCTGCCGGAGTGGCGTCTCGAAGAGGTTAAAGAAAACCCGGAGCGGTACTGCTTGGTCATCTACGTCATCTCCGCCCCGCAGACCGAATCTCCCTATATCGTGACTTATTAGGATGCGGTTCCTCCCGCCGGCTGCGTTTTTGGGGAGAGCCTTCCCTGGAAAAGGCCTTCTCCCGGGCGCAGACCGGCTTTTTTTAGTTAACAAAAAAATTTTTCCCGCCGAGGTCATATTGCCATTTTCTGCTCATATATTTGTAGTGTTAAAACATGCCTGAGGCAATCCGCAGCAGTTCTGCTTTCGCTTAGATCCAGCCGCCGGTCGGGGGAGGGATGATCGGGGTGAGGGCTTAAAGGAGAGAAGGAAGGAAAAAAGAGGATGAGTGGAGGAGGGAATAAGAAGTGGATAAGCTGGATCTTTTCCGGGACATTGCCGAGAGGACGGGGGGCGATATTTACTTAGGGGTGGTCGGGCCGGTACGTACCGGCAAATCTACCTTTATTAAAAGGCTGATGGAACTTCTGGTTCTGCCCAATATTAAAAATATTCACGAGCGTGAACGGGCCAAGGACGAGCTGCCCCAGAGCGGCGGAGGGCGTACTATCATGACCACCGAGCCCAAGTTCATACCTAACGAGGCGGTGGAGATTACCATCAACAACAGCATCCGCTTCCGCCTGCGGGTGGTGGACTGTGTGGGCTACACGGTGGAGGGGGCTCTTGGCTATGAGGAGGAAGACGGGCCCCGCATGGTGCATACTCCCTGGTTTGAGGAGGAAATTCCCTTCCAGGAAGCGGCGGAAATCGGCACCCGGAAGGTGATCAACGATCACTCTACTATCGGGGTGGTGGTCACTACCGACGGCAGCATCACCGACCTGCCCCGGGCCAACTACGTGCCGGCGGAGGAGCGAGTCATCAATGAACTGAAGGAACTGGGCAAGCCTTTCGTGGTGATTCTCAACACCATGCGGCCCCAGTCGCCGGAGGCGCAGGAGCTGGCGCGGGAGCTTACGGAGAAGTACGACGTGCCGGTACTGCCGGTGGACTGCGCCGAAATGAAGCAGGCTGACATTTTAAAAATACTGGAAGAGGTCCTGTACGAATTCCCGGTGAGTGAAGTCAACGTCAACCTGCCCCTGTGGGTGGAGGAACTGGAAAGCGGCCACTGGTTGCGTTCCCGCTTTGAGCAAGCGGTTAACGATACGGTGGTCAACGTGCGCCGCCTGCGGGACATTCAGCGGGCGGTGGCAAAGCTTTCCAAATATGATTTTATCAGCCAAGTGGAGCTGGAGCAGATGGACATGGGCAGCGGAGTGGCCACCATCAACATGAGGGCCCGGGACGACCTGTTCATGAAAGTGCTGGAAGAAGTGAGCGGCTTCACCATCGAAGGCGAGCACCACCTGTTGCGTTTGATGAAGGAATTGAGCTATGCCAAGCGGGAGTACGACAAGGTTGCTTCTGCTTTGCAGGAGGTTAAGGCCACCGGATATGGGGTGGTGACGCCGCGGCTGGACGAGATGAACTTGGAAGAGCCGGAACTCATCCGCCAGGGGAACCGCTTCGGCGTGCGGCTTAAGGCCAGTGCGCCCTCTCTGCATATTATCCGGGCCGATATTACCACCGAAATTACTCCCATCATCGGCACGGAGAAACAGTGCGAAGAGCTGGTCCGCTACATGCTCAATGAGTTCGAAGAAGACCCGAAGAAAATCTGGGATTCCAACATTTTCGGCAAATCCCTCCACGACTTAGTGCGGGAAGGCATTCAGAACAAACTGCAGCGGATGCCGGAGAACGCTCAAATCAAACTGCAGGAAACCCTCACCAGGATTGTCAACGAGGGAAGCGGCGGTCTGATTTGCATAATTATTTGACACGGGAAGCAAAAAGTTCGTCCGGGATTGGAAGAGTGCTGACAGGCACTCTTTTTTTTTGTCTCCATATAGTGAATACGGACCCGTGCCGAAACTGCCCGGTTCCGCCGGTATACATAACACCCTGGCAGCAAGGGGGGATAACCCTTGGACGGGTTGCCTGCAATCCTGCTCTTTGCCTTGGCCGTCAGCCTGGACGGTTTTGCGGCCGGTGTTACCTACGGCTTGAGAAGGATAAAGATAAATAATTCCGGGCTTTTTACCATCAATTTTCTCTCTGCCCTGGCCGTGTTTTTGAGTCTGGCGGCCGGACGACTGCTGGCTGGAATGGTGGCGCCGGCAGTGGCCCGGCGGACGGGGGCGGTGCTGCTGTTCCTTCTGGGTCTGCGAACCCTCTTCCAGTCCCGGCGCAGGGAGAAAAAGAAAGCCGCCGGGGGTGAAGGACGGGAACTCCAACTGCGGTTGCACTTTTTTGGGTTCATCGTAGAAGTTTTCCGGGAACCGGAAAAAGCGGATGTAGACCTCTCTGGTCATCTCTCCCTGCTGGAAGCAACTTTTTTAGGGTTAGCTTTGGCGCTGGATGCCTTAGCTGCCGGCTTTGCCTTGGCCCTTTCCGGACCGGTGCCTGTCTGGACGCCTTTTTTAGTGGGTGGCGTTCAGTTTGTGATGATAAAAGGGGGGGACATCTTCGGCCGCAGGTTTTGCCTTAAGGGGACGAAAGGCTCTGCGTCCTATCTTCCGGCCCTTCTTCTCATTGGTTTGGGCTTGGTGAAATGGTGGCGGTAAAATTTTTGTTTGTGTTGGCGGGGGATGGCGGATAAAATAATAAGGGTAATATTTTCCCAGGGTAGGAATAAAAAAGATGAAGGTAATAGGGCTTACCGGTGGGATTGCCACCGGAAAGAGTACGGTCGCTTCTTATCTTAGAGAAATGGGTTTTTTGGTTATCGACGCCGACCAGATAGCCAGGGAACTCACAGCTCCCGGCCAGCCCCTTCTCCAGGAACTGGCGGCGGTTTTCGGCCCAGAGATCCTCTTGCCCGACGGATCCCTGGATCGGAAAAGGCTGGGTCAGATGGTGTTTCGTGACCGGGAACTGCTCCGGAAGCTGAACGCTCTCACCCACCCTCCCATTATCCGGACCGTCCAGGAAAAAGTGGCAGCGGCGCGGCGGGAAGGGCGGGGGACCGTGTTTTTAGATGTGCCTCTCCTTTTTGAGACGGGAATGGACGCAATGGTGGACGAGGTGTGGGTGGTAGCGGTGGACGAAGAAGCCCAGCTTGCCCGGCTCATGCAGCGGGAGGGACTGGAGAGGGAAGAAGCGAGGCGGCGGATAGCAGCCCAGATGCCGCTTCAGGAAAAAATTCGGCGGGCCCACGCCGTCATCGACAACAACGGCACACCGGCAGAAACCCGGCGCCAGGTGAAGGAATTAGTGCGGAAAAAAGGACTGGTGGTGTAGGTTTTGCGGCGAAGAATCAGGCGAAAAGTTTTCCTGGTAGCAGCAGCTTTCATCATTATGCTAGTTTTTCTCCTTCAGTTGCCCGCCTTCTGGCGGCCTTTTTACCCCTTCCCTTACCGGGAGATAGTCACTGCCGAGGCTGAGCGCAACGGCCTCGATCCCTACTTAGTGGCGGCGGTGATCAAAACAGAGAGCAACTTCAACCCCCGTGCCCGCTCCGACCAGGGAGCAGTGGGCCTGATGCAGGTTATGCCGGATACGGCCCGCTGGGCGGCCGGGCAGATGAACTGGAAGGAATTCCGGCTGGAAATGCTGGAACAGCCGGAGGTAAACATAAAAATCGGCACCTGGTACCTGGCGGAGCTGAAACGGGAGTTTTCTGGCGATATAATTTTGGCCCTGGCCGCATACAACGGCGGGCGTAGCAATGTTCATGACTGGCTGAAAAGCCGCCAGTGGTCGGGGGAGAGAGCTACCTTGGATCAGATTCCCTTCCCGGAAACGCGGGAATTTGTCAAAAAGGTGTTGCGGAACTACCAGCGGTACCGCTGGATATATGGGAAAAAGTAACCCGGCTGAAGCCGGGTCAGCTTGAAGACAAACACCGCTTTTAAGCAGCAATGCTTGAAGGCGTGTTTTATTTTTATTGCAAAGATTTTAGATAAAAGCCAAGAAAAAGCAGGTAGTGCAGGTGGCAACTTGCCCTGCTGTTTCTTCCAGGTGGCCAGCTTCATCTCGGAGGAGATGGTCCTCCGGCACGAGGAATTCAATGCTTACAAACTCAAACTGGTTACAGCACGCGGATCACTCCTAAAAATTTTTTCTGATTCAATTTTGCAACAAGAATGGAGTTTTTTGTTTAATTATGCAAAAAAAACTGCCGACAAGCTACTTTGTCGACAGTCTGGAAGAGTCGGGAAACCCCGGCTCTTTCTTACTTCACGCCCAGGATGCCGCCCAGGGAAGCGAAGACTACGACGAAAAGGGTTTTTTTGCCCAATTCCACCGCATCCACACTCACCGGAAGGATGGCGGTGAGAAGGAGAAGCAGGAGGAGAAGAAGCAGTCCGCTGCCTAAGCCGTGGTAAAGTCCTTTTTGCCCGGCTGAGCGGGAGGCGTACCACCCGCCTGCGGCAGCACCGAGACAGAGGAGGACTGCTGCCAGAACATTGAGCCATGTTTCCTTCCAGACAAAAGCGTAACCTACCCAGGCACCGCTTAGTCCGAGAACTAAAGTTACCGCGACTGCCCAAAGGGTTCCCCGGCCGACGGCAGCCCAGTTCATGCTGGCTCCTGCTGAGATTCTGTTCATAAGCGCACCTCCTTTTTTCCCTGACAAACAATATGCGGCAAGAGGGAACTTCATGCCGGACCTTTGAGCAATAATATTATTTATAAAATTTAAGACAAAATCAGGAAAAAAATGAAGGAAAAATTAAAATATTGTCGAAATAAATAATATAGAAGAAAATGTCAGAACAGCA
>JASUSC010000030.1 GCA_030446285.1 Eubacteriales bacterium | reverse complement strand
GGAAATCTGTTCCTCCCAGTTTAAAGCCTTGCGCGCCCGGGCCATGCGCTCGTCCCATTCCCGGGCTCCCCGCACACCCTTGACAATATCAGCAGCGTGGGCAGCGATGCGTGCGGCAATAACCCCTTCCCGCACGTCTTCCTCCGTGGGCAAACCAAGATGTTCGGCGGGGGTAACATAACACAGGAAGTCAGCACCGGCGGCCGCCGCTATGGCACCGCCGATGGCCGCCGTGATGTGGTCGTAGCCGGGAGCCACATCCGTTACCAGGGGACCCAGGACGTAGAAAGGCGCCCCGTGACAGAGCTGCTTTTCAATCTTTACGCTGGCCTCGATCTGGTCGAGGGGCACGTGGCCCGGCCCTTCCACCATTACCTGGACTCCCTTCTCCCGGGCTCGTTTCACCAGCTCCCCTAAGACAATGAGTTCCTGAATCTGGGCTCTGTCGGTGGCGTCGGCCAGGCAGCCGGGCCGCAGTCCGTCACCCAAACTCAGGGTAACGTCGTAGCGGAGAGCAATCTCCAACAGCCGGTCGAACTCCTCGTAAAGGGGGTTCTCTCGGTTGTGCGCCAGCATCCATCCGGCCAGGAGAGAACCGCCGCGGCTGACGATGTCGCAGATACGCCCCTGTTCTTTAAGCCGCCGCAACACTTCCAGGGTTACGCCGCAGTGGACGGTGATAAAATCCACTCCGTCGGCGCAGTGTTTTTCAATGGCAGCAAAAAGATCGTCCACGGTCATGGCCGCGAGATCTCCCTTTTGGGAGATGGCCTCCACTGCCGCCTGGTAGATGGGAACCGTTCCTACCGGGACCGGGCATGCTTCGATAATCTTCCTGCGACAAGCATCTATGTCCCCGCCGGTAGAGAGGTCCATAACGGCATCGGCCCCGGCAGCGAGAGCCGCCCGCAGTTTGGCCAGTTCGTTTTCGATTTCCGGATAACCGGTGGAAGTCCCGATATTGGCGTTCACTTTGGTTCTTAACCCGGTCCCAATTCCGCAGGGATCCAGGTTTTTATGGTTCTTGTTGGCCGGAATAACGATTTTTCCTTCTTCCACCCCGCGGCAGATAAACTCCACGCTCACCTGCTCTTTGGCCGCCACCCGCCGCATTTCCGGGGTAACTACGCCGGCTCTAGCCTGCAGCAACTGGGTCATTCTTCTTCCCTCCTGCCTCTTACTCAATCATTCCTTCCATAGGGCTGCTGGCCGTGGCATAAGGTTTTTTGGGAATACGCCCGGCCAGATAACTCAGACGGCCGGCGATAACGGCATGTTTCATAGCCTCGGCCATCTTCACCGGGTCCTGGGCTCCGGAGACAGCGGTGTTCATGAGAACCCCATCCGCCCCTAACTCCATGGCATAGGCGGCATCGGACGCCGAGCCCAGACCCGCATCGATAATAATAGGCACGGAGACATATTCCTTCATCAGGCGGATGTTGTGGGGATTGAGGATACCCAGCCCCGAGCCGATGGGAGCCCCGCCGGGCATCACCGCTGCGGCTCCGGCTTCCTCTAACTTCTTGGCCGTCACCGGGCAGTCGTTGGTGTAAGGTAAAACAACAAATCCCTCTTCCACTAAAATTTTAGTCGCTTCCAGGGTAGCCACGGGATCGGGGAGAAGAGTTTTTAAATCGCAAACCACTTCTACCTTGATCCAGTTGGACAGGCCGGTAGCCCGGGCCAAACGGGCCAGCCGCACCGCCTCCTCTACCGTGGTGGCACCGGCGGTGTTGGGCAGCCACTGGTATTTGTCCATATCGAGGAGGGCGAGAATGTTTTCCCCGCCGGGATTATCCAGGTTAAGCCGCCGCACGGCTACCGTAAGGATTTCCGCTCCGGAAGCCTCCACCGCCGCTTTCTGCACATGCACGTCGCTGAATTTTCCCGTTCCCAGCATTAAACGGGACGCAAATTCCTTCCCGGCAATAACCAGTTTGTCGTCCATGGCATCAACCTCCTCCGACGAAATGAATTATCTCCACTCTGTCTCCAGGCTGCAAAACCGTTTCGTTGAACCTGTCCCGCGGCACAATCTTTTTGTTAACCTCTACCGCCACCAAAATACCCCGGATGTTGAAGTAATCTAACAGCCCGGCTACAGTGATGTTCTCTGGGAGTTCATGCACCTGCCCGTTGACCGTAACTTCCATTTTTTCACCTCCTTCAAATTTAGAAGTAAATATCCCTTTCGCCGGCTTCAATCCGCTGCAGTCTCTCCTGGGTTAACAGGCGCAGCTTTTCATCGGCAATGGTGCTGAGTTGCTGAGCAATTACCTCCTCTCCGATTGCCCGGGTTTGGGGGCTTGCGTAATCCAGCAGGTATTCCTTGAAGGTGAGAATGGCATTGTGCAGGCACAGTTCCTGAATCCGTCCGGGTTTGGCTAAGCGCATGAAATCGGGTCCCGTCCGCCCGGAGCGGTAGCAGGCCGTACAGTAGCTGGGCAAGTAACCCACCCGGCAGATACTGCGTACCACTTCATCGTGGGAGCGGTTGTCGTGAACGGTAAACTGCTCCGTCCTCTCCTCCACCGCCTTCTCTTCTCCGCCCGGCCGGCGATAACCGCCCACGCCGGTGCAGGAACCGGCACTCATTTGCGAAACCCCTAAGGCAATGAGTTCATCCCGGTCTTCCGGCTTCTCACGGGTGGAGAGGATGAGACCGGCGTAGGGAAGGGCCAGGCGGATTATCGCCACCACTTTCCGGAAGTCGCGGTTAGAGAGGAGATAGGGGAAATTGTTCAGGTCCACACCAGCCGCCTCCCGGAGGCGGGGTACGGAGACGGCATGGGGCCCGGCTCCAAAGACCCGCTCTAACTCTGCCGCGTGGAGAAGCAGGGCCAAAACTTCGAAACGGTAGTCGTAAAGGCCGAAAAGAACGCCCACGCTCACATCGCCGATACCCGCCTCCATGGCCCGGTGCATAGCCGTAGTATGCCAGTCGTAGTCGGCCTTGGGCCCGGCCGGGTGAACGCGGCGGTAAGTTTCCCGGTGGTAGGTCTCCTGGAAGAGGATGTAGGTGCCGATGTCGGCCTCTTTGAGCAAGCGGTATTCTTCCACGGTGGTAGCAGCGATGTTCACGTTCACCCGCCGGATGGAATTGCGGCCGCTGGTGGTGCGGTAAATGGTTGCTATGGATTCCAAAATGTACTCGATCGGAGCCATACGCGGATCCTCGCCGGCCTCAATAGCCACCCGTTTGTGGCCCATATCGATGAGAATCCGCGTCTGCTCGGCAATCTCCTCCTGGCTGAGCTTGCGGCGGGTTATCTCCTGATTGCGGCGACGGTAACCGCAGTAAGTGCAGGAGTTGATACAGTAGTTGCTGAGATAAAGGGGCGCGAAAATCACCACCCGCCGGCCGTAAATGCGCTCCTTCACCTCCCGGGCCGCAGCGAAAATTTCCGCCAGCAGTTCATCGTCTTCCACCTGAAGAAGGACTGCCGTTTCCTCCGGCGAAAGGCCTTGGGCCTCCCGTGCTTTTGCTATTACCTCTCTTACCCGGGCAGGTTCAGGATTTCCGGTTTTTTTCAGCCATTCATGTATTTTGGCCTCATCGATGAAGGCGGTGCTGTACTTCCTGCTCCTGGCCATATCTCTCCCTCCTAGCCCTTTCCACAACCTGCCTGAGTTCCCGGGCCGCCTGCATCACCTGGGGAGCCCCGGTAACCGCACTGATAACCGCCACTCCCCAGGCTCCGGCCCTGATAACCTTTTCGGCATTGTTAGCGTTTATTCCCCCGATACCCACATATGGTATCTTTATCAATCCCCGCAACTGTTCCAAAAGCTCCGTTCCCACAACGGGAGTTAGCACCTTCTTGGAAGTGGTATTAAATATCGGCCCCACGCCGATGTAATCTGCTCCCTCCTCCTGAGCCCGGAGGGCTTCCTCCACACTGTGAGTGGAAATCCCGATAATTTTGTTGGGACCTAAAATCTTCCGCGCCTCCTGGTAGGGCATATCGTCCTGTCCTAAATGGACACCGTCGGCATCCACCGCTAAGGCTACATCCACCCGGTCATTGACGATAAAAGTAACCCCGGTTTCCCTGGTTATTCTTCTAATCTCTTTACCCACCTGGACCAGCTTGGTCACCGGCCAATCTTTTTCCCGGAGCTGAATAGCCGTAGCCCCGCCGGCAATGGCCTCCCGCACCACCTCCACCACCGGCCGGCCCCGGGCAAACTCCTCACCGGTAATAACGTAGAGAGTCAGGTCCAGCTCCGGCCGAGCAAAACGGTTCGCCACCTCTTTCTCCAGTTGGTAAGCCTGAAACCGGGCTTCGCGGAACTTTTCCGCCGCTGCCGGGCTCTCAATTTTCGCAAACTCCTCCAGCACCCGCAGGGACTGCTGGACGCGTTTGAAAGAAGCCAGAAGAACATGGCGGAAGTCCTCCCGCTCCATCTCTGCTCTGGTTTGAATTCGCCGGCCCACATCGCTTTCCGCATCCCGCGTCAGCACCAGGTCCCACTCCTTAAGCGGCAGGAGAGACGCATCCTGCACCACCTGGTGCCTAAGTTTCTTGGCAGCGCGGGCCAGCTCCGCATCCTCCAGAAGAAAGCGGAGAATATCCTCCACTACCCTGAGTCCTTCTACCGCCCGGTTGAGGTTGGCATCGAGAATCCGGTAAATTTCCCGGGTCATCCTTCCCACTCCCTCTTCCCCCCAAATAAAAAGCCCTTCCCGCCAGGGAAGGGCGCCGGTTCAAAAGGGTACAAAACCCGCACCCGCCACTTCCCTCCGCTGGTATTACCCAGATCAGGTTCCAAGGGTTGGCCGCCTGTCGGCAGCCTCTCAGTCCTTGCGGACACCCCCGTGGCCGTGCCTCAAAAAAGTTTTATTCTTTTTTGTTAGAACTTATCATACCATCCTGTCAAAAAAAAGTAAACGGGGAAAGAAAAAAATTCTGGGCGGAGAAAAAAGCGGAAAGTCTCGCTTCCGGTTCTAATTTCGCCCTCCCTGAGAACCACCCTGCCTGTTTGGCGTTACAGGAGGGCAGCAACCAATAAAAAGATTCAGGATACCGGCAAATTCTTTGTCTTAAAAACAAATCTTTTCAAACTCCATATTCTCCAGGTCAAAAAAGTACAAGGCATTCTCTCTCTCGCTTTGGCCCAAAAGATATTTAATTCCCAGGGCCACCATGTAACTGGCAGCCACAGCAGGGGTAAAAGGCGGATTACCCAAAGCCTGCTCAATCCCACTTTTTTTCTCCCGGTAGATTTTCGTAAGCAACCTGTTTCCGGGCCAGACAATCCCTACCTGCCCGTACCAGCCGCCAATGGCCCCGTGAATCACAGGGACACCTAAACTTTCTGCTTTTTCCTCCAAAAATAACCGGGCTTGGATGCTATCAAGACAATCGAACACCAACTCCACACCATCCCAGGCAGCAGCGGGCAGATGCTCAACCCGCGCACTAAATCCGGTTACTTTTACCGCGCCGTTGATCTCTGCTGCTCGTTTTACCGCTTCCTCTCCTTTTCTCCCCCCAAGATTTCTTTCCCCTGCCAAAAGCTGACGGTTTAAATTGGTCTCGTCAAAAACATCCCCGTCAACGCCGACAATCTCCCCTACTCCGGCTCGGACCAACTCCTCTAATACATATCCTCCCAGGCCTCCTAACCCCACCACCATTACCCGGGACTGCAACAACTTTTTCTGGCCGTCCAGGGTAAAAGTGCCGACACTCCGGGCATACCTCCTGGGAACAATCCCCTTTTCCAAAGCAAAATATTCAATTGCTCTGATGCTGAGCCCCGTTTCCCGGGAAATTCTCTGGGTTGTGGCAACAGTTAGTTCCCGAATTTCTTCCCGGCGAAAAATTTCAGCGAGACGATTTTTTTCCTCAGCAGTAAGCACATTAGCCACCTCCCACCGGCGGGAAAAGGGAGATGTAATCACCGTCCTGCAGAACCCGCTCGGGGTCAGCGTCCAGGCCATTTACCAGCAAAATGGCCACCTCTTCCGGATTTATCCCCAAACGGTCCAAGACATCCTTTACCTTCGTTCCCTCCGGTAAATCCCATACTTCTTTCTTAAACCGGCCGTTACGGAAAGTGGCAAAAAGTCTAATCTCCACTTTCATCTTTTTCACCTCCTCAATCACGGACAGAAAATTATACCGCGGGCCCACAGACAGTCGGCACAGGAAGGACTATTCCCCCAGCAGTCTTCTTCACTGGTCCAGACCATGTCACAACCGTCCACCCATTCACAGTCCGGACAGGAAGGGTAATAGTTCATGTGTTCCAAGAAGCGAAACTTCACAAAAGCCTCCTTGGTCCATATATCCCGCAGATTTTCCCTGTTGACGTTGCCAAAACTCACCGCCCGGATTTTTTTCTCCCGCCCAAAGACATACTCCCGGGAATCGTGTAAAAACCGGTAACAGGGGGATACTTCCCCGTCAAAACGTACCACTATCTTTTTCCCTTCCACAAAGCGGCAGGAACGGTGGGTCCGCAAACCCACTTCCGGCAAATACACCCTCAGGCCAACGTACATGGAAGCCCGTGCCACCTGGATCCGCCACTCCTGTTGCTTTTCATCCGGGCATTGCTGGTAAAAAACCTCAGCGAGTTTTTCTCTGGCAACCGGCATTAACTGGCTCACATAGAGGGCCTTGATGTCATACTTCATCAGTTCGGGAATAAGGCTAAAAATCTCCCGGTAACTGTTCTTACTTACCACCATTTCGGCGGCAATCTCCGGCCGACTGACTTTATACTCCCTCTTTATCTCCTGGACCCTTTTTAGATTCTCCCACAAATTGCCTATGTCCGCTCCCCGGTATGCGGCAAAGGTTTCCGGCATAAACCCGTCGATGGAAACAATTATTTCATCAACCCCCAGGCGAACAAAATCCCGCGCCATGTCATCAGAGAGCAGGAAACCGTTGGTAGTCACGCTTACTTTAAGGCTCATTTCTTTTGTCTGGGCAATGATTTCCTTAATCTCAGGGTGGAGGAGGGGTTCTCCAATACCTCCCAAGACAATCCGGCCCAGTTCAGGGAGAGTTTTAGCCTCCGCCAGCACTTTTTTCCACGTTTCTCTCGCCATTAATCCGCCCCTGTAGCTCCAGCTGTTCCGGTAACAGTGACGACAATTGAGATTGCAGAGGCTCGATAGCTCGAGGTATATTTCCCGGATATCCGGCCGGGGTTCGATAACCACCTGGTAATCCTTAAACTGCAAAATCATTCTCGATTGCTCCCCTTTACAAGGAAAGCAGGGACTTCCAGAACGAAGTCCCTGCTTTCAGTTGTTTACAATCCCAAGGCTTGCAGCTTTTCCGCGGTTGGTACCCCTTTTTCATCCCAGCCCCGAACCTTATAATACTCGGGCAGCAATTCTGCCAGGCGGTGCTTGTGCCCTTTGGACGGCCCATCGGGAATCGGCTCCTCCAGAAGCCGCTTAGGCAGAGTGTCTTCGGCAGGACTGATGCCGGCTTTGAGGTTAAATACCCGTTCCAGGTTCCAGATACGCTCGCCGGCAGTCAGCAACTCCTCGGTGGTGTAATTCTCTCCGACGATAAAGTTGAAGAGATCCCGGTAATCATCTGCGTTGAGAGCAAAGGAAGTGAACAGGCAAAGCCCTAAAGAGTCGATAACAGCCGTCAAGTCCTGGAAGAGCTTGGCCCACTGAGCTTTCCCCTCTAAGGAGAAGCGGTCAATTTTCTCTGGCTCCCCGAGGACTTCCGGTGAAATCAGATAACCCCGCACGTGGCAGCCGCCCCGGTTGGAAGTAGCATACTGGAGACCGTGACCCTGCACACCCCGCGGGTCGTAAGCCGGCAGCTCCTGCTTCTTCACGGACATGGAAAGCTCGGGAACTCCGTAGGACTCGGCCAGACGGTAAGACCCCTGGGCCAGTTTCGCCCCGAATCCTTCGCCTGCTCCCATCTTCCGGGTCCATTCGATAATAGCTTCCGCAGATCCGAATTTCAGCTCAGGACCATCCAGTTCTTCCGGTTTGATATAGCCCTTCTCAAAGAGCTCCATAGCGCAGGCGATAGTGGCTCCCGCCGAAATGGTATCTAAGCCGTATTCGTTGCAGAGATTGTTGGCTTTAATGATGGCCGCCAGATCATTGACACCGCAGTCGGCCCCAAAAGCCCAGATAGTTTCGTATTCCGGACCGCCTCCTTCTTCCCCGTCAACTTTGCAGTAACGACCGCAGGCAATGGGGCACCGATAGCAGGGATCTTTTTTCACCAGGTATTTCTCCGCCAAAGTTTCTCCGGAAATTTCGTCGGCGTCAGGGAAATAGGCTTTTTGGAAGTTGTTGGTGGGGAAAATGCCGTTTTCGTTGATAATATTAACCAGAACTGCCGTGCCGTAATTAGGCAGCCCCTGCCCGGTGACGCCGTTTTCCCGGATTTTCTTAAGGAGAGTAGAGAGAAGTTCTTTGGTTTTCTCCGGTTCGGCTGGTTCAACACAACCGGAACCCCGCACGACTATGGCCTTCAGGTTTTTACTTCCCATTACCGCACCCACGCCGGAGCGGCCGGCAGCCCGGTACTTCTCGTTCATCACCGCAGCAATAGGCGAAAGCTTTTCCCCAGCCGGGCCGATGGTCAGAACCCGCGCCTTCTTGTCACCAACCTCTTCCAGCAGCAAAGAAGTGGTTTCAGAAACCAGTCTCCCCCAGTATTTCTCCGCATTGCGAATTTCTACGACGTCGTCCTTGATGTATATGTAGCAAGGCTGGGCAGCTTTTCCTTCCACGATAATTAAATCATACCCGGCAAACTTCAACTCTGCACCCCAGAAACCACCAGAGTTGGAACAGGCAATGGTCCCGGTAAGGGGAGATTTGGTTACCACCATATAGCGGCCGGAAGTGGGTGCCGATGAGCCGGTCAGAGGACCGGTAGCAAAAATTATTTTGTTGTCAGGAGACAGAGGATCCACTTTCGGATCAATTTCCTGAGCCAAGATGTAACTTCCCAGTCCACGGCCGCCTATAAACTTCTTGGCCACCGTCAAATCCAGCGGTTCCTTCTTGATTTCCCCGGTGGAAAGATTAACCCGCAACAGCTTTCCGCAGTAGCCGGCCATAAAAACCCTCCTCGCCAAATTGTATTTTCGCCATTACTTTAATTATACCCCACAAACGCCGCCCAAACAAGGATTTTCCCTGGTTTTATTATTTACTTTTTTATCCTGCCTCTTTCACACCCCATCTCCTTCCGGCAGGAAAAAGAGGGCATCGGCCACCATAGGGGCGAACTCGGGAACAGGGTAGCGGACGATTTCAACCGGAGGTCCTGTCTGGACTATTCGGCCGGCCATCATTACTACGGCCCTATCCGCCAGAGGTAAGACTTCTGGCAAGTGGTGGGTGGTGTACAAAATCCCCACCCCTTCTTTTTTTATCTCTCTGAGAAGGGCCATGAGTTCCCGGCGGGCAGAAAAATCGAGACCGGTGAAGGGTTCGTCCAAGAGGAGAACCAGTGGTTCCCCGATCAAGGCCCGGATCAAGGCCACCTTCCTCGCTTCCCCGCCGGAAAGATGGCGGGCGTCGCGTGGCAGAAGATGAGATATTCCAAACCGCTCGGCCCAATTCTCAACCTTTGCTCTTATTTCCCCGGCAGCCGCTCTCCGCAGCCGCAGGGGTAACTGGAGATTGTAGTAAACACTGCCGGTGAAAAATACCGGCTCCTGGAGAACCAGGGCCAGGCGGCGCCGCGCGGAAATGTCCCGCCAGCTTATCTTTTCCCCCTGGAGGTAAATTTCCCCCGCCGTTACTTCTTCTAAAAGAGCTATCTTTTTCAACAGGGTTGTCTTCCCCGCCCCGTTAGGACCGACAAGGGCCACTGTCTCCCCCTGGCCGACCGATATTTCTATCCCTTCTATTATCTTCCGACCGCTGATCTCCCAGGTAAGCCCCCGCGCTTCCAGCAAAGGTTCTCCCGTCACAGTTCCCTTTCACCTCCCTGCTGGAGCCAGGTAAGAAGAAAGACAGCAGCAAACAAAAGGAAGAGGAGGACCAGGCTCAGGGCAATGGCATCGGCAAATCGCCCCCGCGACACCTCCATGACGATGGCCGTGGTCAGCACCCTCGTCTCCCCTTTTATGTTCCCTCCCACCATCATGGAGGCTCCCACTTCCGAAACCACCGCGCCAAACCCGGCGATGATAGCTGCTAAGATACCCCGTCGGGCCTCTCGCACCAGCAGCCAGAACTCCTGCCAGGGGGTTGCTCCTAAAGCGGCAATCTGAAGGGAGTAGCGCTCCCGCACCTGCTGGAGAGCAGCAAGGGTAAAAGCCGCCACCAGCGGGGTGGCGATGATGGCCTGGGCCAGGATCATGGCCGCAGGGGTGTAAATGAGCTCTAAAAAACCCAGCGGCCCATCCCGCCACAGGAACAGGCTCACCACTAATCCCACCACCACCGGCGGCAGACCCATTCCCATGTTCACCGTGCTGATGACGAACCTTTTCCCGGGAAAATCAGTAAGGGAAAGAACGAACCCCAAAGGCAAACCGAGCACCACGCTGATAAGGGTAGCCGCCCCGGAAACCTTGCAGGTGAGAAGGGAAACGTTCAGCAACTCCCGGTCCAGGGAAAAAATTTTCTCTAAGGCCAGCAAGATGCCGTTGAGTATTTCCGCCATGGTAAGTTTCCACACCTTTTATTTCGCTGCCGGAATAAAAAGGGACTGGCCGAACTCTTTTTGCCCGAAAGCGGCAATCATTTTCTGCCCTTCTTCGCCGGTTAAAAAGTCGACAAAGGCTTTCGCTCCCCGGTAATTGACAGCGGGAAATTTATCCGGGTTCACCGCCGCCACGTGGTAGTAATTGAGCAACTCGGGGTCTTTTTCCGCCACCACAATCATTTTTTCCTTCCTGTTGCGAACGAAGGTAAGAAAGGTGGCCCTGTCCGTTAGGGTGTACCCTTTTTTCTCTAAAGCTATGTCCAGAGTCTGGCCCATGCCGGTGCCCGTTTCCTGATACCACGCTCCGCCGGGTTTTATCCCCGCTTTTTGCCACAGCTCCAGTTCTTTTTTATGGGTACCGGAATCGTCCCCGCGGGAGAGGAAAAGGAAATGCCCAGCCGCAATTTTTTTCAGCGCCGTCAGCACCTTCTCCCCCCGCACTCCGGCCGGATCTTCTGGCGGTCCCACTAAGAGAAAGTCGTTGTACATCACCTGCCGGTAATCCTTCACCAGCCCCTTGTCCACCAGTTCTTTCTTCTCCGCCGCCGGGGCATGGGTAAGAAGGACATCCGCCCGGCCTTTTGCCCCCATTGCGATGGCTTGGCCGCTGCCCACCGCAATCACTTTCACCTTGTAACCGTACTTCTTCTCGAAGGCCGGGATTAGCACATCCAGGAGACCGCTGTCCTGGGTGGAGGTGGTGGTAGCCAGGATTATTTCTTTTTTGGCGCTGTTTTTGGCGGTGCTACATCCGCCTGCAACCAATAAGAGCAAAAGCCCCAGACAGAAAAAAGTCAGCAGAAGTGGTCTTTTACAGGAAGTACGCATAATTCCCCACTCCTTTTCACAAGCAAACAAAAAACCCGCGGTGGAAAGAGATACGCGGGTAACCGCCATCTCCTTTCCAAACCGGGAGGCAGGCCCGTTTCCAGACCTACCCTATCGACCGGCGGCTCATAGCCTTTCGCCGTAGACCCGCCGGTTCGGAGATGTAGTGGTAAAAGCTTATGGATTTGTTCTACCGTGATTATTTTACCATCTACCAGAAGTCAAGGCAAGGAGGCGGAGAAAAACAAAAAGCAGGAGCTGGTAACAGAAGTTTTCCACTGCTTATTTGCGATTTTGAAGCGAGCGATTTTTCGCGGCCGTTACTTGCCCTTAACGCAGGAGCCGGAGCAGCATCCGGGGCCCAAACAGGATGTTTGGGCCAGCCGGATTTCACGGCACGGACGCCGTGTAGCCGGCGGCCGGATGATGCCGGCGACGAGTTTTAGGGCAAGTTCGGCCGGCGAATCAAGAGCGAGCGATAAAATCGCTAAATAGGTTACCACCCGCTCATCCCTTTAACAACCCCTTGCCAACCCCTCCATTATAGCTACGCCGGCACTGGTACCGATGCGGCTGGCCCCCGCCGCCACCATGGCCAGAGCCGATTCCGCCGTGCGGATGCCGCCGGAAGCTTTTACTCCGGCTTTATCGCCCACCGTTTGCTTGAGCAGGCGAACATCTTCCACCGTGGCTCCGCCCGGCCCAAAACCGGTAGAAGTCTTAACGAAAGCAGCCCCGGCCGCCACCGCCAAGCGGGCCGCCGTGACCTTTTCTTCCTCCGTCAGGAGAGCTGTTTCCAGAATGGCCTTTACCGTAGCTCCTCCTGCCGCCGCTTCCCTGACCACCGCAGCAACATCTTCCTCCACCCGCCGGAGGCGGCCGTCTTTCAGCGCTCCCAGGTCGATTACCATATCGATTTCCGCCGCACCCGCTGCCACCGCTAAAGCCGTCTCCCGCACTTTCACCTCCGTAAAGGAGGCGCCCAGGGGGAACCCTACCACTGTGGCCACCCGCACCGGGCTTCCCTTCAATTCTTCCGCCGCCAGCTTTACGTAGACCGGGTTTACGCAGACAGCGGCAAAACCGTACTGCCGGGCTTCGGCACACAGACGCCGCACCATGGTCTCCGTGGCGTTGGGTTTGAGGAGAGTGTGGTCGATAAGGGCCGCCAGCTCCTCTGCCTTCACTTTACTCTGCCTCCTCTTCCTTTTCCGCCTCGTAGAGGAGGGCGTTGAGAATGGCGGCGGCAATGGTGCTGCCGCCTCTGGTGCCGGTCATGGTTATATAAGGTCCTTCCGGCATTACTTCCTGCAAAAGCTCTTTGCTTTCCGCCGCCCCCACAAAGCCCACCGGTGTTCCAATTACCAATCCCGGTCGTACCCCTTCTTCCTGCACCAGCCGGAGCAGCTCAAAAAGGGCCGTGGGAGCGTTGCCGATACACACCACGGCTCCGTTGAGCTCCTGCCCAGCCCGGCGCACCGCCAGCATAGCCCTGGTAAGGCCCGCTGCCGCAGCCGTGGCGGCCACCTCCGGGTGGGATATGTAGCAGCAGGGCTCCATTCCGAACCGGGCCAGGACCCGCTTACTCACCCCGGCCAGAAGCATTTGCACATCGGTAAAAAGCTTGGCCCCCCTCTTTATGGCCGCCACTCCGGCTTCACAGGCCCCGGGCGAAAACCGGAGGAGGCTGGCTGCCGCCGGGTCGCCGGTAGTGTGGACCACCCGCATTACCACCGCCCTCTGCAGCGGCGGCAGTTGGTCCAGTTCCGGCACCAGTTGGCGGATAATCTCCATGCTGCGGCGTTCTATTTCCCGGGGGTCGGTGAGAAACTCAGCTACTCTGGTCATTGGCCTTTTCTCCTCTCCTTGCTCCCTTTAACATGCGGAACGAATCCGTTCCAGGACAATTTCCGCCAGCCGCGGATCAGGCCCAAGATTGTCCGTAAGCACAATCTCCACCCCGGGGTACTTCCGCCGCTCCTCCGCCAAGAGAGCGGGAATATCCTCCTGCATGTGCACGCCAAAATAAAGGAAAAAGGGAACCACAATTATCTTCTCCATGCCCTTTGCCACCAAATCCTGAATGGCCTCAGCCAGATCGGGACGGTTAAACTGCATAGCGGCCACCGTTACCGTTTCCACTCCCGCCGCCGGCTGCACCATATCCCTGATGACTGTGAGCATTTCCATAGCTTCGGGCGCTTTGCTGCCGTGCCCGAAAATTATCACTCCTGTCCGCAACCTTCATTCCTCCTCTTTTCTTGCCGTAATTTCCGATAACACGGCTATCACTTCTTCAACGCTGCCGGCCACAAAGGCCCCATCCCATTTCTCTTCCGGCCGGTCAACGACGACTACCGGGATTCCTAACTCCAGGGCTGCCGCCACTTTTTCTTCAGTACCGCCGGCCAGACCGCTGTCCTTGGTAACCACCACTTCCGCTTGCATTTCCCGAAACATGGCTCGGTTAAATTCCCGACTGAAGGGTCCCCGCGCCGCGATAATGTTTTCCGGCGCAATCCCGGCCGCCAGGGCCTGGTCCAAACTCACGGGATCGGGCAGGATACGGGCCACCACCTGGCAACCCGCCCGGGCGGCAACAGCGGCAAAGAGAGGCAGGTGTTTGCTGCCAGTGGTAAGAAACACTCTCTTCCCCAATCGGCAGGCCAGATGGGCCGCCGCTTCGTACCCTTCCGCCCGGTGAATAAGGGGGGACTCCGGCAGAGAAGTAGATGGACGGCGGTAGCGTAGTAGGGGAATTCCCTGTTCTGCCGTGACCGTAGCAGCCAAACGGCTTATCTCACTGGCATAGGGGTGGGTGGCGTCCACCACCGCCGCCACCTCTTCTTCCCGGAGCAGGGCAGCCAATTCTTTTTCCGACAAGGGCCCCTGCCGGCAAGGAATACCCTCTGCCCGCAGGAGAGAAGCGCCGTACTCGCGAGCGGCGGTAGTTAGGACGGGAAACCCTTCCGCTACCAACCGGCGGGCAATGTTCTTGCCGTCAACGGTACCCGCTAAAATTAGGATCTTCCCCTTCACAACTTATACCCCCGCGGGGTTATCATGCGTCCCCCTGTAACATAGGTCTGGCTGTTGCCGACAATTATTAAGGTAAACATATCCAGTTGATGATCAAGCAGTTTATCCAAGGTAGTTATAATTACTTCCTGTCCCTCCCGCATGGCGTGGCGCACTATCCCTACCGGCGTATCCGGACGCCGGAAACGGCGAAATACGTCCACCGCTTCCCGGATGAGCCGGGTCCGCCGGTGGGATACGGGGTTGTACAGAGCCACGACAAAATCCCCTTCCGCCGCCTTTTCCAGGCGCCGGCGAATGTCTTCCTGGGGCGTAAGGAGGTCGCTTAAGCTGATAAAGGCGGTGTCGTGCATGAGGGGCGCACCCAGCAAAGCTGCCGCAGCAAAAGCCGAAGAAACCCCTGGCACCACCTCCACTTCCACCGCCTCCCCCCCTTCCCTGTCCATGACCTCGAGGACGATTCCGGCCATGCCGTAAAGGCCGGCATCACCGCTGCTCACCACCGCCACTCGGTAACCCTGCCGGGCCAGTTGCAGAGCCTGCCGGGCCCGCTCAACCTCCTGGCGCATTCCCGAAACGATTACTTCCTTGTCCCGCACTAAAGGCCGGATAAGCTTGGCGTAGGTACGGTAAGCTAAAATCCTGTCCGCTTCCCGCAGGGCCAAGACCGCCCGCAGGGTCATGTGTTCCAGTCCTCCCGGACCTATCCCCACCACCATGATTTTACCAGGGTCACCGCTACCGTGACCCGTCCCTTTTTCGTCCGCGGCACCAGCAGGGGTGCATCCGGTGAGGAACTCAATAAGCTCGCTGCTTCGCAAACACCACCCACTCCAATCTTATTCTGCACCAGCGGGGAAACGGTGAGATCCGGCCGCCGCCGGTACAGTTCTTTAATCTTCTCTAAACTATGAAACTCAAGAGGCACATTCAGGCTCAGGGCCGCTTCAATCAACCCTTGTTCATCAGTTTTTAGTTCGGCGCTGGCTATTTTCCGCAAACTGGCCAAGCTGAGCCCTTCGGCCGCCATGACTTCCGCCAAGGCCGCCTTTATCTCTTCCGCTGAAGTACCTCGCCGACAGCCGATGCCCGCCACCAGACAGGGAGGACGGAGGACAAGGGGCTCTTCTTCCGCTGGCGGCAGGAGCCGGGGAGTGATCACCACCGTGACCTTCCCTTCTTTCCGGTCAGGGCGGTAGTCCTTCTCCGGTCTTACCTCCACTCCGGGCGGGAGGGAACGGTCCGCGAACAGTATTTTTGCCGGCATGTCGGTATAAAAAACCACTGGCTCGCCGTTGCTGAGAGCAGCGTTAACCCGTTTTACTGCGGCAAAATTTTCTATTTTCAGCCCCCGGTCCAGAGCCAGCACCTCCACCGCCGGCAGTCCGAGAACGTCGGTGGCAGTGGTGATGACCGGCGTTGCTCCGGCCAGACGGGCGATGGTTTCCGCCAGTCGATTGGCACCCCCCATGTGACCGGAGAGGAGACTGATGACAAACCGGCCAGCCTCATCCATGACCACCACCGCCGGGTCCTCCCGCTTATCTCGGATGAGAGGGGCTATGGTGCGCACCACTATCCCCGTGGCCATGATAAAGACGAAGGCGCGGTAACGGGGCCAGAGACGGACCACCGTCTCTTTAAAAGAAGGAGCGCAATCCTCCCGCCGGTACAAATCCACCCGGGCAAAAACCCCCTGCTCCTGCAGCAGGCGTTGCAAACGTGCTCCTAATTCTCCGCCTCCCCGGGTAAGGGATAATATGGCTACCTCCATGCCAGCGCCTCCCGCCTACCGTCAATTTTCCTCGCGGCCCTGGCGATAACCGTGGGAAAAAGAAGGGTCGTACAGGCGGGAGCGCTCGTAAACCCTCCGGAAAACCTCTCCCACAATAATCAGGGCCGTGCGGTTGATGCCCGCCTCCTTCACTCTGGCGGCTATGTCCGCCAGGGTACCGATAACCTTTTTCTCCTCCGGCCAAGACGCCTTCTGCACCACCGCCACCGGCGTCTCCGGAGTGTAGCCACCGCGCAGAAGTTCCGCCACCACCCGTTCTATATCCTGCACGCTGAGGAATATGCACATGGTGCAGCCATGAGCTGCCAGGGAAGAAAGTTTCTCCTTCTCCGGTACCGGCGTCCGCCCCTCCAGCCGGGTGAGGATAACCGTCTGGGTAACGCCGGGAAGGGTATACTCCTGTTGCAAAGAGGCTGCTGCCGCTAAGAAAGAGCTAACCCCGGGAACAATCTCAAACTCCACCCCGTGTCGCCGGAGGAAGTCTATCTGCTCCTGCAGGGCGCCGTAGAGACTGGGGTCACCGGTATGCACCCTGGCCACCGTCTTACCTTCCCGTACCCTGGTCAGCATGAGGCCGGTGATTTCCTCAAAATCCATGGTGGCGCTGTTGTGGATTTCGGCGTCGGGGCGAGCCCAGGTCAGTACCTCCCGGTTAACCAGGGAACCGGCGTAAATGATGACGTCAGCTTTCTGGATAATTTTCATCCCCTTAACGGTAATAAGCTCCGGATCGCCCGGACCGGCCCCGATAAAATAAACCTTCATCTCTTCACCGCTCCCATCCCTTTTTCTTCACAATCAAGAGGGACATATACGGCAGCTCTCTGTCTCTTAGTTCCTCCACGGAAGAGGTAAACCAGCCGTCGGGGTACCCCGCCCGGCAGAAAAAGATCGCTTTGCCGGCCAGCCCTTTTCCCTGGAGCAAGTCCAGGAGGTCGTTAAAACGGCGGCTGACCTTCATAAAGACCACCGTCTCAAAACGGTCGAGGACTTCTCCTGCCTCCTGCAGGTCCCCTACCGCCGGAATTACCGCTACTTTCTCCTCCCCTTCGCTTAAGGGGAATTCCGCCCAGGCCGAACAGGCTAAAAAAGCCGGCACACCGGGCACAGTCACTGTCTGGACTTCGGGGTATACCTCTTTCAGTTCCTGGAGCAAGTAGGTGTAGGTACTGTAAAAAGTGGGGTCGCCGATGGTGACAAAAGCCACGTTTTTCCCCGTCTTAAGCTGCGCAGCCACCCGCCGGGCCGCCTCCCGCCAGTGGACCCGCAGGACCTCCCGGTCCCGCGTCATGGGAAAAAGCAGTTCCAGCAGGCGAAAATCTTTCCTTACCGCTTGGCGGGCAATACTTAGAGCCAGACTTTCCTTTTCTCCCGCTGTCTTGGGCACGCACAGGATATCACATTTTTCCAGAGCTTTTACTGCCTTGAGAGTTACCAGTTCCGGATCGCCCGGTCCTACACCTATTCCGTAAAAAACTCCTGCCATCAGTTCTCCTCCGTCATTGCCTTTTTCTCACCGCTTATGACAAATACGGGATTTAGCCCCATGAGCAGCATCCGTCCTCCTACCTGTCGGCCGCGGGCCACCGTTAACTGCACCATTTCCCACTCGTACCCTTTCTCCCGGAAAAAAACCGCCGTATCCTGGACGGTCTCCAGAGTCAGAGCGGGTACTACGATCCGTCCCCCTGGCTTTAACACCCCGTCCACAAAGGTGAGAATCTCCTGCAGGCGACCGCCGCTACCCCCTACCACCACCCGGTCGGGAGCAGGCAAGCCCTGCAGGGCCGCCGGCGCTTCCCCCGCCACCACTTCAATGGCGGAAAGATGGAACTTCTCCCGGTTGGCTTTGATGAGCTTTACCCCTTCTTCTTCTCTCTCCACGGCAAAAACCCTGCCGCCGCTAAGGAGGCGGGCCACCTCCACACTTATGGAGCCGGTTCCGGCTCCCACGTCCCACACCGTATGGTGGGGAAGGAGGCGCAACTTAGCGAGAATTACCGTCCGCACCTCCTCTTTAGTCATGGGCACCTCTCCCCGGACAAACACTTGGTCAGGAAGGCCCGGGGTAACCCAGGGGAAAAGAGATCCTCCCCCCTCCCGGAGCAAAACCAGGAGGGCATTGCCGTATACCCCCTCCGGCAGGCATCCCTCCCCTAGGGAAAAGGGAATAACCTTCTCTTCCGGATACCCTAAAGAAACCATGAGCCAGCCGCGTCCGCAAAAACCGCTTCTCTTTATTAAGCTTAGAATTTCTCCCACATCCCGGCCGCCGTCCAGGAAGAGGACAAATTTATCCCCCCGGTGCAAGCGGGAAAGCCAGACGCTGTCATCCCGACCGTGGGCGCTTAAAACGACGGCGTCCTGCCAGGGCATCCTCAAGCGGGCAAAGGCCAACTGCACGGCGCTGATTCCCGGCACCACCTGGAAATCCTCCGGTCGAAAACGCCGGCGCAAATACCCCACAATCCCGTACAGGCCGGGGTCACCGGAAGCGAGGACCAGCACTCGCAAGCGGTGACGCAATTTATCGACAGCAGCGGCCACCGCCGCCAGGTTGTTTTTGATGACCATGACCTGCCGCCCAGCCAGGTACTCCTCGGCCAAGCTGAGATTGCGCTCACCGCCGGCGACAAACTCCGCCTCCTGCAGGAGTTCCCAGACCACCGGCAGCACCAGCTGCCGGTCGCCCGGCCCCATCCCGGCCACTATAAACCCACCTTTTCCCCATCGTTCCCAAACCAGCCTAATTCCCTCCCGGTCGCAAGGGCGACTTCGTCCGCCCCGATAATATCCCCTTTCAACGTTGTCAGCACCACGCCCACCCGGGCCCGGCCACGGAGGTACTCCTCCGCCCGCCGCGCCGCCCGCCGGGCCATGTCGGTAAACACCTGGAGTAATCCCGCTTCCCGCAGGAGATCCACCGCTTCCTCGGCGGCATTGGCCGCGAGAATTCGGGTTACCAGGTCTTTCCCGGCCCCCCGGGCAGCCGCTAAAGCCGCCAGAACTTCCCGGCGGGCGTCAGCCACTCGGCTGTGGGTATGGAAGATTCCGCCGGCCACCTTGCCTACCTTCCCGTGGTGGCCGAAAAGAATAATCCGCTCAAACCCTTTCTCCGCCGCTGCTTCCAGCATATAGCCGACAAAGTTACTCATCAGAGCCACCGCTTCCGGCGGCACCCGGTAACGCTCGGAGGCCACCTTTTCTCCCATCCGCCCAGGGGTAAGAAGAACGGTTTTCCACCCCGCCGCCCGCACCACGTCCAACTGAGGAACCAGAGAGGTTTTGAAAGCCTCCTCCGACATGGGCTCAACAATGCCGGTAGTCCCTAGGATGGAAATTCCGCCTTCGATACCCAGACGGGGGTTGAGGGTTCTCTGAGCCACTTCTTCCCCGCCGGGGACAGAGATAACCACCTTCCATCCACCGGCCGGAGAAGGCAAATCCGCCAGGGCAGCGGTAATCATCTGGCGCGGTACCGGGTTGATGGCGTACTCTCCCGGCGGCACGGCCAGCCCGGGTTTGGTGACGCGCCCCACCCCCCTGCCCCCGGTAATCTCCACCCCCGGCGCAGGGACAGGAAAAACTTCCGCCACTATTTCCAACCCGTGGGTGACGTCGGGATCATCACCGCCGTCTTTTATCACCACTCCCCGGGCTCCACCTTCCGTCCGCTCCACCCGCGCCACCGGAACCCGCAGCACTTCCCCGCGGGGGTTAACCAGTTCTATCTCTTTCTCCCCCCGGCCTTCTAAAAGCAGCAGAGCCGCCGCCCGGGCCGCTGCTGCCGCCGAAGCACCGGTGGTAATCCCCCGCCGCCACATCTTCGCCATTCCTTTTCCCTTCCTTACAGAGAAAAAATACCCTTTTTGCCGGGTAACATTCCCGACAAACAAAAATACCCTTCCTTGTTATTCGACAGGAAAGGAAAAATTCCTTTCCCTGGTTAAAAAATCCCCTGCTTCCCGCCGGCAGACGCTTCTCTTTTCTCCAGCGAGTGCCGGATTCGCTTGAGGTAGCGAATATCATCCTTAACGTTAAGACGGTACGCCCGGCACATCTGGAAGATGCGGGAACGGGTCCGTTCCCCCACATAGCGATCTAGGTCCTCCAAGCTGATGTTGGAAGTAATCACCGTGGGCAATTGCTGGCTGGCCCGATAATTGATGATGGAGTAAAGGCGGTTGCGCGTCCATTCGGAATAGTTATGGGCTCCCAGGTCGTCCAAAATCAAAAGCGGCGCCCGGCGGGCACTCTCCACCAGTTCTTGCTCGCTGACTTCCTGATCGCCGTCGAAGGTAGCCCTGATCTCATCCAGCAGGTCGGGAACCACCACGAAGAGAACCTCCCGGCCTGCCCGCAAAACGGCATTGGCAATACAGCAGGCTAAAAAAGTCTTGCCGCTGCCCACGGGTCCGGTAAAATAAAGGCCTTCCGTCTCCTTACCGGCAATTACCCTAGCAGCAAATTCCCGCGCCGCCTCAAAAGCAGCCCGGGCTAAATCATAGTATGAACGCCGGTTTTCGTCAAAATGATGCCGGCTGTAATATTCAAAGCTAAAATCTTTAAAAGAAACGTTTTCCATCTCCCGCGGTAGACGGGCCGTCCTGAACCGCTTCTGGAGGGCTTCCTGCCTGGTACAGGGGCAGATTTCCGCCCAGTTATCATCTTTTAAAATCAAACCCCTGCCCTGACATTTGGGGCAGACCATCTTCTCACCTCACCTGCGGTACCAGTATAGGCATTAGTTGTAGTAGA
>JASUSC010000085.1 GCA_030446285.1 Eubacteriales bacterium | reverse complement strand
AAGCATAGAGATCCTTGTAGTGCGGATAAATACCATAGGCAGCAAAACCGCCCCCCAGTCCGTTGGAGCGGTCATGCATCAGGGCGATGGATTTTATAATGGCCTCTCCATTCATTTTTTTACCTTTAACGTTCATTATGCCGCTGATGGCACATCCCGAAGGAATGCGCAAAAACTCTCCCCGCACAACAACTCACCTGCCTGTCTTTTTTTCTCTTCGGGGTTTTTTACCGGGCAGGCACGAAAAGAAAAAAACCCCCGTAAGCGGACGTTTCCGTCGGGAAACACCGCTCGCGAGGGCTCCTTTGCCCTTCTGGGTTAAGGGACGCCGTTGTCCTTACCCGGTTCTTTCCCGATTTTCAGTCAGATTAAGTATATCAAAAACCGGGCAAATTGCAATATCTTTTCCCGAAAAAAACTGTATACAAGGCGGGCTGTAAGCTTTTCTTTTTTACCCTTTCCCACCGAGAAAATGCCAATTTTCTAAAAACAAGGCCTTCCCCTTGATTTCATCGCCGTACTGCCTGCCATATTCGCCAGAACCTGGCATGGCAACATTTATTCCTTGTCGCCCCTTTCGTCGACCCCTTATACTGAAAATTGGAAGCAGCGGTCGAACAATGGAAAGGGGTGATGAATCCTGGCGAAGTTAAAACAGAATAAGGTTTTGCCGGTCCTGCTCCTGTTGTCGCTGTTTCTCTTTACTTTTCCCGGAGGCCCACCGCTACAAGGTGCCATTATCGCTGTCCTGAAACAGGGCAGTACCGGCCCGCAGGTAGCGGAACTGCAGCAGGGATTAAAAACCCTTGGCTACTACAGCGGCGCCGTGGACGGCATTTTCGGTCCCGTCACCAGACAAGCAGTAATCAATTTTCAACGTGATTTCGGTCTCATCGTCGACGGTATTGTCGGACCACAAACTGCTCAGGCCCTTCAAAAGGCCCTTTCGGTAAAGCCCGTCTCCACTCAAATCCCCTCTTCTGTTCTCAAGCTCGGCAGTATCGGTTCGGATGTAGTTCTTCTGCAGACAAAACTTTCTCAGCTCGGTTTCAATCCCGGCCCTATTGATGGTATCTTCGGCTATAAAACACAAGCAGCGGTAATGAAATTCCAGGCTTTCCGGGGACTGGTAGTCGACGGAATCGTCGGTCCCCGCACCTGGAGCGCCCTCTTCAGTGTACCTTCCTCATCAACTCTTCCCTCCAGCGGAGACAAGCCCGCATCCTCTCCTTCTTCGCCGTCCTTAACCATCTTAGGTTATGCCACCTACGACTGGCCGGGAGACAAGGGCTCCTACAACTCCATCGCTAATTACAGCAGTTATCTGACCACAGTCGTCACCTTTACATACGGTATAACCGCCACCGGCAACCTGACCGGCGAAATCCCGTGGGACAACCTCAATCTGATAAAGAGCCGGGGACTCAAGCCCCTCCTCCTGGTACACAACCTGGACAGCAGCGGTTTCAATCCCGACCTGGCCCACAGCGTTCTCGCCAATCCCGCTTACCGCAGTAATTTAGTGCAAAACCTCCTGCAAGCTGTACGCACTTACGGCTACGCCGGCGTCAACGTGGACATTGAAGGCATCTATCCTTCCGATCGCAGTAATTACATCCAGTTCCTGCGCGAGTTGAAAAACGCCTTTGCTCCCTACGGTCTCCTGCTCACGGCTGCCATTCCCGCCAAGGATTACGACAATCCCTACAATTCCTGGAGCTACGGTTATGACTACAAAGCCATCGGCGAAATTGCCGACCAGGTGGTTATCATGACCTACGACGAGCACTGGTTCGGTGGGCCTCCCGGACCCGTTGCTTCCCTGCCCTGGGTCACCAGAGTAGTCAAGTATGCCGTAACCCAGATACCGTCCCAAAAAATCCTCCTCGGTATTGCCGTTTACGGTTACGACTGGTCGGCCACCGGCACCCAGGTAGTTAACGCCCGCAAGGTAAACCAGCTCGTCGCTACCTACGGCGGCTCCATCCAGTGGGACAACACCGCCAGCGTCCCCTATTACATCTACTACAAAAACGGCGTGCGCCACGAGGTGTGGTTTGAAAACGCTTACAGCAACGCTATCAAATTCACTCTGGTGCGGGACTACAACTTAGGCGGTATCGCCATCTGGAAGTTAGGCGACGAAGACGCCGACTTCTGGCAGGCGGTAAAGGAAAAACTGCTGCAGTAAAAGGGCGGAGCTTCATGCTTCGCCTTTAACTTTCCGCCACCGGTTGTCCTTCTACCCTTACGCCTGTTCCCGCCGCAAATTGAAAGTCGCCAGCACCACCATGAGGATGGCAAAACCCACAAGGAAAAGAAGCTGGGGTACCACTTCCGCAAGGGAAAAACCTTTGAGCATAATCCTGCGCAGGGCCTCGATGGCGTAAGTCATGGGCAAGAGGCGGGCCAGCCACTGCAGCGGTTCGATGAGGGTTTCTACCGGCCAGATAACGCCGCCGATGAGGAACTGGGGCACAACAACCAGGGGGATAAACTGCACCACCTGCAACTCGGTGCGGGCGAAAAAGGAGAGGAAAATCCCCAGGTTAACCGCCCCCAAAGTGAGGAGAAAGACCACCACAGCTATGTCGGTTACTCGGCCCAGAAATTTGATATCCAGAACGTAAACGGAAAAGAAAATTATCACCACCGACTGGATAATGGCAAAGAGGCAAAAACCTAACAGGTAACCCAGCACTACTTCCATCCGGGAGACGGGAGAAGCCAGTAGCCGCTCCATGGTACCGGAGGAGCGCTCTCTGAGAAAAGAAACGCTGGTCAGAAGGAAAACGAAGAAAAAGACAAAGCCACCGATAAATCCAGGGGCAAAATAATCCAGGGTACCGAAATCCTCGCCGCCGTACTTGTAGGTGGTTTTAACCCGCAGGGGTAATTTTACCGCCTGACCGCTCATTCTGGCAAAAAAGGTCATAACCCCTTCCTGCACTTCCCGCCGGGTCAGGGCCACCGTTCCCGGAACCGTACCTTCTAAGCACAGCTCCACTTCTCCCTTTTTCTCCTTCAGGGTGGCGACGGAAAAATTGGCCGGAATGAAGAGGACGGCGTCTAAGCTTCCCTCCCGCAGGCGGGAGCTGGCATCGTCCTCCCTTATTTCCTCCACCTTCAAGTTCTCCCGTTCCCTCAGAGCCTTTACCACTTCCTTACCCAACTCTTTCTTTACCGTCGGTGCGGGAGGACTTTGCCAGATCCCCTTTTGCTTCACCGCCGGTGCCGGCACACTCACCCCGGTATCGTGATTGACCACACCCACCTTGACCGGTTTCACTTCATCCGGCATGAGAAAGTATAGTAGGGTCATAATGACCGCCGGCACCACAAAAATAAGGGCAAAAGTGCGTTTATCCCGGACAAGCTGGCGCACGATCCGCCCGGCCAGCACCAGTACTCCCCTACCCATCGTCCCCACCTCCCCGCCGGCGGTCAAAATAAAGAAAGGCTTCTTCTATCGTCGCCGCTCCGGCCGCCTCCTTCAGTTCGGCCGGCGTACCCACCGCCAGCACGGTACCTTCCTGGAGGAAAGCAATTCGTCCGCACCGTTCCGCCTCGTCCATCACGTGCGTGGAGATGAGGAGGGTAGTCCCCTCCCGGTTCAAGCGGTGAAAGTATTCCCATAACCCCTGCCGCAGACGGGGATCCACCCCTACCGTCGGTTCGTCCAGCAGCACCAGCCGGGGCCTGTGAACCAGAGCGCAGGCTAAGTTGGTCCGCTGTTTCATCCCGCCGCTCAGGGTACGTACCGGCCGGTCGGCCTTGTCGGCGAGATAGACTAATTCCATCACTTCCTCCACCCGTTCCGCTACCTTTTCCCTGAGGCCGTAAAGCCGGGCAAAAAAAGTAATGTTTTCCCGCACTGTCAGGTCTTCGTAAAGAGCCGGCGCCTGGGTCATATAACCTACCCGGGCCGCCACTTCCCGCGACGGCACCTTTTTCCCGAAAATACGGATCTCCCCTCCATCCAGCCGGAGGACACCGGCCATGGCCCGGATGAGGGTGGTCTTGCCGGACCCGTTGGGCCCCAAAAGACCGTACGTCTCCCCTTCTTCAATATCGAGATTAAGACCCCGTAGAGCGGCAAAAGATCCGAAATTTTTCACTGCTCCCCGTACTTCTACCAGACAGGCCACCATCCCTTCCTCCTTCCCGGGAAAAGGAAAAGGCTGCTGGTCCACCCAACAGCCGGTTTCTGCCGCCTCGAGTTATTCCACCACCACCGCCGTGCCGCTGGCAGTAACCATCAGCATCCCTTCCCGGACCACCTCGTAGTCCAGATCCACGCCAACCACAGCGTTGGCTCCTAAACGTCGGGCCCGCTCCACCATTTCCTCTAAGGCAATCTCCCGCGCTTCCATGAGCTTAGCTTCGTAAGCCCCAGAACGGCCGCCTACAATGTCAGTAATGCTGGCAAAAATGTCCCGAATCACGTTGGCCCCCATAATGGCCTCCCCGGAAACTATTCCCAAGTAGCTCTTGATGGGCCTCCCTTCCACGGTAGGCGTGGTAGTAACGATCACAATCCCATTCCCCTTTCCGCAGGTATTTATCAACATTGTATCATACACCGCAACAGGCAGCAACCGGTAAAGAGAAAAGAACGGCGCTACCGAAGTATAGGATCTATTTTCTCTGTTTAGACACTACAAGCAAAAAAAATTTTCTTCCTACTCCTAAAAAAATCCATGTATCCCAAAACTAACCAGAAGTTATTTAAATAACTTTTTCTGCAATTCCGGTAGTTCAACTCCTTCTTTTTCTTTTCTGTAGTACACCGGCACATCAATCTTTTCCGACAACCTCCCTCTTTCGAGTTTATCGATTCAGGTTTGATGCTTACCGGAATACACCCAATATATCCGTCTACTCCCCTACTCTCATCGTCCGCCCCAGCTAAGCGATAATCGGTTTCCAGGAGCTCTGCACACTTTTTAAGTCGGTAGCTCTATTAATTCCCTTCGGATTCTTTTCACCGTACTATTTTTCCCGTCTTCAAGAGCATTTCCTTCAAATTCACAGATCAAATCACTCATCTGATCGACAACTTTCGGCTTGGTACCTCCAGCAACACGGTTTGCTAAGTTAATATAGGACTTACATACTTTCCGAATTTTGGGGACTCAATCCCAAACATGATCTCTGTAAAGGTAATTTTTACTTTGTTCGCTATTTTTTCTCCTGCGTTCCTCCTGGTTTTTTATAGTTCTAACCGGCGTAGGTAATAAATCTACTTTTAAACTTGTATTCAAAGCTATCGTCCACGTCAGCCAATTTCAACTTGATTAAATGGGCATTCAAAAAAGTTTTATTTTTTAGGTACATATAAACAAGAAGGTTCCCTTCCTGATCGTATTTTTGATTGTCAAAACGGAGCACAACTTTCTGCCCCTTTGTTTTCAACCTCAAGAACTCCATTGCTTCCTTTTTTTTCTCTGCTTTTTCTTTCACTCCAATAAGTTTGACTTTAACCCCATTATTTAAAACTAAAATTTCGGGACTTATAATCTCTTTAACACTGTAGTACTCAACAGGTGAAGCGAGTTGTTTTTGCGAAACATTCGAGCCGAAAGTCACAAGACGTGGGTCGACTTTCTTATCAATTTTTATCGGGTCTTTAAAAATGTAAGGGAGGTTCTGGAATTCCTCCTGCCAGTTGATATTTCTCGGTGGAAGATCTACGTATTCAACCCCACCAGCAAAAACATTGTTTAGT
>JASUSC010000029.1 GCA_030446285.1 Eubacteriales bacterium | reverse complement strand
CTCCACTTGCTACCTCAGATATAACCTCATACTGCCACCCTTGAGAATTGGCATACTCCTCAAGCCTTCTAATCTGGTTCTTAAGGTACTCTTCCTGCTTTTCTGTCGATACCCTTGCATACAAAACTACAGTTGGCTTTGGTTTTTCCTCTATCATGCCCAGTAACTTTTCTATGTCTTCTTTTTTGTACCTTCTTTGTCTCTTCTTCTTCCTTTTGGCGTTCTGAGAGGTACTATCAGTCCTTCTTTCTCCCAGTTTATCAACGTCCGTCTGCTAATACCATCATATATTTCTTTAACTTTTTGCACACTTAATAACATTCACCATCACCTAATTCAAATTGTTCATTTTTGCTCTGATATCTTCAACTGTTGCTTACCTCCCCGCTGGCAAAAACCTAAACTTTCTTCTTCAACCTGTACACGAAAGCCAGCACTTCCGCTACTGCTTGGTAGAGATCGGGCGGGATCTCTTCTCCCACCTCTACACTCTGATACAAAGCCCGTGCCAGGGGCTTGTTTTCCACAATGACAACGCCGTGCTGGCGGGCAATCTCTTTAATCTTTTCCGCCAGCAACCCCTGCCCTTTGGCCACCACTACTGGGGCCGCCATGGTCTGCCCATCATATTTTAGTGCCACGGCTAAATGGACAGGGTTGGTGATAACTACATCTGCTTTGGGAACTTCCTGCATCATCCGGCGCCGGGCCATCTGGCGCTGCCGTTCCCGGATCCGGCTGCGAATTCGAGGATCGCCCTCGGTTTCTTTAAGCTCCTCTTTCACTTCCTGTTTGGTCATGCGCAGGGACCGTTCGTACTGCCATTTCTGAAAGAAGTAATCGAGAATTCCCAGAGCTAAGAGGGCCACCCCTACCTGTATTCCCAGAGTAAATAAGCAGCGTCCGAGAAAAACCGTGCTGTTGCCAATATTGTTATCGGGAAGAGCCAGTAGACCACCGGTGTATTTCACCAGGCTTCGGTAAATAAGGTAGGAAAAAAGGGCAACTTTGAGCAAAGATTTAATCAGTTCTCCCAGCGAACGCCAGGAAAAAATTCTTCTGAAGCCCTGAACAGGATTAATTCTGTCCAACTTAGGAAGCAGCGGTTCCACCGTAAAGAGAAAACCAACCTGCGCGTAATTGGCCACCAGACCGCTTACCATTACCGCGCCCACTAAGGGAAGAATCATTTTCGTTCCCGCCCAGGTCGCCTCTAAGAACAACCGCTGGACGGCGTTCGCGTTTAATTCTTTCCCAGGAGAAAACTGAAAGAGGTAATAACTGAAGCGATACCACTCCTCCACCATCAGCGGCAGAGAAAAGAAGAGGACAAGAAAACCGGCCAGCAGCACTACCGCTGAAGTAAGTTCTGCACTTTTGAGAACCTGCCCGGCTTGACGCGCCTTTTTTCTGCGCCGGGGAGTAGCTTTCTCTGTCTTTTCTCCGGCAAAAAGCTGGAGATTGAGCCTGTCCATGAACTGCCCTCTTCCTTGTATCCTTTTTCTTGCAGTCATTTACCCGCCATCACCCGCATCGCTCTCAACACGTCCTGGTAGCTGTGTTCAACCAGAAACTGAGTAAAATAAACATACACCGGAAGAAAGAAGAGAAGAAGAATCAGCCCTGCTCCCACCTTTGCCGTCAAACCGACGATAAAGACGTTCATCTGCGGGACAGCTCGCGCCAGCAGCCCCAGGGCAATTTCCACCACCAGAAGCCCTCCCACTACAGGGAACATGATTTTCAGCGCCAGAATAAACATCCCTGTGAAAAGTTCCAGCAGGGTAGCGGTGACACTTCCCCGCCAGTTGAGGCCGCCTATCGGAATAAGCAGGTAACTTTCCCGCAGAGCTACCAGCAGCAAATGGTGCCCGTTAACTTCTAAATAAACCAGCAGAGCAAGCAAAAGTTTGAAATTACCGATCAGTGGCACTTGGGTGCCGAAGAGAGGGTCAACGACGTTGACAATACCAAACCCCATCTGCATATCCGTCCCTTCCCCCGCCGCCTGCACTGCCGCAAAGATAAGCTGGGCGGCAAAACCTATCACCAGACCGGTGATAAATTCCGCGGCAGCCGTGAGGATAAGAGGAAGAAGGGAATCTGCTGGCAGCCGGTAATCAAGGTTTAAAGTTGAAACCAGGATTAAGGAAAGCAGCGCCGCAAGACCTGCCTTCACCTGCACGGGAATGTTGCGGTTGCTGAACACAGGTGCCATTACAAAAAGGCCACTGATGCGGGCAAGAACAAGAAGAAAAACCAGTAAATGTTGCGCCACAAACTGATAGAGGTCCATCCTTCTTCCCTACTACTTTATCAACTGAGGTATGTTAATAAACAAATTGGTGGTGAAAGCGGAAAGGACTTTCAGCATCCAGGGGCCGAAAAAAGCAACCACCAGCAAAACCACTACGATTTTGGGTACAAAGGTTAAAGTTTGCTCTTGAATCTGAGTAGTAGCCTGGAAAACGCTGATCAAAAGGCCGACGAGAAGACTTCCGCCCAGAATAGGAGCGGAAACGAGAAGAATGGTGTAGAGAGCTTCCCGGCCTAAGTAGAGTACCGTCTCGGGTGTCAATCTTTTCCCCTCCTGCTGTTCAAGCAAAACTGCTGATAAGGGACTTCACCACTAAATGCCAGCCATCTACCAGTACAAACAGCAGAATTTTAAATGGCAGCGAAATCATCATGGGGGGCAGCATGAGCATTCCCATGGACATGAGAGCACTGGCCACAATCATGTCGATGATAACAAAAGGAATGTATATCATAAAACCGATCTCGAAAGCGGTTTTGAGTTCGCTGATGATAAAAGCTGGTACCAAGACGTGGGTAGGAACATCATCATAAGTTCGAGGCTTTTTTATATTGGCCATTTTTACAAACAGAGCCAGATCCTTTTCCCGAGTTTGCCGGAACATAAAAGTGCGAATAGGCTTTAGTCCTCTTTTTATGGCCTGTTCCTGATTAATCTCTCCTTTGAGGTAAGGCTGAATAGCTTGAGTGTTCACCTGCTGCCAGGTCGGAGCCATAACAAAAAAGGTAAGAAACAAAGCCAACCCTATGAGAACCTGGTTGGGCGGCGTTTGCTGGGTGGACAGAGCACTGCGGACAAAAGAGAGAACGACAATAATGCGGGTAAAGCTGGTAGTCATAATGAGTATGGCCGGAGCCAGCGAAAGCACTGTGAGGAGAAAGAGAATTTGCAGACTGGCAACAGCTTCCTGGGGACTGGTTGCTTTCTTCACACCAAGGCTTATTTCCGGGACAATAATTTCCTCCTGGGCCAGTGCTATTCCCCCAGCAAAAAGCAAAAGGAAAATTATTGTTGCAAGCACGAAAAGAACTTTACTTTTTCTCATCATTTTTTTCATCCCTACCGGTATGAGAATTGTTTTCCACCGTGGCTTCCAGTCGCGCAATCTGCTTTTGAATATGGGAGCGAAAATCCTTTGCCTGACCTCCTTCAAAAGGGTTATCCAGCCTTTTTTTCTCTTGGAAAAGAGCCTCCAGACGGTCTCTGAACATCCCCACCCTCATCAAGAAGTTGTTCGTTTTTTTCTCCAGCCCTCTGGACTCAGCTGCCTCCAGAAGGTATTCAATAATGGCTTCATCTTTGATTTCTTCCAGGAGGGTGATGTTGTGTTCAGTAACTCCCAGGAGAAAAACCCTGTCGCCCACGGCCACGATGTAGAGGCCTTTGTTGACTCCGAAGGCATAGTAATCCAGTAACCTAATAACCTCGCCGCCGCCGGCTGCGGAAAAATTGCGCCGGAGAAAGCGCACGGTCACATACACCAGAGCCCCTACCACCGCGAGCCCTACAATAAGCTGAAGCAGCAAGGAAAAAGCACTGGGCATACTCTGAGGCCCGGTTTCTTGGTAATTAAGATTCAGTTCATTGGCTCCTTGGGCTATAGGACTTTGGCCAACTAACATTACCAGCAACACTAAGATAGTCACAGTCGGCTTTTTCATAATCATCCCTTTACTCTAAAACCTTGGTTACCGCTTCCAGAACCCGTTCCGGCTGGAAGGGCTTCACGATAAAATCCCGGGCCCCGGCTTGAATGGCGTCAATGACCATGGCTTGTTGCCCCATGGCGCTGCACATGATAATCTTGGCTTTCGGGTCAAACTTCATTATCTCTTTCACCGCTGTTATTCCATCCATTTCCGGCATGGTTATGTCCATCGTTACCAGGTCCGGTCGCAACTTTTTGTACATCTCCACTGCCTGCTCACCGTTCTCAGCTTCCCCGACCACTTCATAACCGTGGCGTTCTAAAATATCTCTGATCATCATGCGCATAAAGGCAGCGTCATCAACTATCAGCACTTTTTTTCCCACTTTTTTCTAAACCCCCTTAGCTACCTTTCGTTCCCTACTGCAGGTTGTTCAACCGTTCCATGGGGCTGATAATATCGGTTACCCTAATGCCGAAATTTTCATCGATGACAACAACTTCTCCTTTGGCCAGGAGTTTGCCGTTCACCAACAGGTCAACCGGTTCCCCGGCCAGCTTGTCCAGCTCAATTACCGATCCCGGCCCTAAAGCCAGGATTTCTTTTATCGTCTTCTTCGTTCTCCCTAATTCAACCGTAACCTGCAGGGGAACATCCAGGATCAGATCGATGTTGGCCGGTTCACCCCGTCGGGAACCGTCCTCGAGGGGAGCAAACTGGACCGGATGAACGTTCACCTGCTTCTCCTTTTTTTTCATGTTTTCATCGGCGCCTCCTGGAGCAGCACTGGCTGCAGGGGCAGAAGCAGCCGCAGTGCTGGCCGCCGTCTCCTTCCTGGCTCTGTCTGTAGCCGCCAGTAGTTCGGCTGCCATAGCCTTGGCTGCTGGGTAGGGGATGATTTGCAGCATTTCGCTGTCTACCAGTCTTTCGATTTTTATTTTGAAGGAAGTTACTACCACATCATTGGTCCCCGCCCCCAGCGTGTCGGCCACGTTCTCCGCCGCCATATCAATAACGTTCACCTTGGGAGGCGAAAACTCCACCGGTCGTCCCAGGAAAGAATTCAGGGTAGAAGCTGCCGCCCCCATCATCTGGTTCATAGCTTCGCTGATAGCGCTGAGATGGATTTCTCCCAGTTCTTCCGGCGGGTTGAGGCCATCCCCTCCCATCATCAAGTCAACGATAATAGCTGCGTCTTTGAGCTTGATGAAAAGAGCATTGAGCCCTTCCAGCCCCTTTATGTAGCGGACATCAACCAGCAGACAGGGAAGAGGATAGTCCTGCTGCAACCGGTCAACGGTGGTCACCTTAACCTCAGGCGTGGTTATTTCCACTTTCCGGTCCACCAGCTCGGAGAGAGCAGTGGCAGCAGCTCCCATAACCATGTTGGCCAGTTCGCCAAGAGCGTCTTTTTCTTTTTCCGACAGTTCCGGAGTGCCAGAGGTAGTTTCCCCTCCGCCACTCCCGCCTCCTTCTTGTTCGCTCAGAGTCGCCCTCAAGAGAGCATCAATTTCTTCTTGGGAGAGAACGTCTTCGTTCATTCGTCCTCATCTCCTTCCTCTGCCCGTCCAATTACTTTGACCGCCAACTTGCTGCCAACAGTGCCGGGAATACCGTAAAATTTTACTTTGTCACCTATTTTAATGGCAACCGGTTTGTTGACACCAGTATTGAGGGTAATAACATCGCCTTTTTGCAAGTCCAGGAGTTCCCGGACGGTAATCTGACTTTTTCCCAGTTCTACCGCTATACTTACCTTGGCCTTCTCCAGCCGGCTCTGCAGAACTTGCAGGTGAGCAGCAGTAGTCTCCCTAGGAGTGCCAGCAAACCAGTAATGAACGCTGAGTTTGGAAATAACCGGCTCAAGAACTATGAAGGGAAAACACAGATTGATAAGACCCGAATTGCCCCCAATTTTAGTTTCTAACGAAATCAGGACCACCATTTCGCTGGGGGAAACAATCTGGGTAAACTGGGGATTGGTTTCAATCGTCTCCAGACGAGGGGTAAACTTCACGATGTTTTCCCAGGCTTCTCGCAGGATATCCAGGGATCTGATAATTACCTTTTCTACAATCGACCGCTCGATATCGGTGAGGCCGCGCACCTTATCCAGAGGCTCGCCCACTCCTCCAAAAAGCCGGTCAATCATAGTAAAAACAAGGATCGGGTTGATTTCCATGATGGCACTGCCAGCCAGAGGTTCCATCTGAAAAATGCTCATTATCGTCGGGTTGGGAATTGACCGAATAAACTCTTCGTAAGTAAGTTGCTCAACCGAATAAACGTTGATCTGCACCACCGAACGCAAGTGAGCTGAATAAAAGGTGGCCAATAGCCGCGAAAAATTTTCATGAATGGCCTGGAGAGTATGTATTTGTTCCTTGGAGAATTTATTGGGTCGCTTAAAGTCGTATACCCTGATTCTTTTCCGCGGTTTGGCCCTCACCTTGTCTTCAGTTTTTATCTCCGTGGCCGTTGTCAGAGCACTCAAAAGAGCATCTATTTCTTCCTGGGAAAGGATTTCACTCATCCCTTACCCACCTCTTTCTCCTCATTACTGAACCACAAAATCGGTGAAATAAACGTTCATCAATTTACCACCGAAAACTTTCTTGTTAAGAGCCTCTTTAATCTCGCCCCGCAGTTTGCTCAACCCCTCGCTTCCGTGAACCTCGTCACTGGTCTTTTTCCGGACAATAGAGAGGATGGTATCGCGGATGACCCCTTCTTTCTCCTTCATCTTTTCGTCGTCGATCTTGGTTTCGCTAAGCTCCAGCACTACCTTTATTTTGATGAAACGGACTTCGTCTTTGTCCGCCAAATTGGTGATGAATTCACCTGCATCGAGATAAGAGCCGGCAACCTCCTCTTTCTTGGTTTCCTGGGTGGCCGGCTGGGACTGGGGGAGTATAAACTTTACCACTGCAAACGTAACCCCTCCCGCTGCCAGTACCACAACCAGCCCGAAAATAACTAGCACTTTCAGGCTGAGGGGATTTTTCACCTTTTTTTCTACCTTTTCCTCTTTCTCTTCCGGCATTATCTTGCCCTCCTTTTTCCCCGGAAATATTCCGGCCATCAATTACCCGTTACCGGTTTATTGAGAAGGTCATTGTTTTCTGTACTGGTGCTTCCATTAACACTGCTACGGAGGATAACGATATCCACCCTTCGGTTCAAAGCCCGGTTGGCTTCGCTGTCGTTGGGAACCCGCGGCCGGTATTCTCCATAACCTGCCGCCGAAAGCCGCGTCGGCGGAAAGCCATGCTTTTCAATTAGATATACCAACACCGTTGTAGCCCGATCGGTGGAAAGCTGCCAGTTGGAAGGATACTTGGGAGTATTGATGGGCACGTTATCGGTATGACCCTCAATCCGAATGTGATTGGGAAGGGGGAAAATTATTTTCGCCACTTTGTCAAGAATTTCCTTTGATTTCGGGGTAAGTTCTGCTTTCCCGGACTCAAAAAAGACCGTGTCCTGAATGCTGATGACCAGTCCCCGTTCGTCAATTTCCATGGTGATGTAGTTTCTTATGCCTTCTTCCCGGGCATATTTGTCGATTCTTTCCGCTACTTTTTTAAACTCTATATCTTCTCGCATCTGCTGCTGTTGTTCGGCTAACTTTTCTCTAGCCAGTTTTTCTTTGGTTATTTCATCAAGCTTCTTACTCACTTCCTCGTTACCGGCACCGCTGGTACTTCCTCCACTCGGATAAAGGGGAATCACTCCAGAACCAGATCTTCCTCCCATGTCGATGTTAAAAGCCGCCTGCAGTGATCCAGCCAAAGCCTGATATTTCTTCAAATCGGTCTGGGAAATGGAAAACATAACTACAAAGAAGGCCAGGAGCAGGGTAATCAGGTCGGCATAGGTAATAAGCCAGCGCATCATCCCGCCTTCGCCGTGACCGCCGCCACCGCCGCCACCGCCACCACCGGCGCTTTTTTTATTTCTCTTCCCCATCTATTATCCCTCACTTCCACCTTCACCCATCTCTTTACGCAAGTTGGGAGAGAGAAAGGCTTTCAGTTTCTCTTTGACAATGTGCGGGTTTTCACCTGCCTGGATGGAAAGGATCCCTTCCATCATCAGTTCCCGCACCAAAATCTCCCTGGCGCTCTTGTTCTTCAGCTTGGCGGCAATAGGCAGGTAAATAATGTTTGCCGATGCTACCCCGTAAAAAGTCGCAATAAAAGCCGTGGCTATAGCAGGACCAAGGTTGCTCGGATCGGAAAGATTACCGAGAACGTGGACCAGCCCCATAACCGTCCCGATAATACCCATAGTCGGAGCATAACCGCCAGCTGCCTCGAAGATGCTGGCCGCTTTGTGGTGACGGTCTTCTATATAAGCTAGTTCTGTCTCCAAAATGTCCCGCACCAATTCCGGATCCGTACCGTCGACGATGAGCTGAATCCCTTTCTGAAGAAACTCGTCGTCTATTTCGGCAATATCTGCTTCCAGGGCCAAGAGGCCTTCCCGCCGCGCTTTCTCGGCAAAGCGAACAATAATGTCTATCACTTTAAGAGGAGTATAGTCCTGGCTGGTGAAGGCGATTTTAAAGAGGCTGCCGATGGATTTCAATTCGTCCAGTCCGAAGCAAGTCATCGTGGCCCCAATGGTCCCGCCAAAAACAATCAACGCCGCTGACCCCTTAAGTAGGGCCGATGTATGGCCTCCTTCGAGAATGTTTGCCACTAAAAGCGAGGCTATAGCTATCACAATTCCCAAAAGAGTTGCTAAATCCAAAACAATCCCCCCTCTAACAAGTAACGGGAGCTAAACTACTCCTGACTGCTCTCCCCAGCGGCGGGGGGAGAAAGAGCTGGCAAAAAGGGACAGCCAAAAGACCTGCGGTAGGCTATTATTTTCGCAATGATTTCGTCTACCGACTCTTTAACCACGATTTTTTTCCCCGACAGCAAGGAAATCACCGTGTCGGGTGTGGCTTCAATAAACTCAATCTGGTCAGCATTAACCACAAATTCAGCGTCGTTGAGGCGGGTTACCTTGATCAACCCCTATCCCTCCAGAGGAATTAAATCAGGGCAGGGGCAGACCTCATGGGAAGCCTGCCCCTCCCTACTCAGGATTAGCGTTTGAGATTAACCAGTTCCTGGAGCATCTCATCAGAAGTGGTAATAATGCGGGAATTGGCCTGGAAGCCCCGCTGGGTGATGATCATCTGGGTAAACTCCTCCGAAAGGTCGACGTTGGACATCTCTATTTTGCCCGGTCCTATATCACCGCGGCCACCGGTACCAGCAGGCCCAATCTGCGGGTCACCGGAGTTGTTGGAGTAGGCATAAAGATTGCCACCCATCTTCAGGAGACCTGCCGGGTTGTTGAAGTTGGCCAGAGCCACCTGGGCTAACTTCTGGGTAAGACCGTTGGAAAAACGCCCGGTGATCACCCCTGCCGTATCTATAGAGTAACCCTCCAACACGCCGGAAGTATAACCGTCCTGGAAGTTATAGCGGGCCGTACAGGGCGAAGCAAACTGGGTCATCTGAGAGAAGTCAAGATTGACGCTGATGGGATTGACCCCAGGAGGCGCAGCCGTCAGTACGGCCGGACCATTAACCACAGAATTAAAAGTACCGTCGGGATTGAAGGTAATCTGCAGTCCGGCGGGCAAACTAAAGCCGGCCGTGGTGGTGGTAACGTCCCAGGTGTTGACCCCGCTTTTGGTGAAGCGAATGGTCACGGCATACTCGTTCCCCTGGGAATCATAAACGGGAAGAATTGTATCCCAGTAACTATCTACCGCCATTCCGGAATCCAGATTATTCACATAAACCGCGCTCGTTGTAGCCCGGGGTTGGATAGACTTACCGCGGGGGATGTTAATCCTGCCAATAGGCAGCATCGTATTGATGTTGCCGGTATTGTCGGCCATCCACCCCATTACCAGCAAACCGTCCGGATTCACCAAGTTGCCGTCCCGGTCAAAGTCGAAGTTACCGGCCCGGGTAAAGAAATTATTCCGCCCGTCGCCGACGATAAAGAAACCATCCCCGTCAATCATCAAATCGGTGATCTTGCCGGTGGTTTCAGAACTGCCCTGGGTATGAAGAACGTCAATAGTGGAAACCGCCACACCTAAACCTATTTGCTGGGGATTGGACCCCCCCATGTTGCCCCGAGGAGAAGTAGCCCCCCGGATAGTCTGGCTGAGGGTATCCTGAAAAGTCACCCGGCTCTTTTTAAAGCCGATGGTGTTGACGTTGGCAATGTTGTTACCAATTACATCCATCTTCAACTGATGGTTGCGCAGACCGGCTACACAGGAAAACAGGGAACGCATCATAGTCTCATCGACCTCCCTTGAGTGATGGAGTGCGGGCTGCTTCTGTCGCTCCGCAGCCCCGGGCCCCCTCCCTGGAGGTCCGGCCCGTTTTTTAAAGGAGCACAGCACTGTCAATATTGGTAAAAACGTTTTCCTTCATTCCCGCTGCATCAACGGCCGTTATTACCGTACGGTTTTTTATGCTGACGATGAACGCTTTATCCGGCATCAGCAATAGAGATTCCTTAGCTCCTTTTTGCGCCGCTTTTTCCACCCCGGCCAAAATCTTCTCCATTTCTGCCGGAGTGATCTCAATTCCCCGCTGCCGGATTCGTTCTAAAGCATGTTGAGAAAATTTGAGCTGGGCTCCTTCGGCAATTTTCTGGGCGAGAAAAGCAGCAAAATTTTTCCCCTGCTGCTTCTGAACGGTTCCCGTTTTCTTCCCTGGCTCAACCGGCTGGGGTGGTATTATTTGGCCGGGAAAAAACACCCTGTCGGTCAACTCCCTCCCCCCTTATCCCAGCACCCTGTTGATCTCGTTTATTTCAATTTCTCTTTCGCCTACTAATACCTTGATTTTACTTCCCGCAAAGTTAACAGCCGTAACCGTTCCCCTAATCACTTCCTGCGTGCCAGAACTCCCACTCGCTTCCGCTTCTACCGTTTTACCAATGAGGGTAACAGCCTGACCCATTAAGGAAACCCGGTAAATGTTCTGCATCTGCTCCAGGGCGCTGAACTGAGCCAGTTGAGCAATAAATTCCCGGTCGTTCGTCGGCTGCAGAGGGTCCTGATAACGGAGTTGAGTAACGAGCAGGCGCAAAAACTCATCCTTGCCCAATTCATTTTTAATCGTTCGCTCTTGCCCGCCAGTCGCTGTCGTTCCAATAGCTGCTACCTGCATAAGTTCCACCTCCTTTCATTACGCCAGCACACTCAAAGTACTGTCGCCGTAGTCACTGAGCGGTGTCAGAGTTTCAAAGGAGAAAGAGGGGTAGGATTCTTTTTCAATCCTTCCCCGCGGATAATCTCTTTGTCTTCGGAAGAAATCTCCACCGCCACTCCGGGCATCACTCCCGGTCTGCTGAAGGAAGACTTGCACCTGGTCCAGAATTAACCCCTGCTGCTGCAATTGTTCTTTCAACTGGGGTAAACTCGCCTCCAGCAGTTGCTTGACGTACCCGTTCTCCGCCCCGATGGTAAGTTTCACCATCCCGTCTTCTACTTTTATTTTGAGGGCCAGCTTGCCGAGAAACTCGGGTTCCAGCGCAATGGTCATCTCACTATTGCCGGTGCGGTTTAAAACCTTAACTCTGGCCGCCAACTGTTCTGAAAAGGGCAGCTTAAAAACAGATATTTTTCCCTCACCAGCCGGCATTGCCAGGTCATTTCCCCCGCCGTGACGAAAAGGGAGTTGCCCGTTCCCCACCATTTGGGATTCAGGAGGAGTTCCCTCTCCAGCCAGCTCCTCTTTGCTACCGGTAGTCGAAGCCACACCCTTACTATGATTCTCGGCAACTTTTTCTAATTTTGGCAGCATCGAGAAGGATTTTTCTTCCCCCTCCCCCGGCTGTTCTCCGGCTAATACCGGCAAGCCACCCAGAACCCGGGAAAAAGCACCGTTTGCGGTCCCTTCGCTCACCACCTCTTCAATTTCTCCTCGTAGGAGCAACAGCAGCCTTTCCATTTCCTTCGCTAGACCGTCCTTCTCTGCCCTGTTCAGCACTGTTTCGACCGCCTTAGCAAGCCAGGCAGGAAAATCGTCCGGCATTTCTTCTATTAAGGTCTGAAAAATCTTCTCCCCCTGAGGCGGCAACTTCCCTTCCTTCTGGAAACTCGCAATTGTTTTGGCCACTGTTTCCCCATCAACTTCACCGGTATAAGCCTGGCTCCCACCAGGGGTGAGCATAGAAGCAACCATTGCCATAACTTCTGCAGCAGCGTTAACGGTAGAAGCCTTATCCTGCTGGGCAATAATGTTGCCTAAACTGGTTGTTCCCTGGCCTTTCTGCGGCTGCGTTCCCTCACCTGTCCCTTCCTGACCAGCCCCTTCTCTTGCCTCCACCTTCGTCTCTTGCTGCTGAAGCAAAGCGGTCAATATTTCTGCCAAACCCAGCAGAAACCATTCACCGCCACCAGCAAAGCCCTGGCCTCCCCAGAAAGAGCTTTCTTCCTCTGCCGGGAAGAATCTCAGGGAAGCGAGAAGCATCAAGGCCAGCATTTGAATTAGCAATTTTTTTGCCTCTTCCTTTTCTTCCGGCGAAATGGCCAGGATAGACTCAGTAATTCCCATTGTTTTAGCCTCGGCCTTTTTCGGGTTACCGTCGGTAAGAACATCCTGGAGAACCGCAGCAAAAGAACTTCTCCCTGTCTTTCCCGCCGTCGCTCCTTTACTTCCGTTAGCACCGGCAAAACTCGCAGCGATAAAAGCGGGCGCCAAAATCCCCTCCGGCAAGATTTTCACCTCCTTTCTCCTTCCCTTCAACTGTTTTTCTCCCTTCCTGCCCTCACCTTCCTTCGCTCTCTACTGTCATCTCAGCCGCTATAGCCGCAGCCCGCCGCGGTTCCATAGCAGCCAGGATTTTCCCCGCCTGTTCTTCATCCATGGCCGAAAGAATCCTTACCACCAGCTCGTCGTCCAGGTAATTCATTATGGCCACTGCCTCCTGGGGTTTCATAGCAGCATAGAAAGCAGCCAGTTTTTCTATTCCTTCCTCGCCCCCCTCCTCCCCTGACGTCTCCTTTTTCTCCTCCCCAGTTACAGCGGTGAGGCTGTTGAGCTGTTCTTCCAGGGTTTTTACCTGTTTTTTCAGCTCTTCCTTTTCCTTGTTGATCCTGGCAATCTCGCTCTTATATTGACTGTTTTCCTTCTCCAGGCGGGCAATTTTCTCCGCTGTACTTTCTTCTTGCTCTTTTTCCGCCGGGAACAATTGTCCCACCACCGGCACCCGGCTTAGGGTATCCCGCACTTTCACCACTCCAAACCAGTCCAAAACATAGACGGCTGCGGCTATAATCAGCAGGGGAACAAGGATTTTAACGCCGATTTTCAGAGCTTTCACCGGACAATCCCCCCGCCGGGTCCCTTCCGCTCTTTACTCACGTAAAGGCGAGTCGCTATTTCATCAATTCCTTTCTGCTCTTCCCGTTGCACCTGATAAAGGTACTCCTGGTAGCGGCGCCAGCGCATTCGCTCAAGCACTTTGCGCTCGCGCATCAGCTCTTTTAACACTTCCCGGCTCTTCTCCAATTCCTCGGCCAGGCAGGCTACCTTGAAACTCTGTTCTTTTATCCTCTTTTCCAGCCAGGGAACATAGCCGGCATAAGCCTGAAGCCGGGTTAACTCCAGCCTTTCGCCCCGTTCTTTCAGCATCATCCGGTATAGGGAGGATTTTTCTTCTTCCAGTTCCTTGAGCAGCTCTTTTTGCCGCTGGTATTCCCGCTCCATCTTTCCCAGAATCTCTTTCTGCTGCTCTTCCTGCTTTTTTTTCAAATCCAGAAGCACCTGTAAGCGAAAGGCAAAAGGCTTCATCTCTTAATTCCCCCTCTTCCTATCCCTCCACTACCTGGCGCAGCAGTTCTACCGCCTGGGAGTAATCATAAGCCTCGTGAATGTCCTGGCAGAGAAAAGCTTCGATGGCATCAATCTTTGCTCGGGCTTCATCCACCAGGGGATTACTCCCTTCCACATAGGCACCTACCTCAATGAGATCACGGGCCTGTTCGTAGGCCGCCAGGAGTTGCCGCAAACGGGCAGCCCATTCCCTCTGTTCCCGGGGGACAATATCGTTCATCACTCTGCTCACACTGCTCAATACATCGATGGCCGGGTAGTGATTTTTCTGAGCTAAGACCCGGCTGAGAACGATATGACCGTCGAGAATACCGCGGACCGCGTCGGCAATGGGTTCGTTGTGGTCATCCCCGTCGACAAGGACGGTGTACAGACCGGTAATAGTCCCGGTACTAGAAGTACCCGACCGCTCCAGCAGGCGGGGTAGGGCGGCAAAAACCGAGGGAGTGTAGCCCCGGGTAGCAGGCGGCTCTCCCACTGCCAGCCCCACTTCCCGCTGGGCCATGGCAAAACGGGTCACCGAATCCATCATCAGCATTACATCCCGCCCCTGGTCCCGGAAATACTCGGCAATGGTGGTCGCCACCAAGGCCGCTTTGATTCGCGTCAGTGCCGGCTGATCGGAGGTAGCCACCACGACCACTGAGCGTTTAAGTCCTTCTTCCCCTAAGTCCTTTTCTAAAAACTCCCGCACCTCCCGGCCTCGTTCTCCCACCAAGGCAATGACGTTGATATCGGCGTTGGTGTTACGGGCAATCATCCCCAGGAGGGTGCTCTTACCTACACCGCTTCCCGAGAAAATACCCACCCGTTGTCCTTTTCCGCAGGTGAGGAGGGCATCAATGGCCTTAATCCCGAGCGACAAGGGCGAGTCTATTCTTTTCCGCTGTAAGGGGTTGGGAGGTATAGCGTTTACCGGGCGATAAGTCTGAACCTCCACCGGCCCTCTGCCATCAATGGGCCGCCCCAGCCCGTCCAGCACTCGCCCTAAAAGCCCCGGTCCTACTCCCACCTGAAAGGACCTGCCGGTGGCAATAACTTCACAGCCGGGGCCAATTCCCTCCATTTCCCCTAAAGGCATGAGCAAAACTTTGCTCTCGCGAAACCCCACCACCTCGGCCATGATTTTCTGGCGACCGTTGCGGGGGTAGACATAGCAAAGTTCCCCGATGTTGGCCCCCGGCCCCTGGGACTCGATAATCAACCCAATCACCTGGGTAATTTTCCCGTTGGTTTTTATCGGCTCTGTTTCAGCAACTGTCTGCAAAAGAGTGGCCAATTCCATAATCACCGCTCCGTTTCAGTCCCCAACTTCTCCAGGAGAGCCGCCTCTATCTCTTCCAGCTGCCGTTCCAGGCGTGCATCCACCGTTCCACCGGCATTCTCTATCACACAGCCGCCACGGCTTACCCCAGCATCGGCAACAATCTTCAGTTTACCGATTCCTGCTACTCCACCTCTTATTTCTTCTTGGGCCGCCAGAACCACATCTAAGTCCTCGGGGTTAACCTTGATTACCACTTCCTCCCGATCCGTCACCCGGCTTAAGGCTTCTCGGACAATTCCCAGCACGATGGTGTTATCCAGGGTGACCTCTCGACGGATAATTCGGCCTGCCACCGCCACCGCCAGCTGGACGATTTCCGCCTCTGCCGCCCGGAGAATTTTCTCCTTTTCTTCCAGAGCTTTGACAGCGCTCTTCTCTATCTCCGTCAGCCGCTCTTGCCAGGTGGCCAGACCTTCTTCCCGGCCGGCTCGGAAACCTTCCTCATATCCCCGCCGGCGGCTTTCAGCAAGAATCTCCTCCCTTTTTCCTTGGGCTTCGGCTAAAATCCGGGCTGCTTCTTCCCGGGCATTGTTGATAATTTTCTCCCCCTCGCGGCGGGCGTGCTCCATCAATTGTCTCACCCGCTCTTCTGTCTCTCGCAGGATGGCCGCCGCCTCTCCGGAAATCTCTGCCTCATCTACTTCGGGAACATCGCTACCTATCTCAATCTCTACCCGGGGTTTTACAGTAAGGGGTGACCGGATATTTAACTGCCCGGCTTTAAGCACTTTAGACAATAATCTCATCTCCTCCACCCCGGGCAATTACAATCTCTCCAGCCTCTTCGAGTTTGCGAATGATATTGACAATCTTCTGCTGGGCCTCCTCCACATCTCTAAGCCGCACGGGTCCCATGAACTCGATCTCTTCTTTCAGCATGTCGGCAGCCCGCTTGGACATGTTGCGGCTGATCTTGTTGAAGACCTCCTCGCTGGCTCCTTTCAGAGCTAAAGCCAGCTCTTTGCCGTCCACCTCCCGCAGCACCCGCTGAATGGAGCGGTCGTCCAACTGGACAATATCTTCGAAAACGAACATCAGCCGTTTGATCTCTTCCGCCAGCTCCGGATCCCGAACTTCCAAATTTTCCATAATAGCTTTCTCCGTAGAACGGTCCACCCTGTTCAAAATTTCCACCACCGTCTTCACCCCGCCAGCACTGGTAAAATCCTCCTGTACCAGCGAGGAGAGCTTCCGTTCCAGAATTTTTTCCACTTCCCGGATAACTTCGGGAGAAGTGCGATCCATCAGAGCAATCCTCCTGGCCACATCGGCCTGCCGTTCGGGGGGGAGAGCGGAAAGAATGGCCGCCGCTTTGTCGGGATCCAGATAAGCCATAATCAAAGCTATCGTCTGGGGGTGTTCCCCCTGAATAAAGTTAAGCAACTGGCTTGGATCGGTTTTACGGGCGAAGTCGAAGGGTTTTACCTGCAGAGTGGAGGATAGGCGGTTTATGATATCCAAGGCTTTCTGCGTCCCCAAAGCTCGCTCTAAAATTTCCTTGGCGTACTCAATCCCCCCCTGGGCAATGTACTCCTTGGCCACACACATCTGATGGAACTCTTCCACAACCTCTTCCTCGAGCTTGGGATCAACCCTGCGCATGTTGGCTATTTCCAGAGTTAGCTGTTCTATCTCCTCTTCTTTCAAATGTTTGTATATCTGAGCTGCAATTTCCGGTCCCAGAGCAATAAGCAGAATGGCCGCTTTTTGCCTGCCGGTGAGTTGGCTCTTCTGCATTTTCCTCCCCCTATTCTTCCATCAGCCAGGTCTTCAACAACTGAGCCACGTCGGCCGGATTCTGCCTGGCCAGCTTTTCCACCTGCTCTTTCCGCATCAGTTTCTCTTTTTCTTCGGAAGAAAGTTTTTGAGTTGGGGTTTCCTCTGTCGGCATAAACTCTTCCACCGCCGCCAGTTCCTGAACCGGCAGCAGTTCTTCCTCCACCACTCCTTCTTCTTTCTTCCGGGAACGCAGGATATAAATAAGGATTCCCGCTGCAGCCAGCACTCCCAGGGCAATTCCACCGTAGGTCAATAACCGCTGTCGCTGCTCTTCTCTTGCCATCGCGGCTTTTACTTCATCCAGGTATTTGGTGTTAAAGGGAATAGCCACCACCGAAATCTGGTCACCCCGGTCCGGGTCAATCCCGGCAGCGTTTCTTACCGTGTCTTCAATAGCCTGCTGCATCTCGTTGCTAATCTCACCATCCACCACAACTGCCACCGAAAGTTTTTTTATCCCGCCGGGGCTGACCTGGCGCTTTTCCTCACGGCGATCCGGTTCGTAGTTACGGATCACCGACGTTTTTTCCGAGGAAGTAGTTCCGCCTCCTTGGGGGAATTGATTGGTAATACCGCCGGCAACGTTACCCGGCGTGCCAACCGGTCCCTGAGCTCCTCCCGTTCCCTGAGAAATCTCGCTGGTTTTCTGCTCGCTAATTACCACCTTTTTCTTGCCGTGTTCTACCTGGTTAATCTCTACCTTGTCAAAATCCAATTCTGCCCTCACCCGTACTACCGACTTACCTTGACCGAGGATTCTATCCAGCATGGACTGGATAGACTGCTCCATCTCTTCCTCGAAGCTCTGCCGGTACTTCTGCTGCAACTCGGTGAGGTTGCGGACCTGCATACTCTCTTCGTCTTGCACGTACTTATCTGTAAGAATATTGCCGTTGGTGTCGAGAATGGTCACATTCTGAGGTTTAAGCCCTTCCACACTGTTGGCCACCAGTCTGACCAGACCTTCCACCTGTTCAGGCTGCAGTTTTTTACCCGGTTTGAGCTGGAGCCAAACGGCAGCCGTAGCTTCTTTCTGTTTCTCTTCAAAAATGGAAGGTTCCGGTAAAACAATGTGGACCCGCGCTTTATCCACTTCCGGAATGCTTTCGATGGTCCGGGTAAGTTCACCCTGCAACGCCCGCAGATACCTGGCCTGCCGTTCCGTTTCTGACTCACCGAATTTGGGCTCATCAAAGGTTTCAAAACCCACCACCCCGCCGGTTGGCAGACCCTGGCTGGCCAGGGTTACCCGCAACTCATCTATGTTTTTCCGCGGTACCAGGATGGTCCGCCCGTTGTCTTCCAGCTTGTAAGGGATTTTCATCTCCTTCAGTTTTGCCGTTATCTGGCCGGCACTCTGTTCATCCAGCTGAGTAAAAAGGGGGCCGTAGTCCGGCGTAGTCGCCCAGATTACCAGCACTGCAATTAACACAACTGCGGCCCCAGCCGCAGCCCCGATAAATATTTTCTGAGTACGATTTGTCTTCTCCCATAACCCGCGCGCCTGCTGCCAAAGACGCTGCATCTGCTCTTTCATAGCTTCACCTCAGGCGCTACCGAAACACCGGTAACGTTATCGATAACAAGGGCAAACAAGAGAATTAAATTTGCATCCGCATAATCTCCTGGTACGCGTCAACAATTTTATTCCGTGCCTGAACAGCCAGTTGCAAACTCAAACTGGCCTTCTCAGCCGCAATCATCACCTGGTGAATATCTTCAATCTCACCGGTTGCTAATTTCTGGGCCATTTCTTCTGCCTGAAGCTGATAGTCATTTACTTTGGCCACAGCATCTTTAAGAACATCGGCAAAGGGCAACTGGCCTCTCTGCTCCTCTTTTCGCTCAGTCCCGGCGAGAGATTTTTCAATTCCTGCTGGTGCAGTAATGCCCGTAACCCTCATTTCTTTACTCTCCCCTCCTGCTACCTCAAAAATTCATTAACCACGTCCTATCTCCAGAGCTTTCATGAACATAGCTTTGGAAGCATTGAGCACGGTGACGTTAGCCTCATAGGCCCTGGTAGCTGAAATCATGTCCACCATCTCCGTCACCAGGTTAACATTGGGCATGCGCACATAACCCTGCCCATCGGCATCCGGGTGCTCGGGGTTGTAGACCAGCTTGAAAGGTTCAGGATCCTCCACAATGGCTTTCACTCTCACGCCTCCGTCTTGCAGAGAAGAAAGCTGCTCCCGCAGGACCCCAGCAAAGGAAGGAGTTTTCGCCTCAAAAATAGCTACTTTCCGCCGGTAAGGCTCATAGGTACCATCTGGCAGCAGGCGCGAGCGGGTGGTGTTAACGTTGGCAATGTTATCGGCAATTATATCCATCCGAAGGCGCTGAGCGCTCAGCCCGGAAGCACTTATATCAATGGTGGTGAAAAGCCCCATCTTTTACTTCCTCCCTTCTGTAATTGCCGTCCGCAACCGCCCCAGTTCTGCCGCTACTTCCTGGACCAAAGCGTTGTAGAGAAGAGTATTTTTTGCCAGTCTGGCCATCTCGATATCGATGTCCACGTTGTTTCCGTCTAGCCGGTAGCTAGTGGAAGGATCGGTAACCACCGTCGGCGTAACGCTCGCCGGATCGGCACTGCCTATTTTCAAGTGGGCCGGATGAGTACGTCTTCCCGCAATCCCGTTGCCGCTCAAAGCTCGCTGCAATTCTTCTTCAAAATAGACCTCCATGCGTTTGTATCCCGGTGTGTCCACGTTGGCAATGTTGTTGGCAATCACCCGGTGGCGTAACGCCGTTCCTTCCAGTGCCTTCTCTAACCCCAGAAGGGTCTGCGTGGAAAAAATTCTCGTCATGGTTTCTCCCCACCTAATCGTTTCTAAGTTAGGTACTTATTTCGGCACAGAGCCCAAAAATCCTATCATATTCATTTTATCAAAACATTTCATTTTACAAAAGTTTAGCTACAATTTTTCTACCCGGTCAGCCACTGTCCCGGTTTTTGTCGAAATATTTAGAAATTTGTTCCATTCTTGTAATTATATTTTGCTATATTTCGTCACCGTAGCCTTAAATCCTGCAAATTTTTTAAAAATAAACATGCGTTGCAATATAAAGATAAAACCTCCCCTCTTTTCCCGGCGGCAAAAAGGCCACCCAAATAAAAAGCCCAGCCATAAAGCCGGACTCCGTAGAAGAATAGAGTTTTGTTAAGCATTGCGCCGCTTCAACTTGCGTAGCTCATCGAGAAGACGCTCGTTGAGAATCTTGATGTAAGTTCCCTTCATCCCCAGGGATTTGGATTCAATCACCCCTGCACTTTCAAATTTTCGGAGGGCGTTGACGATGAGGGAACGGGTTATCCCTACCCGGTCGGCAATTTTGCTGACCACCAGTAAACCTTCGTCCCCCTGCAGCTCCTCGAAGATGTGCTCGATAGCCTCCTGCTCTGAATAAGACAACGTTCCCAGGGCAATCTGAACGGCTGCTTTTTTGCGGGCATCCTCTTCCACTCGCTTGGTTTTGAAGCGTAAAATTTCCATTCCGACTACCGTGGCGCCGTACTCGGCTATCACGAGATCCTCGTCGGTAAACTCTCCGTCGTACTTGGCCAGGACCAGCGTTCCGAGACGTTCCCCCCCACCAACTATGGGTACCACAGTCAGAATTTTGTTTTTAAAAATGCAGCCCATCTCTTTGTTAAAGACGCAACTGTCGGTCTTCTGGCGGAAGTTGGCCTTGGTTTCAGTAATCCGCAACAGTTCCTCATTGTAGGTCTCCGGAAAACGTTCCATCCGCTCCACGATCTCTTCGATGGCGGGGCAAGCAAAACCTTCCACAAAAGCGTAGCCGTGAACCTTGCCGCGCCGACCAATTAAGTATACATTGGCGTTTATGTTTTCACACAGAACGTCAGCCATTTCCTGGAAGTTGACCGGGTCGCCCGCCGTCTTTTGCAATAGTTTGTTTATAGCTCTGGTCTTCTCCAGCAACGTAGACATTTTCCTTCCCCCTATCGTGCGTAATTAGTGATTTTTGTTACATAAGACACAAGCATAATTATATAAAAAAAAGGGCTGCATGCCAACTTATTTGTGACATCCTCCTCCCCATGAATCCAGGAGGCATCCCGTCGCGGGATGGCAGCCTGTGGTGCGGGTTAGCCAGTATTCCCCGGATGACCCGGATCATCACCTTGGCCTTAAGGGGTGTCACACTCCCCTTTCTCCCAGGGTTATGCCCCGAGAGCATGAGTTCCTCCTTTTGTTGCTCCTGAAACCTTCAGGAACTGCCATTCCTCCCCGGTTGAAACCGGAGGCATTCTGGCGGGATTCTTTTGGAAAAGGCTCTCCTTCATGACAGATTCCCTTTAAGCCCTGCCCCCCGGGACAGGGCACCCGTCAATCGCACCGTATTACCCCAATCTAAACAAAAAACCCTTCCTCCCCGGGAAGGGTAAAAATAGACTACTTCCTACCTTCCCATCCGCGTGGGAGGTACTGCCACTCCGGAGCAAGCAGGTCTCCTGGCTCTGGTTCACAGCCCCCT
>JASUSC010000028.1 GCA_030446285.1 Eubacteriales bacterium | reverse complement strand
GCTCTTCCGATCTTATTATCAATTTGGGAGGGAATTTTATGCCGCTGATGGAGTGGGACGAGAGTTTCAGCGTCAATGTGGTGGAGATTGACGGCCAGCACAAAGTGCTGGTGGGGATGCTCAACGACCTCCACGACGCCATGCGCCAGGGGAAGGGAAAAGAAATACTGGCTGATGTTCTGAGGAAACTCACTGCCTATGCTGGTTACCACTTCGCCACCGAGGAAAAATACATGACCCACTATGGTTATCCTGGCTCTCAGCTACATAAGAGGGAACACGAGAAGTTTGTGGAAAAGGTGAAGAAATTCCAGGACGATTTCAACGCCGGCAAGGTCCTTCTCACCAACGAAGTGATGAATTTTTTAAAGGATTGGCTGGTGAACCACATTAAAGGCACGGATAAAAAAATGGGACCGTTTTTGAATGAAAAGGGAGTGAAATAGGGACTGCTGCGGCAGTCTTCTTTGATTTTTCCTCGCGATATTAACCCTCGAAAAAGCAGTCCCCCGTTGGCTTTTAGTCCGGTTTGGTTTAAAATAAAACTATATTGCGGTACTAAAGGGAAAAAATTGATAATGAGCGGGAGCGGGTGAAAAGGATTGCCTCTGACCCTTGATGACATTCGGAAAAACCCGGAGATCGATATCTATTTTCGCAAGACCAATCACTACTTAGCGGTGCAGGGTGTTATCGATCACGACTATGCCCATGCGGAAGCGGTGGCGGCTAACAGTTACCGCATCCTGAAGGAATTGGGTTATCCCCAGCGTCAGTGCGAACTGGCGGCTATCGCGGGCTACCTCCACGACATTGGCAACGTGGTTAACCGGCACGACCACGGCCGCATGGGCGGGATTATCGCTTTCGGTTTACTGGAACGCATGGGCATGGATATCGAAGAGATAGCCGAAATTGTCGGGGCTATCGGCAACCACGAAGAGAAAACTGGAAGTCCGGTGAGCGCCATCAGTGCGGCAGTAATCATTGCCGACAAGGCCGACTTACACCGCAGCCGGGTACGGAAGACAGACTTTACTGCTTTTACCGTGCGCGACCGAGTAAATTACGCAGTTGAGGCGTCTGCTCTGGAAATCGATGCCCTGACCAGGACTATCACCCTAAAACTCCTCATCGACCTGAAAATTTCCTCGGTGATGGAGTATTTTGAAATTTTTATGTCCCGGATGGTATTAAGCCGTCGGGCGGCGGCCTTTTTGGGCTGTAATTTTTCCCTGTACATTAACGACAGCAAATTTCTCTAAGGTATGAGGAGGGTTTGACCACGTCGGAGTATTGCTGGGATATTTTTGCCACTTCTATGGGATTTGTTGCAGTGGCAGCCGGGGAGAGGGGAGTGGTGGCCTCCGTTTTGCCCTGCTCCCAGGAGGAAGAAGCGGCGGCTGCTTTAGCTGCTAAATTCGCCGGTGGCAACCGGCTGCGAAAGAGACGGGGAAGCTCCGGGCCGGGGAGGGAATTTCTCGCTCAAGCTGCCCGTTTTCTCAAGGTGTACTTTATAGACCCGGCGGCAAGTGGTGTTTTCTTACCGCCGTTGGATTTGAGCTCCTTTTCTCCCTTTCGGCAGGAGGTGTACCGGGTGGTGCTGGCAATTCCCCCTGGGGAGACCCGTTCTTACGGAGAAGTGGCCCAGGCCTGTGGGAAACCGGGAGGAGCCAGGGCAGTAGGTAGGGCCCTGGCGGTAAATCCCATGCCTCTTTTTATTCCCTGCCACAGGGTGACGGCAGTTAGGGGGGTCGGCGGTTTCACCGGAGCTCCCCTGGCGGTAAAAGTTAAGCTGCTGGAATGGGAGAGAGGAAAGAAGGGGAGAAAAAGCTCTCTCTTTTGACATACATCTTCTCCCGGTCTCGTAAGAATTAGGTAAGAGACCGGGAGGGGATAGGATGAGGATAATTCTGGCGGTAAGCCGGCAGCGGTTGATAAAAAAAGCGGTGTTGGCTGCGGCAGCAGCGGTTATTTTGGGGAGCATCTTCTTTTTTCTTTTTTCTACCCCGGGCCGGCCGCCGGAAAAAGCGGCCGAAAAGGCCCTTGCTGCCACGGCAGCCGCGGGCAATTTTCGTTACCGGGTAGAGGGAGAACTTCTTCTTCCCGGGCGGCGGGTAGCATTTCTGGAACTGAGCGGGGAGCGTTTTCGCCGTGACTGCAGTCGGGTAAAAGGGAAGGTAATGAAAACACCGGTGGAATTGTATCTTCTCGGCTCAAAAGTGCTGATTCGCGATACCACAAGCGGCCGCTGGACGGCAGTAGAAATCTCTGCTAATACCCCGGTTGCGGATTTTATCGCCGAGATGGATCCCCTTACCTTTTTGCGGGTGGAAAATACCGGGCCGGTAAGTTATGATGGTGTTGAAAAAACGTCCCGGGGCAAGTGCTGGGTATTTACTTTTTCCCCGGCTCTGGCCGCGCCGGCAGTGACGAAAAGCTGGCAGTTTTTTACTTACCGGGTGTGGGTTTTACCCCGTTCCGGCAGGGTAGACCGGCTCGAGGTCAGGGCGCGAAGCAAAGAGGTAGCGGGGAACGGTCTCAGGCTGGTGGTAGATTTGTATGACTACGGGCGGGTTAAGCCTTTTTCCCTGCCCAAGACTCAATAAACTCTACAGAAAGGAGCAGAAAGATGCAGAAAGACATTGAAAAAATTCTTCTCAGCCGGGAAGCGATCGCGGAAAGGGTGCGGGAACTGGGTGAACAGATTTCCCGGGATTACCAGGGAAAAAATCTCCTGGTGGTTGGCATCCTGAAGGGTGCGCTGGTTTTTATGGCCGACCTGGTGCGGCAGATTAATATCCCGGTAAGGCTGGACTTCATGGTGGTTTCCAGTTACGGTTCTTCTTCCGAGACGTCAGGAGTAGTACGCATCCTAAAGGATCTAGACATGTCGGTGGAAGGATGGCATGTTCTCCTGGTGGAAGACATTATTGACACCGGCCTTACCCTTAAATATTTGCGGGACAATCTTCTGGCCCGGGGACCCGAGTCGGTTAAAATTTGTGCTTTGCTGGACAAGCCCGCCCGCCGGCGGGTGGAGGTCCAGGCCGATTACTGCGGTTTTACCATTCCCGACGCTTTTGTGGTGGGTTACGGCCTGGATTATGCTGAAAAATACCGGAACCTGCCCGACCTGTGCGTGCTCAAACCTGAAGCCTGGCAAAAGTAGAGGTGAGGAGGATAAGGGAATGGCCCTGGCGGATCAGCAGGAAATGGTGATAGTTCTCGACTTCGGCGGTCAATATACTCAGCTCATCGCCCGCCGAATTAGAGAATGCAGGGTTTACTGCGAGATTCTTTCTTACGATACTCCTCTGGAAAAAATCATGGCCCGGAACCCCCGCGGGATAGTTCTTTCCGGAGGGCCGGCCAGTGTGTATGTGGACAACGCTCCCCGTTGCGACACCCGCCTTTTTTCTGCGGGATTACCCGTTTTAGGGATTTGCTACGGCATGCAGCTTATGGCGAAAGAACTGGGGGGCGAAGTGACCAAGGCCAATACCCGGGAGTACGGGAAAACTATCCTCCAGGTGGTAGGAGAGGATAAGCTTTTCCGGGGTTTTGGGCCGGAGATGCAGGTGTGGATGAGCCACGGGGATTATGTGGCTGCCCCGCCGCCGGGGTTTGTTACCACCGGGCGGACGGCCAGCACACCAGTAGCGGCCTTCGGTTCGGATGAGAAAAAACTTTATGGCGTGCAGTTTCACCCGGAAGTGGTGCATACTCCCCGCGGCAAGAAAATTCTGGAGCGATTCCTGTACGATATCTGCGGCCTCAAAGGAACCTGGACCATGAAGTCCTTTATCGAGGAGTCGGTGCGGGAAATCCGGGAGAAGGTTGGGGACCGCAAAGTTCTCTGTGCCTTAAGCGGCGGGGTGGACTCTTCGGTGGCGGCGGTGCTGGTCCATAAAGCTATTGGCGACCAGCTTACCTGTGTTTTTGTCAACCACGGCCTCCTCCGCAAAGGGGAAGCGGAACAGGTGGTGGACACCTTCCGCAGCCGTTTCCACATCAATCTGGTCTATGTGGATGCCTCCCGGCGTTTCCTTGAGAAACTCAAAGGAGTGACCGACCCCGAAGCCAAGCGGAAAATTATCGGCCACGAATTTATCCGGGTCTTTGAAGAGGAGGCAGCCAAATTAGGCCGGATTGATTTCTTAGTGCAGGGAACCCTGTATCCTGACGTGGTGGAAAGCGGGACCGGCCACGCCGCCGTAATCAAGTCTCATCACAACGTGGGCGGCCTGCCGGAAGACATGAAATTTGAGCTCATCGAGCCGTTGCGTTACCTGTTCAAAGACGAGGTGCGGAAAGTGGGGGAAGAGTTAGGCCTGCCGCCGGAAATAGTCTGGCGTCAGCCTTTCCCCGGACCCGGGCTGGCCATCCGCATTCTGGGCGAAGTTACCGAGGAGAAGTTAGCCATCTTGCGGGAGGCCGACGCCATCGTCCGGGAAGAGATTTTCAACGCCGATCCGGAACACAAGATATGGCAATATTTTGCCGTTCTTCCCTCCATGCGCAGCGTGGGAGTAATGGGGGACGAGCGCACCTATGCTTACACCATCGTGGTGCGGGCGGTGACCAGCGACGACGGGATGACGGCCGACTGGGCCCGTTTGGATTATGACCTCTTAGAGCGCATATCCAACCGTATTGTCAACGAAGTAAAAGGTGTCAACCGGGTGGTTTACGATATCACTTCCAAACCCCCGGCTACTATTGAATGGGAATAAAAAAGAAAGGGGCAGAAGGGATGAGGGTAGTCCTGGTTGCCTTGAACGCCCGTTACATTCACAGCAACCTGGCGATACGCTATTTGAAAAACAACTGTCAAGTTCCAGGGGTAGAAATTGCCATCAGGGAATACAGCATCAACGAACACCCTGATGATATTGCCGGAGACGTCCTTGCCTTGGAGCCGGATGTTGCCGGCTTTTCCTGTTATATCTGGAATATCGAACTGGTGCGCAGGGTGGCGCGACGGGTCAAACTCATTTCGCCCCGGACGGTAGTGGTGTTCGGAGGACCGGAGGTTTCTTTTGATCCGGCTCAGGAACTTGCGGCAAATCCAGCCGTTGATATGGTGGTTTACGGAGAAGGCGAGGAGACTTTTCGGGAGCTGGTCCTTTCCCTTAAGGATGGGAGGGAGGATTACAACTCCGTTGCCGGTCTTGCCTGGCGAGGAGTCCGCGGTCCCCGGGTTAACCCGCCGCGGGAACTCTTGCCGCTGGAGAAAATCAAGCCTCCCTACCAGTCTCCTGCCGATATCCCGGAAGATAAGATTGTCTATTACGAAACTTCCCGGGGCTGTCCTTTTCGCTGTGCATACTGTCTCTCTTCTCTTACTCCCGGCGTTCGCTACCTGCCCTTAGAGCGGGTACGGCAGGAGATTGCTGCTTTGGTGGCCGCCGGTGTAGAACAGGTGAAGCTGGTGGACCGGACCTTCAACTGCCACCGACAACGGGCTCTGGAAATAATGAAGTACATCGTTTCGCTGGGCGGAAATACTCGTTTCCATTTTGAAGCTGCCGGCGACCTTTTTGATCAGGAAATGCTGGACTTCCTGACCCAAGAAGTTCCTGCCGGCCTTTTTGAGCTGGAGATAGGGGTTCAGAGTACCAATCCGGCTGTGCTGGAGCGGGTAGGACGCCGCACCGACTTTGTCGTTTTCGCGGAAGCGGTGTCCAGGCTGCGCCGAGCGGGGAACATCCACCTGCACTTAGACCTCATAGCCGGCCTTCCCGGGGAGGATGTTTCTTCCTGTTATCGTTCTTTCGACGATGTGTACCGCTTTCGCCCCCACTTTCTTCAGCCCGGTTTTCTCAAACTGCTGAAAGGCTCCTCCCTACGGGAATGGGCAGAGGAATATGGCTACAAGTACGTGGACGAACCGCCCTACGAGGTGCTGGCAAGTAAGTGGCTCCCCTACTGGGAAATGCGCCAATTAAAAAAAGTGGAAGAAGTGGTTGAGAAAATATACAATTCCGGACTTTTTGCCTTTACTCTGGAATACCTGCTTACCCTATTTTCTTCTCCTTCGGCCATGTACCGGCAAATGGTAGCCCTTTGGGAAGAGAGGAATTTCTTCCACAAAAAACCTGGGGCTAAAGACCTCTTTAACTTTCTGTATTCCTTCGGTTTAGCCTACGGGGGAAGAGAAGAAGTGCTCGCCGAACTCCTCAGTTTGGATTGGGTGGCGGCGGGAATGCGGGGAGCTTTGCCTTTTATTCGCCAGGAAGAAGAAGGAAAAATCCTGCGCGATGAAGAATTTATATCCTACCGCTTACCCGAACTAACCCCTCTCTCGCCCCGGGAGCGGGGGAAAACGGCGGTGGTGGTGCCGGTTGGTGCCGCAACAGTTGCCTGGCTTATGGGAGGCGACTGGTATGTGCGGGAGGGACTGGAGCTGCGCCTCAAAGGGCAAAAAGAAGGATTGGTGATATTTTTCCGGACAAAAAAACACCCCGTAACCGGACGGCTACAGGGTGTAGTTGTACCCAGGCCGTGATTAGGGTAGCGTAGCGTAGGATTCATCATCGAAGTAGAGTTCTCTGCCCTCCGGACCGGTTCCCGTTACCGCGGGACGGGTCTGGTCGATAGCTTCTAGCCGGAAAAGGCTGGAGGTGTACCAGTTGAGTTCCGGAGCCGGCAAGGTTACCGGTGCTTTTTCCACCAGCGGGTAGTTCTTGGCGATGAAGCCTTCCCGTTCCAGGAGGTAGCTGTGGAAGTCTCTGATAATATCCGTGATCACCAGATTCATGTCGAGCAGAATCCGCTGAATGGTGTGCCACTTACGCCGGGATGCCTCCAGATGGGTAAGACCGAAATAGCCGGCGCAACCAGCCCCTTTCAGGGTTTCAGCGCAGCGGGAAAGGAAAAGGCTGATACCCGGGACAGTTTCCACCGGGTCAGTGACAAAAACATCGTATTGTTGTTTCCACTCGTCGGGAAGAGGCTTGCGAACATCGTATTTTACGGCCCGTAAATTGGACCAGCCTTTTTCTTTGGCCAGATTGTTGATGTAATCTACCAACCGTTCATCTATTTCAGCAACCGTGATCTCTTCCGGCATTCCCGTAAGAGCAGCTGCGACAGAAGTGAGGTCGTCGTCCCCTAAGATGAAAAGCCGTCTCTTTTCCAGGTCACCCCGCATGTATAGGTAAGCTGCTCTAGCTACAGTGTTTTCGGGCTCAACATAACCCTGGTCGAATTCGGCAATTGCTGGGGGACGGTTGGTGGTAAGGCGGCGGAATTCTTCTGCCACCTCGGCAAAGAGACCAACGGTTTTAATACCCTTGCCGCCGCATTCTTCGCAACGCAGGAGTTGTAATTCCCGCAGTCCTTCTCCAGCGGCTATTTCTTTGCCGGCAGAGGTTAAAGTCAGGGTCCGGCCTTCTTCTTGAATCAGTCCTTCCCGCAGCAGAGCTTCCACTTCCCGGCAGAAGGAGGGGAGGTCGCCGTCTTGATGACGGATGAGTTCCCAGAAGCTCTTGTTTCCTCCCAGGAGAGCGCGAACGATCTGCCTTCTTACCTTGTTCATTGCATGCACCACCTCCGCGTAATAGATAGTGTTAGGAGCAATACATGGTAGGGAAAGGGGAGGGAAGATGGATATTGTGGCCATGATTGCCGAGCAGAAGATCCGGGAAGCGATTGAGCGGGGGGAATTGGATAACCTGCCCGGCAAAGGAAAGCCCCTGGAGATAGAAGACCTTTCCCTGGTTCCCGAAGATTTACGAGCCGGCTACATCATTTTGAAGAACGCCGGTGTTTTGCCGGAAGAGATGGAGTTAAAAAAAGAGCTGGTAACCCTAGAAAGATTGATCGAGTCCTGCTACGATGAGGAAGAGCGGCAGGAACTTAAACAACAGCTCAACGAGAAGATCCTGCGCTTTAACATCCTCATGGAACGGCGGAAAGCCAGCCGCCATACTCTCCGGCAGTATCGGGATAAAATTTACCGGCGCCTCCGCTGAGAAAACACATAAAAAACTGGCCGGCAATTTGTTGCGGCAAATTACCAGCCAGCCGGTTATCTGTTAGTGGTGCCGAAGGCCGGGGTCGAACCGGCACGGGCGCGAGCCCACTGGTTTTTGAGACCAGCGCGTCTGCCAATTCCGCCACTTCGGCACAACAGTGTGGCACTACTATCATAACATAAAAGTGGCTGATGTGCAAGGGCTGAACAGAGATTATTTTTTTTCTGGGAAAAATTGCGAGAATTTCAAATTGTGTAGATAACTGTCTGAATTGCGTGTCAGACCGCTTGTGCTCGCAATATAATTGCCATAAATTCGAAAAATACCTTTTGACATCACATTCACAATATCAATAAAATGGCAAGGGGGGGAGAAAAAGAAGGGGAAGGCGCCAATATTCTACTCTAAAAAGGAGGTAGAAAAATTTGGAAACAAAAAAGATCGCTCTTCTTCCTAATATCAGAGCTAATGTCAAAACTTCTTTCAGCGATAAGGTAAGCAATCCTAAAATTAGTGATACTGCTTATATCGATCCCATGAGTTCTGTTATTGGCAATGTGGAAATTGGCGAGAAAGTGTATGTAGCACCTTTTGCTTCCATCCGCGGCGATGAAGGGCAGCCCATCTTCATTGGAGACGGTTCCAACGTTCAAGACGGAGTTGTTATTCACGGGCTGGAAACTATGGAGAACGGGGAAAAGGTTACCAAGAATATTGTAACCGTTAATGGCAAAGAATATTCCGTGTACATAGGCAATCACGTTTCTTTGGCTCACCAGGCCCAGGTCCACGGCCCGGCTGTGGTGGGGGACAACACTTTTGTTGGTATGCAGGCTTTTGTCTTCCGGGCCAAGGTTGGGAAAAACTGCGTCATTGAACCGGGCGCCAAAGTTATCGGTGTGACTATTTCCGACGGTCGCTACGTACCTGCCGGTGAGGTTATCAAGACCCAGGAGCAGGCCGATAAACTGCCGGTTATCACTGACGATTATCCCAATGCCAAGCTTAACAAAGGTGTGTTGCATGTCAACGAACAGCTTGCCGAAGGCTACAAGAAGCAATAAAACCAGCCCCGCATTTCCCGGTCCTTCCCCGGAGGAACCTTTTTTCCTTCTGAAAAATACAATGGGTTTAGAACGGGAGGAAAAGGGGTGATGGGAAGTGCGGGTATACTTTATTAAACTCCCCTCTTTTATTCGGACATTGTTACTTAAAATTCTGAAGTAAACAGGCTTTCCTCATTCTGGGAAAAAGGTTAGCTTCTTTGAAGGAATTTTTTCTGGCCGCTTTTAAGGGAAGTAAGGCGGCTTTTTTATTTTTGCCGATTTTTCCTTTTTTAACCGGAAGCATTTCGCAAATTTTCGCAAAATTTTTTGTCGCGAAAAAAGGAATTATCAGAATTATAGCGAATAACTTTATAATAACCACGGTGGGTTATGTTTAACGGGAACGCACTTAATTTCACTTGCTTTACGGGGGTAGGGTTTATGGGCGGGGGGTGAAAAAGAAGCAGTTTACTGCTATGAAGAAGAAAGCTAAGAAGAGGGGTTGGGGATGAAGGAAGTAAATCTTACCGAAAAATGGAAGCAAAACGGAAAGATTATTGAAGAACTCATTGAGCACAGTGGAGTTGACATCCGGAACTGTTACCAGTGCGGGAAATGTTCGGCAGGTTGTCCTATGGCTTTTGTTATGGATGTTTCGCCCAACCGGATAATTCGTATGCTCCAGTTGGGAATGTGGGAAGAAGTTCTCCAGTCCCGCACACCCTGGATATGCGCGCTCTGCGCTACCTGTTACACCCGCTGCCCCCGGGATATTGACCTACCAAAATTGATGGACGCTGTGCGGGTAATTACCTACAACAAAAACATGGTGGACCATGTTAAGAATGAAAAGATCTTCCATTCTTCTTTCATGAAGTGGCTTTACAGGTACGGGCGTATTTACGAATTGGGGCTGGTTTTAGACCTCAACTTGAAAACCGGTAACCTGTTTAATGATGTAGAGCTTGGTTTGCCTATGGTGCTCAAAGGAAGATTGGACTTCCTGCCGCCGCGGATTAAAAATAAAGACCTCATCCGCAGAATGGCGGAACGGGCCCGGCAAATAGAGGGGGGACAGGCATGAAGTTAGCATATTACCCCGGTTGTTCGTTGCACTCATCTTCCAAAGGATACAGCGACTCTTTTGTGGCCGTGTGTAAAAAGTTAGGTATCGAGCTGGAGGAAATCCCCGACTGGGTGTGCTGTGGCGCCAGTTCCGCTCACAGTGTCAGCCACCTCCTCAGCCTGGCCCTCCCGGCTCATACTCTGGTTCAGGCGGAGAAAATGGGACTGGATATGGTGGCCCCGTGTGCTGCCTGCTACCAGAGGGCCAAGTTTGCTGAATACGAGATGTTGAACAATCCAGAGATGAAGGCTAAAATTGAGCAAGTTATCGAGATGGAATACAAGGGTAAAAGCCGGGTTCTCTCCGTTTTAGAAGTCCTCAGCATGATCGAAGAGGACAAGATAAAAGCGGCGGTGACCCGACCTTTAACAGGGGTTAAGGTTGCCTGTTACTACGGTTGCGTTCTCGTCAGACCTCCCCATATTTGCAATGTAGACGATCCGGAGAATCCCACCAAGATGGACCGGATTGTTGCCTTGCTGGGGGGTGAGCCGGTAGACTGGCCTTACAAAACTGAGTGTTGTGGGGCATCGCACATCTTTACCATGAAAGATGCTTGCCTCAAGTTAGGGCGGGATATTTTACAGGTGGCAAAAGATGCCGGTGCCGATATTATTGCGGTGGCATGTCCTCTCTGTCATGTCAATCTGGATATGAGACAGACCCAGATCAACAAAAAGTTTGGTACCAGCTTTAACATTCCCGTCGTTTATATTACCGAACTCATGGCGGATGCAATGGGAATTGATACTTCCGACATGTTCCGGCGTCATTTTGTGCCGGTAGAGATCAAACGTCAGGCTTAACAAGCCTTAAGGATATTGCACGACAGAAATTTTAGAAACGGGAGAGATGCGTGTATGAAACGAATCGGTGTCTTTCTCTGCCACTGCGGGACCAATATCGGCGGTGTAGTCGATATTGCCAAAGTGGCCGAAGAAGTGGCCAAGCTACCCAACGTGGTAACGGTGCAGGAAAACAAGTATTCTTGCTCCGAACCGGGCCAGGAGTCCATTTTGAAAGGGATTAAAGAACACAATCTGGACCGGGTGGTCATTGCAGCCTGCTCGCCGCGGATGCATGAGAACACCTTCCGGGGTGTTCTGGAAAGAGCAGGTTTGAATCCCTACCTCCTGGAAATGGTCAATGTCCGCGAACACAACAGCTGGGTTCATGCTAACGAGCCGGAAAAAGCTACCCAGAAATCCATTGACCTCATCCGTAAGGCCGTCTTTAAGGTAGCCAAACTGGAACCCCTTCAGCCCTCAAAAATCGGGATTACCAAAAAAGCTCTTGTTATTGGTGGCGGTATCGCCGGTATTCAGGCGGCCCTGGATATTGCCGACGCCGGGCACCAGGTAATTTTGGTAGAGCGGGAAGCTACTATTGGCGGAAAAATGGCCATGCTGGATAAGACCTTCCCGACTCTGGACTGCTCTGCCTGAATTAGCACGCCGAAGATGAGTGCTGCGGCGCAGCACCCCAACATTACCCTTTACACTCTGGCTCAGGTAGAGAAAGTGGAGGGTTATATCGGCAACTTCGAGGTTACCATCAGATTGAAAGCCCGCTACGTGGACATGAAGAAATGTACGGGCTGCGGCATTTGCGAAACCAAGTGCCCGACGAAGGTGGTCAGCGAGTTTGACCAGGGCCTGGGTAAGCGGCCTGCTATTTACAAGCCTTTCCCGCAAGCAGTACCCAACAAACCTGTTATCGATGCAGCTAACTGCCGCAAGCTCAAGGAAGGTAAATGCGGTGTATGTGCCAAGGTATGTCCGACCGGCGCCATTAACTACGAGGATCAGGACCAGATCATTACGGAAAAAGTCGGCGCCATCGTAATGGCCACCGGTTTTGACCTCATTGACTGGACCAAATATTACGGGGAATACGGTGGTGGCAAGTACCCGGATGTTATCACCGGTCTCCAGTTTGAGCGTCTGGTCAACGCCAGCGGTCCTACCGGTGGCAAGATCAAACGGCCTTCTGACGGCAAGGTGCCGGAGACGGTAGTGTTTATCAAGTGCGTCTCCTCCCGGGACGATACCAAGGGTAAGGCGTACTGTTCGCGGGCCTGCTGCATGTACACGGCCAAACACGCCATTCAGGTGAAAGAAAAACTGCCCAATTGCGATGTTTACGTCTTCTATATGGACGTTCGTACGCCTGGTAAAGCTTACGACGAATTCTTCGAGAGGGCCAAGAAAGCGGGGGCCAAGTACATTCGCGGCCGGGTTTCCAAGATTTATCAGCAGGGTGACAAATACATCGTCAAAGGCGAAGACACCCTGGTAGGACAGAACGTTCAGGTGGAGGCCGACCTGGTAGTTCTAGCCAACGCTATGGTTCCGGACCGGGATGCTATTAAGACGGCGCAAATCGTCGGCTTCTCTTATGACAAAGATGGCTTCTACACGGAAGCCCATCCCAAGCTGCAGCCGGTAGAGACTAATACGGGCGGTGTTTTCCTGGCCGGATGCTGCCAGGGTCCCAAAGACATACCTGACACGGTGGCTCAGGCCAGTGCAGCGGCGGCCAAAGTGATTATGCTCCTCTCCAAAGATGAGCTCATTGCCAACCCGATGATTGCCTTTGTCAACACTGAACTCTGCTCCGGCTGCGGTCTCTGCACTAAGATTTGCCCGTACAGAGCTATTACCCTCGAAACCATTACCGAACGTGTCCACGGACATGAAATTAAACGGGACGTAGCTTCGGTGAACAGCGGTCTCTGTCAGGGATGCGGTGCCTGCACGGCCGAATGCCGTTCCGGAGCCATTAACCTGAAAGGATTCACCAACTCTCAGATTCTGGCGGAGGTGGAAGCAGCATGTCGGTAACAGAAAACCAAGGCTGGGAGCCTAAAATTGTCGCCTTTGCCTGCAACTGGTGCAGCTATGCCGGGGCCGACACGGCCGGAGTTAGCAGGTTCCAGTATCCCCCCAGCGTCCGGGTAATTCGTGTACCCTGTTCCGGGCGGGTGAACCCCCACTTTGTCCTCAAAGCCTTTCAGCGGGGGGCGGACGGTGTCTTAGTGTCTGGCTGACACCCGGGCGACTGCCACTATGTTAGTGGCAATTACTTCACCAGACGCCGTTTCCAAGTTTTCAAGCGGCTGCTGGAATTTGTCGGCTTCGAGCCGGGCCGCTTCCACGCCCGCTGGATTTCCGGCTCGGAAGGCCAGAAATGGGCCGATACCATAAAAGAAATCACTGACCAGGTGAAAGCCCTGGGACCAAATAAAAAAATGAGGGATGATCGATGAGAGGGTTGAGTGAACAACTGCGAAATACCGCCAAAGAGCTTCTTAGGGAAAAAAAGGTGGATTTTGTCATCGGCTATGCCCCGGGTTCGGTCAATGTGAAGACGACTCCCTACTTTGCCTTTACTCCGGAAGAAGCGGAAAACTTAGTATGGAATCCACTCTGTGCCAATATCCTGGTCACTTACCTGCTTGACTACCGCTACGACGATGTTAAAGTGGCGGTAGCGGTGAAAGGCTGTGATGCCCGGGCAATCAACCGCCTTATCCATGACCGCCAGTTGAAGCGGGATAAGGTGGTGGTAATTGGTCTCCCCTGCCGGGGCATCCTCGATGCCGATAAAATAGCCGCTAAAATTGACCCGCGGGCAACCATTACCGATTTCGAGTATGCCGGTGACAACATCGTTGTCAAAACCGATAAAGGCGACGTTTCCCTTAACCGCAAAGAGTACCTCCTCAACAAATGCCTGGTTTGCGAGGACCACAATCCGATTGTGGCGGATATCGTAATCGGGGAGCCTGTCCAGGGAATAGCGGCGGAGGATAATTTTGCCGAAGTTAAACAACTGGAGGCTTTGTCCCCGGCGGAGCGTGATGCTTACTGGGAGAAGCAGTTTAACCGCTGCATTAGATGCTATGCCTGCCGCAACATCTGTCCGGCTTGCAATTGCAAAGAATGCTGTTTCGATCAGGCAGAACCTCAGTGGCTGGGTAAAGCCAACAACAGTGCGGAAAATCATGTGTTCCACCTGACGCGGGCCATGCACGTGGCCGGGCGTTGCATTGACTGCGGCGAGTGTGACCGTATCTGCCCCATGGACATTCCCCTCCGCAAGTTGAACAAGAAGATTCTCAAGGATATGAAAGAACTGTTCGGGATCGATACCCCGGGTAAGAAGACGGAGGACGACAATCCCATAGGCTCCTACCGGCTGGACGACCCCGATGAGTTTAACTATTGATCGAGGTGGTTGAAAAAATGGCCAACAAGACATTGAAGAAGGACCAGGTGGTCAGCCTCCTCAACAAAGTGGCCGCCACCTATCAGCTTATTGCCCCTGTGGCGGATGACAGTGTGGTCATGTTTAAACCCCTGTCTTCTGCCGAGGGAGTGGTGTTTGATTATGTCAATTCTGTTCTCCCGCCCAAAGACTACTTCTTCCCGCAGACAGAACAAATGTTTAAGTTTTCTACCCGCAACAATCAGATCGTCATTAATCCGCCTGACCCGGTAAAAGAGAGGGTGCTGTTTGGCATCCGGCCCTGCGACGTCCAGAGCATTATCGCCATGGATAAAGTTTTCGACCGGGAGTACAAGGACACTTACTATCTGGACAAGAGGGCCAAGACTACCATCATTGCCGTAAGTTGCACTGAACCTCTCCCCACCTGTTTCTGTACTTCTGTGGGCGGAAGTCCCACCAGCGCCCCTGGGGCTGACCTTTTGCTGACCGACGTAGGCGATGTATATCTGGTCGAAGTTCTCTCCGAAAAAGGAGAGGCTTTCGTCCAGAAGTTCAGCGAGTTTTTCGGTAATGAAAACGGCGAAGGGGCGAAGAAGGCTGAAGTAGAGAAGGCGGTAGCCGCGAAGTTTGTGCGCACGACCTCCTTGGAAGGGGTCAAAGCCAAGCTGGACAACATGTTTGAGCACCCCTACTGGGAGCGGCTGGCCAGAAAATGCTTAGGCTGTGCCTGCTGCACTTATGTCTGTCCCACCTGCCACTGTTTCGACATCTGTGATTTCAACAGCAACGGCTTTGAAGGTGAACGGTTCCGTTGCTGGGACTCCTGTATGTTTGCCGATTACACCCGCATGGCTGGCGGGCACAACCCGCGGCCGACCAAGAAGGAGCGGGTGCGCAACCGTTTCCTGCACAAGTTAAAGTACTCCTGGGATCGTTACGGATTAGGCCACTGTGTTGGTTGCGGCCGTTGTTCCCGGGAGTGCCCTGTTAACCTGGACATCTACACCGTTATTTCCGATGTAAAGGAAGTGGATGCCAATGTGTGACAACTGCCAGAACCCGCTGATTCCCCATCCTGCGACCATTACCAAGATTATCGATGAAACTCCGGACGTGAAAACTTTCCAGGTGGTTTTCGACGATCCGGAAATTCAGAAAAACTTCCGGCCCAAACCCGGCCAGGTAGCGCAGTTTTCCGTAATTGGCGTCGGGGAAGCCACCATTTCCATTACTTCTGCCCTGCCCCGGATTATTAAAGAAAACATGGTGGAGTTCAGCATCAAAAAGGTGGGGCGGCTGACCACCGTTATTCACGAGCTGGAAGTTGGGTCCAAGGTGGCTATCCGCGGGCCGTATGGCACCCATTTCCCCTACGAGATGATGAAAGGGAAAGACCTTCTCTTTATCGGCGGCGGTATCGGTTTGGCTCCCCTGCGCTCTCTCATTGACTTTGTTCTTGATGAGGAAAACCGGGACCAGTACGGGAAGGTGGATATCATTTATGGGGCCCGGTCTAAGGCTGACCTGTGCTTTAAGTACGACCTCTTCGACCGCTGGCCGAAGTGTAAAGACACCAACGTCTATGTGACCATTGACCGCGAAGAACCTGGCTGGGACGGTCACGTGGGCTTTGTTCCTTCCTACCTGGAGGAACTGAATCCTTCACCCGAGAACAGAGTAGCTATTACCTGCGGTCCTCCCATCATGATCAAGTTTGTTCTCCAGGGATTGGAGAAGATGGGCTACAAGGACGACCAGGTGATAACTACCTTAGAGCTTAAGATGAAGTGCGGCATCGGTAAATGCGGCCGCTGCAATATCGGGTACAAGTACGTATGCGTCGATGGCCCGGTTTTCAGTCTGGCCCAGTTGAGGGAGTTGCCGCCGGAGTTTTAAGCAGGGTTATAACGGCGAGAATTCCTCCTGCCACGTGCAGGAGGTTTTCTTTTTCGTGGAAAAGGACTATTCTTCCGGCTTCCAGCTTGGACCGCCTTCCTCCCAGGAGAAGGTTATCACTTTGGTGTAATTGCCCTTTTTTATTTCTTCCGGTGTGGCCTTGGCTTCTAAGAATTCTTTGCTGCCGGGAGCTGCAACTGGTTCCTTTTTTTTGTTTTCGTCCATCTACCTCACCCTTTTATAAGAGAATTTGCGCTTATTTTTTCCTTCCCGGCACAATTTAAACAGAGGAAAAGAGAGAAGGTTATTTTCTTTCTTCTGCTTGCACTGGCAGAAGGAACATGACATAATAAAAAAACGGAAATGTAAAGGGGGGCGGGGAATGGAACTGCCGGTAAAATTTGTAGAAAAGATGCGCGAGTTGCTGGGGGAAGAAGCAGAAGCCTTTTTTGCTAGTTATGACCAGCCCCGTACCTATGGCCTGCGTTACAACCCTCTGAAACTGACCCGAGAGGAATGGCTGAGGATAGCACCTTTCCCCGTGGAGCCGGTGCCGTGGGCAGAGGAGGGTTTTTACTACCCGGGTGAGTACCGGCCAGGCAAACATCCCTATTACCATGCCGGCATCTATTACATCCAGGAGCCCAGCGCCATGCTGCCGGCGGCAGTTTTGCGGCCTAAGCCCGGTGAGAAGGTGCTGGATCTGTGTGCTGCTCCCGGGGGTAAGACCACGCAACTGGCCGGTTACCTGCGCGGGAAAGGGTTGTTGGTGGCCAACGATACCAGTCCGGTGCGTCTTAAAGGGCTGATTAAGAATGTGGAACTCGCCGGTATTACCAACTGTACCGTGACCAATGAAACGCCGGAACGTCTGGCCAAATGGTTTCCCGCTTTTTTTGACTGTGTGTTGGTGGATGCTCCCTGTTCCGGCGAAGGTATGTTCCGCAAGGATCCGGGGATGCTCAAAGAGTGGCGGGCCTCTTCAGTTCTCAGCTATTCCCGCAAACAGAGTCATATTATGCGGGCAGCGGCACGTCTACTCCGGCCTGGCGGCCGTTTGGTTTACTCTACCTGTACTTTTGATCCGCGAGAGAACGAAGAGGTAATTGACCGCTTTCTCCAGGAGCACCCGGAGTTTGAACTGGTTGACATTCCCCGGACAGAAGGGATGGCCAGCGGCAGACCGGAGTGGGGTGGAGGCAGGGAAGAACTGCAGAAAACGGTGCGGATTTGGCCCCACTTGGTTCGCGGAGAAGGGCATTTCGTGGCCCTGCTGATAAAAAAGGACGGGCCAGAAGGGAAAGAACAGACTCCGCCACCCTATGTGCGGACAGAGGAATTAGAAGATTTCCACACCTTTATGAAAAATAACATGACAACTGAGATTGAGGGTCCTTTTGTGGCTTATGGAAAGCGTCTTTATGCTGTTCCGCCCGAGCTTCCCAATTTCCAGGGACTGAGGGTGCTGCGTCCGGGCTGGTTGCTGGGGACAAGGGAAAAAGGGCGTTTTGAACCGTCTCATTCCATGGCTTTAGGCCTGAAAAAAGGGAGTTTCCGCCGGGAAATTGACTTGCCTGCTGACGATCCCCGGCTGCTGGCCTATCTCAAAGGTGAGTCCATTCCCTGGGAAGGGGAGCGGGGCTGGACGGTGGTAATGGTTGATGGATTCCCTCTGGGCTGGGGGAAGGTGAGCGATGGCATGCTCAAAAACCGCTACCCCAAAGGATGGCGGTTGGCAGAAGGGGGGATCCTCACTGACGCTGAATAAAAGCGAGAGGGCCGGTGAAGAGGGGGGCCTGATGCGCCTGGACCGGATGCTGGTGGCAGGGGGCTTTGGCACACGGAAAGAGGTGCGGGCGCTTATCCAGGAGGGAATGGTGACGGTAGACGGGGAAAGGATTGTTGACCCCGGCTTTAAAGTGGACCCTTTTAAAGCTGAGGTGCGGGTGGGGGAAGAGAAAGTAATGCCGCCGGGCCGCATTTATCTCATGCTTAACAAACCTGCCGGGGTTGTTACCAGTACCGCTGATCCCCGTTACCCCACCGTGATTCAGCTTTTGCCACCCGAGTACGCCCGGCGCGGCGTATTTCCGGTAGGGCGTCTGGATCTGGATACGGAAGGGCTTCTTATTATTACCACTGACGGCAAATTAGCTCACCGGCTTACTTCTCCCCGCCGCCATGTGCCCAAGCGCTATTTTGTCCGTGTTCACGGCTACCTTACAGGTGAAGATGTAAAGGCTATGCAGGAGGGCATTGTCTTAGAGGACGGTTACAAATGTCTTCCGGCCCATTTGAACATTCTCTATGCTGGGGAGATTTCGGAAGCGGAGCTAACCATTTACGAAGGAAAATATCATCAGGTAAAGAGAATGTTCGCCCGGCGCGGGAAGAAAGTTCTTTATTTAAAACGGGTTGCCATGGGGCCCTTAGAACTGGACCCAAGTTTGCCGCCAGGTGGCTGGCGGGAACTTACTCCCGACGAAGTTGCAGCTTTAAAAAAAGTTTGAAAATACCTGCAATTTTCTCTCTTCGGCGGAAGGATAATCCCCTTGGACAGCGAATAATATAGAAATCGGAAAGAAAATCCCGCCGCTTTCGGGGGAAAAGAGGAGGTGGGGAACGAATGAAGGGCATGCTTTTTCCCTGGTGCAGGATGGCTCTGGGCAGCACGCCGTTTTACGATCCTTCCGATACCCTTTTCTGGATGGAACCGGAAGAGAGGCGGGAGTTTGAACAGCGGCGGGCTAAAGGAGCGCCTATTGGATTTATAGTTTTTGCCTTTGGTGTCGGGTTGATTTTGTTAGCGTCTTTGACCTAAGGAGGGAAGGGGCGGAGCTGTCGCAGAATAAGGCGATAGCTCCGTTTGTTTTTTTTATTTTTTGATTAGACTGGAAAAGAAAAGCTGTAATAAGTTTTTCTGGTATAATGAAAAGTAAACAACGGCGATGGGGCAAAGCGAGGGAAGAATAATGCAGACCATGAGACTGGAAGTGGTGGATCCCGACCGCTGTGTTGGTTGCCAGAGCTGTATGTTTGCCTGTGCTCGGCGCCAGGGAGAAGCAGGTTTGACCAAAACGTGTATTGGCGTGCGTTCTTTAGGGGGGATGACGCGGGGATTTATGGTTACAGTTTGCCGGGCCTGCCCAGACCCACCCTGTCGACGGGTATGTCCTGCCGGTGCTCTTGAGCTGAGGAAAGGCGGAGGGGTGAAGCTAAATTCCGCCAGATGTCTTGGTTGTGGTCTTTGTCGGGAAGCTTGCCTCTTAGGGGCGGTTTTCTGGGATGATGAGATAAACAAACCGATGATTTGTCTCCACTGCGGCTACTGTGTTAAATTCTGCCCCCACGGCGTTTTGGCTCTGGTAAAGGAGGAAAAAGAAAATGCTTGAGAGGGAACCTCTGGCCAACGTTCTCTACATAGACCTTTCCCGAAAACGTTACTGGGTGGAGCGGCGGGAGGACCTTTTTGTTAGATTTTTAGGTGGCGTTGGAGTAGCAACCCAGCTTCTCTTAGAAGAATGCCCGCCTGATGCTGATCCCCTGGGACCGGAAAACCCTATTATCTTTGCGGTGGGACCGTTGACAGGGCTTTTTCCTCTGGCTTCGAAAACGGTTGCCATGTTTAAATCTCCCCACAACGGCCTCCTCGGCGAGAGCCACGCCGGCGGCAGGAGTGCTATAGCCCTTCGTATGGCTGGGTATGGGGCTATCGTAATCAAAGGGGCCAACGAGACTCCTGGGTATATAGCCATCCACGGTGACAAAGTTTATTTTCGGGATGCGTCTACTCTGTGGGGGGTGAAGAGTTCCTTTACGGTAGGCCGTGTTATCCGGGAAAAGGAACCTTCTTCCGGTCTGCGCACGATTATGAGAATAGGGCCGGCGGGAGAAAAACTTGTTTCCTACGCCTGTGTTACTGTGGATACTTACCGCCACTTTGGCCGGCTGGGGTTAGGGGCGGTTTTTGGAGCAAAAAAGCTCAAGGCGGTGGTTATTGCGGGAAAACGGTCACTACCAGTGGAGGATATGGCCGCTTACCGCAAGCTTTACCAGGACATCTACCAGCAGGCCGTGGCTTCACCGGTGATGAAAAAATATCACGATCTCGGCACGGCCCAGAATGTACTGCCTCTCAACATCATTGGCGGTTTGCCGACGCGAAATCTGCAGGCGGGGAAATTCGAGGCTGCGGAGAAAATCTCGGGTGAAAGGTTTGCCCACGCCTATCTGGGTAGAAGACTGGCCTGTTCCCACTGTCCAGTAGGCTGCGTCCACATTGCCGCTCTCCGGCGGCCTTACGGTGACGAGCCTTATTTTTACAAAACAACCATGACTTCTTACGACTACGAACTCATTTATGCTCTTGGCTCCATGCTCGGAGGTTCCGACGCTGAAGAACTGTTAGGTTTAATCGAACTGGTTGAGGCTTTAGGGCTGGATGCGATGAGTACCGGGGTGGTGCTGGCCTGGGCGACGGAGGCTCTGGAACGCGGGTTGATAACCACCAAAGACACCTTAGGAGTAGAACTGCGCTGGGGCAATTATTCTGCCTACCGGCAAGCTGTCCAGTTTATCGTGGACCAACCCGGCGATTTTTACCGGGCCCTGGCCCGGGGGGTGACTTACGCCGCTTCTGTCTACGGGGGCGAGGATTTTGCTCTGGCCTACGGCGGTAACGAAGTGCCGGGCTACCATACCGGACCTGGCGCTCATCTCGGCTATCTGGTAGGTGCACGCCACAGCCACCTCGACAATGCCGGGTACAGTTTTGACCAGGACTGGCTTACTAGCAAAGGGAACACTCCTTCTCCCCAGGAGCTGGTGAACAACCTCCTTGCCGAAGAGTACTGGCGGCAGATAATGGCAAGTTTGGTTATCTGCTTTTTTGCTCGTGGTATTTACCGTCCTCAGACGGTTATAGAGGCCCTGCAAGTAACGGGACGGGAGTTTGCGGAAGAAGAGCTGCGGCGGTTAGGCGAGATGATCTACAGGGAAAAGTGCCGCTTTAAAATCAGGGCTGGTTTTTCTCCTGCCCACCTGCGTTTCCCGGCGCGAATTTTCTCCACACCTGCGGCGGCTGGGGTTATAGAACCAGGCTACCTGCAGGAAGCGGTTACCTATCTGGAGAAAATCTTGTTTGCCGGGGAAGAAGAAGGCTACCAGGGAGGGAATTAAGCTCCTTTTGGCTCATCGAGTAAAATTATTTCGGGGGAAGGAGGAGTAACACAAAAAAAGAAGAACCTCACTCCGAGTGGAAAGAACCAAAAACCAAAGACGAATGGGGGGA
>JASUSC010000027.1 GCA_030446285.1 Eubacteriales bacterium | reverse complement strand
AATCTGACCCCGATGACTGTAACCATGATCTTCCTCCCCCGGGATAGTCTTGCCAGCAATTGCTCTGATAAAGAAAGCTTCTAAGAGCAAACGGCGGTTGAGGTTGCGCGAACGGTACCTTTTGTACCTTTCTAGCAACTGGATGAGATATACCAGTTCTTCTTCTTGGAAAGCTTCGCTTTTTTCTTTTATTTTATCCCTCTGGCTGCGGTTAAACAACAGCTTTTCCTCTCCGGTGATTTGCCAGACCAGCAAGTCGCGGTACCAGAGGCTGAGAAAATCCGGCCAGTCTCTCTCTTCGTCCTCCAGTTTCTCCGCCAGCTCTAAAGCCGCCAGTAGGTCCCTGGCGCCAATAACCCGGTCTACTTCTTCGGCAATTTTTCTAACTTCATCCTCCTGGCCAGCAGCTATTTCCAATGCCCTAACCGGCAGCCCGTTGGCCAAAAAAGCCAGCTCTTCTGCTTCTTCCTGACTGAGATGTTTTTCTCTTACCAAATAGCCGGTCAGTTCCGCCACATCCCCCTGTTCCAGGGAAATCTGCTGGCAGCGGGAAACAATGGTGGGTAGTAGGTTATACGGATTTATAGCCGTCAAAATTATAACTGTGTTGGCAGGAGGTTCTTCCAAGGTTTTGAGAAAGCAGTTGGCTGCTTCAGGGGTTAAATTTTCAGCTTCTTCAATTACACAGACCCGGTAAGGACCAATTACGGGTTTTAAGTATATGTTCTGAATAAGCTGACGGATGGTTTCAATCTTTATTTTCTTCCCCTCCGGGGCCACGTGGAAAAAGTCGGGATGGTTACCGCCGGCCATCATCCGGCACCCTTGACACGCGCCGCAGGGAATATCCTGGGAACAGAAAAGAAGACGGGCGAAATAAAAAGCCAGTTCTTTTTTTCCCGCTCCAGGCGGACCGTAAAACAAGTAGGCGTGGGCTACTCTGTTTTCTTTTTTTGCCGCCGTCAGCAAATCAATAATGCGGGCTAACCCCGGCAGAGGTTGGTTGGCAGGCAGGACAGCACTCATCCTACCCCTCCTTTCCTTTTCAGGCATAAAGGTCGAGAAGAAGTCCTCTTATCTCTCCCAACCGAGCCAAGAGGTCTAAACTCTGCTGTTGGCCGTGGAGAAACGCCTGGACCAGCTCTTCCAGCCGGCGGTCAATAGTTTCTACCACTGCATAAATACGATGTCGTCCCCGCCGGTCAAAGCCCACTTCTTCTCGTAGGCGGTAAAGGCGCGGGAGGGTAGTCCGCAAGAAGTCCCGTACCATATCCCGGTAACGGATAACCTCTTCCAGGGTACAGTTGGCAATCAGTCTTTGCCCCTGTTTCTCCAGTTCAGTGAGAAAGGAATCCAGTTCTTGCCGGAGTTGCTTTTCTTCTACCTGGCGCAGAAAATAACCAAATTCTCCCCCGGTATTAATTTCGATTTCTTCTCTGCTCTTACTGCCTTCCATCCTCTGCGCAGAAAAAATTCGGTCTCGTTCAGCGGGATTGCGTATTCGCATTTTACTCCTCCTCTGCCCGGATAGGCAGGCGATAGGAAACGGCCTTCCAAACCCGCTGATGTACCTCTTCTATCGAACCACGGGCGTCAATAAGAGCGTAGCGGCGGTCGCCGCTGGCCGCCCGGCGCAGGTATTCTTCCCTTACCCGGCGATGGAACTCTATTTTTTCCGTTTCGAGGCGATCCAGCTTCTGGCACTTCTTCCCTCGTTTCAACCCTTCCTCTGGCGGCAAGTCAAGGATCACGACGCAGTCTGGTTCTAAATCTCCTACCGCGACTCGGTTCAAAAAAGCAAGAATTTCCCGGGGAAACCCTCGCCCCCCACCTTGGTAAGCAAAAGTGGAGTCAGAAAAACGGTCACAGAGAACGATTTTCCCTTTCGCCAGAGCTGGCACGATAACCTCTTGTACCAACTGCGCCCGGCAGGCCAGGTAAAGAAAAAGTTCTGCTTCCGGCACTATTCCCTCCTGCCGCGGCCGGAGAATTATCTCCCGTAATTCCTCGCCCAGCCGGGTGCCTCCCGGTTCTCTGGTAATAACCAGTTGATAACCGGCAAGCTGCAGCCTGTCGGCCAAAAGCCGGAGCTGGGTCGTTTTTCCCGCTCCATCTGGGCCTTCCAGGACAATAAAATAGCCCTTTTTCTCTTCCTGCAAATCTCGTCCCTCCTGTAGCTTCTCTCCCCTTTTCTATTCTGTAACCTCAATGGTGTTATCTTCTACCCCGGCTACCGGGATTCCTTCTTTTTGTAAATACTCGAGGTAATCCAAAATTTGCGGGGTAATTTCCTCCCCTGGACAGAGAACGGGAACTCCCGGCGGGTAAGGCACGACAAAAGAAGCACATATTTTTCCTGTCGCCTCTCGTAAAGACAGACGGCGCCGTGGTCCAAACCAAACTTCCCGTAAAGAAAGGAGTGGCCGAGAAAGGGAAGGAACCGGGGGCAGAGACGGTGCCGGCAAAGACCTCTTCTCTCTCTCTAAAGAAAACATCATCTCCTCCAGAACCGCTGCCAGCCGGCCCATATCCTCCCGGGAATCGGCTGGGGAAAAAATAAAGAGAACTCCTCCGGCATTGGCTATTTCTGCCTGGAAGCCTTTTTCTGCAAGCCAGGCCGCTGCCCTTGTTCCACAAATACCGGCATCAGCAGTTATTAGGTAAAGCCGGCTCCAGTCCAGCCTGTAACCGGCCGGCAGATCTTCCTCCTCCAGACAGCGCAGTCCCAGTCGGCGGATAAACTCTTTCAGTTCGTGAACTCTCTCGGCCAGTTCGGAATACAACTTTTCACCCTTTTCCTCTAGCAAGGCCCTGGCACCGTCCAGAGCCGCCATCAGCAGGTATGAAGGACTGCTGGTTTGGACCAAGGCTAAGGCGCGGAGAGCATCTTCTTTCTTCCTGCTGTCCCCCAGGTGGAGAAGGGCCGCCGGCGTGGGGACCGGAAGGGTTTTGTGGGCGCCGTGAACCCAAAAGAGAGCCCCTTTTTCTCCTGGATGAGGGGGAAAAGAGGGATGAAAGGGAAAGTGGGCCCCGTGAGCAGCATCGACAATCTGCTTTTCCCCCACCTTTCTTAACGGCGGGCTAATCCCAAAATAATCAGGGTCTACAGCAATTACGCCGCTGATTTCTTTTTTGTAATGATTCAGTAGAGAAGTAAACTCTTTTTCTCCAGGAGGCAGGGGCAAAGCTAGTTCAGGCAGATAAGGGCCTGTCACATAAACCGGCTCTACTCCAGCCAATACCAAGGCCCCTAAAATAGAACGGTGACAATTACGGGGCAGGGCTACTTTTTCTCCCGGACAAAAAGAAGCTAAAATCGCCGCCTGTAATCCCGCTGTCGCGCCGTTCACCAGAAAAAAGGTGGCCGCTGCACCAAAGGTTAGAGCGGCTTTTTCTTGGGCCTCTTTTATAGGGCCCCCTGGGCGATACAAATTGTCCAGGCCCGGTATTTCTGTCAGGTCAAAGGCAAAAAGCCCTTGAAAAGGTTCCAGGAAAAGAGGGAGCAACCGTCCTTGCTTGTGCCCCGGCATGTGAAAGGGATAACAATTTTCAGTTAACTTCTTTTGCAGAGCTTCTACCAATGGTTGGGCCATGCCTCTTTCCCCTTTTAAAGTGCTTAAAATCTTTACACAATTTAGCAAAAGTGATACGATAATTTTTAGAAGAGGGCATCCATTTTCCCCAGGGAGGTCAGCCGACTGAAATGGACTATACCATTTTATTTTATCTCCTCTTGCAGGCAGTTTGGCAACAAACTTTGGAGAATGGTTCCCCTACCCGCACCGTATCCGCAATACCCTGGCCGAAAAAAACCACTGCCCCGGCCAGGGGAGGAGAAAAAACAGGAATACCCTTTGCTGAGTACATTAACCGGGCGGCGGCTAAATATGGTCTGTCGCCAGACTTAATTGCCGCCGTTATCAAAGCGGAGTCCAACTTCAACCCCCGGGCCGTCTCCCCCGCCGGAGCCATGGGGCTGATGCAACTCATGCCCACCACCGCCCGCTCGTTAGGGGTCAAAAATCCTTTCGACCCGGCGGAAAACATCGACGCCGGGGCCCGCTACTTGCGGCAAATGCTGAATCAGTTCGGCGGCAATGTCGCCCTGGCTCTGGCTGCCTACAACGCCGGCCCGGGAAATGTCCAACGTTACGGCGGTATACCTCCTTTTGCCGAAACCCGCCGCTACGTCCAGGAAGTCCTAACCACCCTGGACACTTTGGCCTAAAACTATTCCTCGCCGAAGAGGGAAACAAAAGCAAAACGGTCCACGTCCACCAGACCTCTGTCAGTAATTTTGAGATGCGGAATTACCGGAAGAGCCAGGAAACTCAGGGCCATAAAGGGATTTGCCGGCACGCAGCCCAGTTGGCGGGCTGCTTTTTTAATTGCCTCGGAAGCCTCTGCCACCTCTGCCGCTGGCCGATCCGACATCAAACCGGCTACGGGCAAGGGCAGGACGGCGAGAATCTCGCCTTCCGCCACCGCCACCATTCCTCCTCCCTTTTCCACCAAGGTCTGGACAGCCATTTCCATATCGGCATCGGAAACCCCGGCCACGATCAGGTTATGAGAGTCGTGAGCTACAGTAGCTGCCAGCGCCCCTTTTTTCAAACCCAGCCCACGTACAAAACCAACGCTTACATTGCCAGTACCACGATGGCGCTCAATTACCGCAATTTTGACAATATCCCGACTTGGGTCAGCAACAACTAGTCCTTCTTCTACCTTCGCGTCAAGGTACAGCTTTTCGGTCACTATCTGATCGGGAATCAAGCCGATTACTTTAATTTTTCCCCCTTCAGCCTTCACCTTTAACTTTTCCGTCAAGTCAGCGGTAACACGCAAGCGGTTTCGCTCGGTAACCGTTACAGAAGGGCTGACAGAGATAAGCAACTGTCCCGTCCGGGCTACCAACTGTCCCTTCCTGTACACCTGGATAACCTTAAACTCCCGCAGATCCTCCAAAACCACCAAATCCGCCCGATAACCGGGCGCCACCGCTCCCCGACCCCTGAAACCAAAATACTCGGCCGGATTTAGGGTAACCATTTGTAAAGCAAGGAGAGGCGGAATACCCTCTGCCACCGCCCGCCGCAGCAACCAGTCCACGTGTCCTTCTGCCATCAGGTCTTCGGGGTGACGGTCGTCGCTGACGAGAAGGAAGCGGCGGGAATTTTCGGCACTGATAATCGGTGCAACGGCAGCAATATTTTTTGCCGTCGAACCTTCCCGGACCATCACATACATCCCTGCCCGAACCCTAGCCAGGGCCTCTTCCGCCGTCACCGCCTCATGATCGGAAGCAATTCCCGCCGCAGCATAGGCATTCAGTTCCTCGCCCAGCAACCCGGGAGCATGGCCGTCTATTCTTCGTCCTTCTCCGGCTTTTATCTTTGCCATTACTGCCGGATCGGTAAAAAGAACCCCGGGATAGTTCATCATTTCGGCAATTCCCAGTACCCTCTCCCAGTTCAGCATATCAGTAATATCGGCAGCCGTGAGCTCCGCCCCGGCTGTTTCCATATGGGTCGCAGGAACGCAGGAGGGAGCCATAAAATAAACGTCCAAGGGCAACTCCCGGCTGGCCTCAATAAGAAACCTCACCCCTTCTTTCCCCTGCACATTGGCCATTTCATGAGGGTCAGCCACCACCGTGCTCGTTCCCCGGGGTACCACCACCCGCGCCAGTTCTGCCGGCAGCAGCAGGGTGCTTTCCAGGTGAATATGGCTGTCGATAAAGGCCGGGGCCACTAAACAGCCGTCAAGATGTTCTTCTTTTTCCCCTTCATATTTGCCAACGCCCGCTATCTTCCCACGGTAGATGGCCACGTCCCCTGAAACAATTTCCCCGGAAAAAACATTGACCACGCGCGCCTTTTTCAAAACCAACTCCGCCGGCCTTTCCCCCCGGGCCACACGAATAAACTCTTCCACCGCCTATCACCTCAACCTTGGCAAATGCTCAGTCTCGCCCCAAGTTAAAAGCTGGAAAAAAGCAAGACCAGGGTATAACCCCTGGTCACCACCCATTCTCTTTCCCTTTTTATTTCTTTTTGGTAACTTTTATCGCACAATCCGGGCAAACCATTTCACAGATCCCGCAGGCAATACATTCCTCCATATTGGCCTCCACCGTAGGAGTACCGTAAACTCCAAGAACCGTCTTCGACCAGGAAAGGCACTTCTTCGGACACTTCTCAATGCACAGACCACAACCCTTGTCCAAGCCGGGGAAAACCGTCCAGGTCCCTTTCTCCCCTTCCAGAGTAATGGCCTTGAGGGATGCCGCCATTGGAAAACCCCCTTTTCCTTAGCTTTTTGCTTCGTTAGAGCAACTTCTCTACCAGTTCTGCGCCTTTTTCCAACGCTTTGAAGTTGAGCTCACGGAGAGCGGGATTTTGTTCAAATTTGTATCCTAACTTTTTCTCGATAGCCTTCTTGGCCCCTTCCATACTTACCACGCCCGTAGCTTTAATTACTGCTCCCATAATGATAATGTTAAAAACGCGCGGATGCAGTTCGCTGTTGGCCGTCTCCAAAGCCGGTATAGCTAAAATTTTCCGGGCGTTACGGGGCAGGTCTTCTTCGCTTACTCCCTGAATCGAGCTGTCGTAAACGAAGAGGGTCTCCGGGCCAACATACTGCTTGGTCCGGAAAATAGCCCGGTCGCTGAGGGCGACAACGATGTCAGCCGTTTGAAACTTGGGCGCCGCAATGGGTTTATCGGCTATCTGGAGATAGGCTACCGAAACGCCGCCCCGCTGTTCTACGCCAAAGTTGGGGATGTAAAGAGCCTCCCGACCTTCATCGTTGGCCGCTTCCGCTAAAATTTCTGCCACCGACTGAACTCCCTGCCCACCTTCACCGGCCAGGGCTATTTTTACCACCTTGGAACGGACTGCCGTATTACTCATCTGTTTCCCCTCCTTCAGCCGCGGGGACCTTTATCTCACCAACTTTGAAGTACTTGGTCATCTCCTTTTCGACAAATTCCCAGGTATCCTTGGCATTGGTGCGCCAGTTAGTGGGGCAGGCGGAAAGAACTTCAACAAAAGAGAAACCCCGACCTTCCATCTGGTTCTGGAGAGCTTTTTTAATAAAGCGGGTCAATTGTTTCAGGTTGGCAATGGTACCACGGGCCACGTAAGCGCCTTCCCGGGCTATGGCCGCCACCATTTCCGGCCCCTGGGTGGGATAACCTGCTTCCTTGACATCTCTGCCATAAGGGGTCGTTTCGGTCTTCTGACCTGGCAGGGTGGTGGGAGCCATCTGCCCTCCCGTCATTCCGTAGTTGGTATTGTTCACCAGGATAGCAGTAATGAGCTCGTTGCGGGCAGCCGCGTTGACAAGATGCTGGGAACCGATGGCATAACCACCGCCGTCGCCCATATAGGCGATAACAATGGCTTCCGGATTGGCCCTCTTTACTCCCGTAACCACAGGGGTTGTCCGCCCGTGGTGGGTCTGAATGGTATCGACATTAAAGAAATCCCAGGCAAGAAGGGAACAACCAATATCACAACCGAAAACCACTCTATCCTGAATGCCTAACTCATCGATGGCCATACCCAACGCTTTCAAAACCAGCCCGTGACCGCAGCCAGGGCAGAACTTGTGCGGCTTACTTTCCAGACGCCAGCTTTTTGGCATTCTCGGCAGTTCGTGATTGGACATTCCGCTGACCTCCCCCGTTGTTATTTAAAGCAGTTCTTTTACCTTTGTCACTACTTCTTCCGAGGTAATGCCCACTCCGGGTTTGAACAGCCCTTCAATCCGCACCGAACAACCAAAGATAGCATCTTTAACCAGCTTGGCCAATTGCCCGTAGGCAGACTCCACAATTAGCAACATCCGGGCCCGCTCGGCCACTTTCCGCAACTGCTCTCCCGGGAAGGGCCGCAGGGTAATCGGACGGAAGTAACCAACCCTCAACCCTTCTTCCCGCAGTTCCTGAACAGCTCCTTTGCAGGAACGGAAAACCACTCCGTGAGAAACCACGACAATTTCTGCGTCTTCGGTCCCAAACTCCTGATATTCCACTATCTCGGGAGCAACTTCGTTGTAGGCGCTGATATGCTTTTGCAGAACTTCGTAGAGTTCTTCTTCCGTGTTGTAAGTGTTGCGCAGGTGATTGGGTTCCCGGTTCACACCAATCTGACCGGGCCGCAATACGTAGGGAGTAGTGGGCACCATTTCAATTCCCCGGACTTCGGGGTCATATATGGTTAGGGATTCTCTCATTTTGGCTTGATAACCGTCACCTAAGATAAAGGTGGGGAAACGATACTTCCAGGCGGTGTTGAAAGCCTTAATGGTGTAATCAAACAGCTCCTGGTGATTGGAAGTGGAATAAACTATCCGCAGACCTTCACCGTTACCGCCGTAGGTAGTCATGGTCACTTCCTGCTGGGAGTAAATTACCGTTGCCGTGGACGGCCCCCCCCGCTGCTGAATAACTACAACAGTGGGAAGCCGCATCATCTCGGCCATGGACATGGGTTCCTGCATCAGGGTATTTCCCGGGCCCGCCGTGGCTGTAAACGCTCTCTTACCGGCAAGAACACCGCCAATCGTAGTAAAGCCGGCCGAAAGCTCATCCTCGGTCTGCAAGAACTTGCGGTTGAACTTTGGCGCCAGCCGGGTCCAGTAATGCATAATTTCATTTTGAGGCGTAATGGGATAACCGTACATAATCTCAGCCCCGGCAGCTAAAGCAGCCCAAGCCACCACTTCATTTCCAGTCATAAAGGCTTTCTTTTCCCCTTCAATAGGCTTGTCCGCCATAATTATCCAGCACCCCCGTTTTTCTATGTTTTTTTACCTTACCAGAAAGAAGCATCCATGAAACGTTGCAGGGGCCACACCGGGTTACCCACGCAATCGCGGGGTCCAATTTTCTCTGCCAGCGGTTTTAAGGCTGACGTGGCTATTACCGGCAGCCCTAATTTAGCCGCTGCTTCTGCAACTACCCGGGCTCCCTGGCACACCATTTCTATGGTCGTCTCTTCTCCCACGTGGGAATTGTTGATTAAACCGTCTACCCGTCCCAGAGAGCGAACAAATTCTACAATAGCGTCGACTGTAGAAGTCATTGGACGGAAGATGTTTATCACCGCATAAACTTTTAACTCCGGGGTTTGGTCTACTCCTTCCAGCATATTGAGGATTTTCGCCCCATGGACGCCGTAACCGATGTCGAGAATTACATCCCCCGCCGCCAGAAGCGCCCAGCGCATTTCCGGTTTTAAAACGGAACCGGCCTCACCCAGGCCCATGGTTTCCGACGTCTCCCAGGCGATAACCCTTACCCCTTCTTTTTCCAGTTTCCTGGCGATGGGACGAAGGGTGTAAAAAGGTTCTACCAGATCAAGGTCCACCAGGGTTACCTTGCGGCCGGCCCTGGCCAGCATCAGAGCTCTGTTAACGGCATTTTCACTTTTGCCGCTGGCGTATTCACCGATAAAGGCCTCGACGATCCTTCCTTCCCCCATCAGCCACCCCCTGTTTTTGCCATCCTGCGGTAAAATAAAAAAAGTATCCTAATTCTCCCCGAAAAAAGCCAAAAATTCGCTTATGCTTGAGTATACTAAACCTCCTTAGTACCGTCAAGAGCTTTTTCTTGATATGAGCGGCAGAAAGCACAAATTTTCTGAAAGTCTTGTCGTCCTTTTTTCTATTTTTAGCCGTGGAGGAAAAGATAATGCAGGGCAACTAGAAGGCACAAACCGGGAACTCCTAAATACCCCACCACCAGAGCACTGGCCACATTTAAAGGTAGATTGAGTCCAATGGGACTGCCTACGGCATTAAGAAGAAACAACACTACCCCGCCAGCCACTCCGCGCAAGAAGAGCTTGAGCAAAATACGCAAGGGGGTTGCGAAAGTGTGCACAAATATGGCCGTTACCAGAAGGGCCAATCCGAAAACTATCATATCCTCCGCCAGCACCTAAACCACCTCCCCCGTAAAAGAAGATACCCTGTCCCATAAATATTGAAAAAAGGGACAGGGTATTCCTGTTTTCGTTCCCTCAAACTTATATCTCCCGCCGTCCTAAGAAAGCTCTGGCCAGAGTTGCCTCGTCGGCAAACTCAATGTCGCCGCCCACTGGAATCCCGTGAGCCAAACGGGTGACTTTTACTCCTAAAGGCTTCAAGATTTTCGCCAGATAAAGGGCCGTAGCCTCCCCGTTAACATTGGGGTTGGTAGCCAAAACCACTTCTTCCACTTCTTCGTTAATACGCTGGAGAAGCTCTCTAATCTTTAGGTCATCCGGGCCCACTCCATCCATGGGCGAAATGGCCCCCTGGAGGACGTGATATAAACCTCGGTATTCTCGGGTTTTTTCCATGGCTATTACGTCTTTGGGCTCTTCTACCACACAGATAATGCTTCGATCCCGTTTAATATCAGAACAAATCTGGCACGGATCCTCGTCAGTTAGATTGCAGCAAATGGAACAATAGCCTACTTTTTCCCGCGCGTCGACAATAGCCTGGGCTAAGGCCATGGCTCGCTCTTTAGGCTGGTTGAGTAAATGAAAAGCCAGTCTCTGCGCCGTCCGAGGACCAATCCCCGGCAATTTGGCCAGCTCCTCAATCAGCCGGGCTACTGACGGAGTGTAATAAAGCAAGCCTTCACCTTCTTCCCGTCCTAATTCTCCTTAAAAGAGACCGGGTAATTTCAGACCGCCAGAAATTCTGCTCATTTCCTGGGCCACCATTTCCTGTGACTTGCGCAGGGCCTCGTTTACCGCCGCCACCAGCAAATCCTGCAGCATTTCTACATCCTCAGGATCAACGGCTTCCGGTTTTATTTCTATTTTCAATACTTCCTGCTTGCCGTTTACTACCACCCTTACTGCACCACCGCCGGCAGTAGCCTCTACCTCCTTTTGCCCAAGCTCTTCCTGCAGACGGGCTATCTCCGCCTGCATTTTTTGAATCTGCTTCATCATCTTTCCCATGTTACCGAACATTTACCTTCCTCCTCTGCTTTAATCGTTTACCTCTTCCACCAGCGCCCCAAAAACTTCCTTTACCTTCTCCACCATTTCCGCCGCCGTCCCTTTCTCCGGGAAACTACAGACTTCCACTCTCACCCGTTTCCCTATCAGGCCGGCTATCACCTCTTCCACCAACTGCCGGCGGCGCGGATCTTCCAGTTGCTGGCGGTGAAAACTCTTACTGGCCTTAAAAGCTATTCGGGCCCTCTCTTCATCCATTTCAATCATCTGTCCCTCGACGAGAAAAGCATAAGTAGGGACATCTCTTTTCCTTACCTCAGCCAAAATTTGTTCCCACAGACGCGGTGGTACAGCTTTTTCTCTGCCCCTGGTAACTTTTTCCCCCGAACTCTTTTCGCCGGCAGCGGTACGGCGCCCCTCTTTCTCACCCCTGCCAGCGCATTTTTCATCTTCGGAAGGCCGGCGGGGCTGGGGTCCCGGCTGCCCCTTTATTCCCCGACAAGCTTGAATCACCGCCAGCTCAAAAACCAGGCGGGGCCTGTCCGTCTGACGGATCTCCCGCTCCGCCCGCATCAACAATTCCAGCAGGGAAAGGATCCTCTCCAGGGAGTATTCCGCTGCGAGACGGGCAAATTCCTCTTCCATTTCCCCTGCTGCCGGCTGTTCCACGTCAGCGGCTCCTACTTTCTCCAGCATCAAGTTGCGCAGAAAGTAAATAGTGTCCCGCAAACACTGCCTGGCATCCCGGCCGTGGGCAAAAATGGTATCCACCCACCGTAAGGCGCCGGGAGCGTCGCCGGCGAGCAACATCTTCATAAAAGTCAGCAAACTCTCGTCCCCGGCAATTCCTAAAACCGCAGCTACGTCCTCCTTTTTCAGCTCGTTGCCGCAAAAGGCCAGGCACTGGTCCAGCAAACTGAGAGCATCTCGCAGACCGCCTTCCGCCCGCCGGGCGATCATGGCCAGTACTCCTGGCTCTGCCTCTATCCCCTTTTCCCTTACCACTTCTTCCAGCCGACTTACGATATCTGCCAGAGAAATCCGCCGGAAATCAAAACGCTGGCAGCGGGAGAGGATGGTTACCGGCACCTTTTGCGGTTCAGTGGTAGCTAGGATAAAAATTACGTGCGGCGGTGGTTCTTCTAAGGTTTTCAAAAGAGCGTTAAAGGCTTCAGTGGTTAACATGTGAACTTCGTCGATAATGTACACCTTGTAGCGCCCGTCTGCCGGGGCATATTTAACTTTTTCCCGCAGGTCCCTGATTTCATCAATACCCCGGTTAGAGGCAGCATCTATCTCCAGCACATCGTAAGAGAGCCCTTCATTGATGCTGCGACAATTTGCACACTGGTTGCACGGCTCCACACCGTCTACAGGAGCCTGACAGTTCAAAGCTTTGGCCATTACCTTGGCCGTGCTGGTTTTTCCTGTTCCCCGCGGCCCACAAAATATGTAAGCATGGGCAATTCGTCCCGTTCTAATGGCATTGATCAGGGTACGGGTTACATGCTCCTGCCCAACGATGGAGGCAAAATTTTGTGGGCGCCATTCCCGGTAAAGGGCGGTATAAGCCATAAAATCATCACCTTCGTCGGTTGAACAGCAATATCTCTGCGACAAATATTTCGCCACAAAAAAATTTTTTCCTTTAAAAAAAGAAAAAATTAATGCCGTGCATCCCGCTTCGAATCCGCCTTCCAAGCGTTACCCCGGTAGTTGGCTCCGACCAGGCTCCCCTGCGGCACACGAACAGCACCCCTTACCGCTGCTTCCTTCCGGACCTGACGGGGTTCGGGGGTATCCGTTGCGCAGGACCCGGTCCTCAACACCACTTGCCGGGGTCAGACCTTACAAGGTCGGACCCTCTGCGAGCCTTCGCCCCTGCTACAGCGGATTGCAGGTACAGGGCACCGCTACCTCCCCGGCTAGCACGGCATAACTGACTTTTTAAGCCAGCCCGGGATAAGGCTGGCTTGTTGTTTTCTTAATGGCGGAGAGAGAGGGATTCGAACCCTCGATACGGGGTTTGTGCCCCGTATACACGATTTCCAGTCGTGCTCCTTCGACCAGCTCGGACATCTCTCCGCGCTTGTCGCCACTATTTATTATATTACAACCTACCCTATTTGAAAAGCTAACATCGTTGGCAATAATGGCGGAGAGACAGGGATTCGAACCCTGGAGGCAGGCTTTAAACCCGCCTACTCGATTTCGAGTCGAGCGCTTTCGACCACTCAGCCATCTCTCCGCGCCTAAAACCCTACTCACGCAAGCGGCGAAAAAATTGCTGCATCAACTCTCGACACTCTTCCTCCAGCACCCCACCCACCACCTCCACCCAGTGATTGAAGCGGGGGTCCTGAAGGAGATTAATGGTAGAAACTACCGCCCCACTCTTGGGTTCGACTGTGCCATAAACCAGCCTTCCTAACCGCGTCTGGATCATGGCGCCTGCACACATGGGACAGGGCTCTACCGTTACGTACATGGTTGCCTCTTGCAGGTAGCGCCAGTGTCCTAACTTCTCCACAGCCCGGCGTAGAGCAACCATTTCAGCATGATTAGTAGCGTCTTTGGTTTGCTCTTTTATGTTATGGGCCCTGGAGACGATTTCTCCTTTCCACACCACCACTGCGCCAACGGGTACTTCTCCCTCGTTGGCCGCTATTTCCGCTTCTTTGATAGCTTCCCGCATGTACTTTTCGTCTTCCATGGCCCCTACTTGCAAAAGAAATGGTGCCCTCGTCAGGACTCGAACCTGAATCTACCGCTTAGGAGGCGGTTGCACTATCCCTTGTGCTACGAGGACACTCCATCTTAGTTGAAGTGAGTGGCGCGCCCGGCAGGATTCGAACCTGCGACCACCGGATTCGTAGTCCGTTACTCTGTCCAGCTGAGCTACGGGCGCATAATGGCGGAGAGAGAGGGATTCGAACCCTCGATACGGGCTTTTAAGGCCCGTATATTCGCTTAGCAGGCGAACGCCTTCGACCTACTCGGCCATCTCTCCGCATTCAACCCTGCTTGCGACTGGCGGAGGGGGTGGGATTCGAACCCACGGAACCAGATAACCGGTTCAGCGGTTTTCAAGACCGCCTCCTTAAACCCCTCGGACACCCCTCCCTCCGATGCAGTTGTTAGTATAGCATATTGTATTTCACCTGTCAACAAACCCTCACTGGTAAAAATCCTCCCAAATCAGTCGCCAGGCCGAATAATTTCTTTTCCTCCCATATAAGGTCGTAAAACTTCCGGAATTACCACGCTGCCGTCTTCTTGCTGGTAATTTTCCAGGATCGCCGCCACCGTGCGTCCCACCGCTATTCCGGAGCCGTTGAGGGTGTGAACGAATTCCGGTTTAGAACGGGGTGTACGGCGGAAGCGAATGTTTGCCCGCCGGGCCTGGTAGTCTTCAAAATTGCTGCAGGAAGAGATCTCCCTGTAATCGCCGTAGGCAGGCATCCATACTTCTATGTCATAAGTTTTGGCTGCGCTGAAGCCTAAATCGCCGGTGCAGAGAACCACAACCCGGTAAGGCAGACCTAACAGTTGCAGCACTCTTTCCGCGTCGGCCGTAAGTTTTTCTAACTCCTCGTAAGAGGTCTCGGGTAAGGTAAACTTCACCAGCTCCACTTTGTTGAACTGATGTTGACGAATAAGACCTCGCGTATCACGGCCGTGGGCACCCGCTTCCGCTCGGAAACAGGCGCTGTAAGCTACGTGGTAAATAGGCAACTGGTCTCCGTCCAGAATTTCTTCCCGGTACAGGTTGGTTACGGGTACCTCCGCAGTGGGAATTAAGTAGTAGTTGGTGCCGTCGACGCGGAAGGCTTCTTCTTCAAACTTGGGCAACTGCCCCGTGCCAATCATGCTGTCCTGGTGGACTAAAAAGGGCGGGAAAATCTCCGTGTAACCGTGTTCCCGGGTATGGAGGTCCAGCATAAAGTTGATCAGAGCTCTTTCCAGCAGGGCTCCCGCCCCCCGGTAGACGGTAAAGCGAGCCCCGGTAATCTTAGCCGCCCGCTCAAAATCCAGAATTCCCAACTTTTCCCCAATTTCCCAGTGGGGAAGGGGCTCAAACTCAAAACGCCGCGGTTCGCCCCACCGCCGTACTTCCACGTTTTCCGACGAATCCTTGCCTACCGGTACCGACTCGTGAGGAATGTTGGGAATATTGAGGAGGGTATTCCTTAATTCCCTCTCTATTTCTTCTATTTGCTGATCCAGCTCTTTTATGCGCTGTCCCACCTGCCGCATTTCGGCAATAAGGTCATCCGCCGGTTGGCCGTTTTTTTTCAGCCGTCCTATTTCTTCTGAAACGACATTGCGCTTGTTTTTTAAACTTTCAGCTTCTACCAGCAGTTTGCGCCTTTTTTCTTCCAGGCGGAGAAAAGGCTCCAGGGTCATCTCCACACCACGCTTGCGCAGTGCTTCTTCAACCACTTCTGGATTGCTGCGAACGAACTTCAGATCTAACAATTCTGTCACCACCTCACAGACATTAAAAACTCGGAAAACCCCTCCCGGGATAACGGGAAGGGTTTTCCGCTATTATCCTCACACAGTATTTATTTTACTACTTCCTGCCAGGGCGGTCAAATCAGTGCCCTTACAGGGAGACCATTTTCACATCGAGAATGCCGTCAACCTTGGCAATCTCTTTCAGCGTCTCCTCGGAGACAGGAGCGTCAATTCCCAGCAGCATGACTGCCCGGCCGCCCACTTCCTTACGACCCACCTGCATGCTGGCAATATTGACATTCTCGTTTCCAATCAAGGTACCTACTCGGCCGATAATGCGGGGCTTGTCAATGTGAGGTGCGACAATCATGTAGCCTTCAGGCACAGCGTCGACGCGGTAGCCGTCTACCATGACAATGCGGGCATCGTTTTCCCGGAAAATGGTCCCGGCAACAGAATGTTCGCACTTACAGCGCTCGCTGGCCACCCGCACCGTGATAAGGTTGGCGTAATCTTCGGCCGTTTCCGTCTTCTTCTCCGTCACCTTAATGCCCCGGCTGCGGGCCAGAACACCGGCATTGACGTAGTTAACGGAATCCTCCACGAGGGGCGTGAGGAGACCCTTAAGCACAGCGGTGGAAATGGGTGCCGTCTCCAGTTGGGCAATTTCGCCGCTGTAGGAGATCTCCACCGTTTCCACTTCGGGAGCAATCTGGGCGACGAACTTGCCAAGTTTTTCGCCCAGTTGCAGGTAAGGCCGCAGGGTTTTCATGAGCTCCTGCGGGATAGCCGGCATATTGACGGCATTCATGGCCATGCCTCCCTGGAGGACATTGACAATCTCCCGGGCCACGTCCAAAGCCACGTTGATTTGAGCTTCCCGGGTGGAGGCGCCCAGGTGCGGAGTAACAATTACGTTGTCCAGCTCGAAGAGGGGGCTTTCCGTGGTGGGCTCGGTTTCAAAGACGTCGATGGCCGCTCCTTTGACGATACCTTCTTTAATGGCATCGTAGAGGTCTTTCTCGCTGATTACGCCGCCCCGAGCTACGTTAATGATGCGGACACCTTTTTTCATCTTGGCAAAGGCCTCTTTGTTGATGAGGTACTTCGTTTCTTTGGTGAGGGGAAGATGGACGGTGATGAAATCGGCTTGCCGGTAAATTTCATCCAGGCTTACCAGCTCCACCCCAATGCTGCGGGCCTTTTCTTCGGAAACATAGGGGTCATACCCTAAAACCCGCATCTCAAAAGCTAAAGCTCGCTTGGCCACGGCGGTTCCAATCCGGCCAAGGCCAATAACACCTAAGGTTTTGCCGCGGAGCTCGACTCCCATGAACTCTTTCCGCAGCCACTGGCCGGCTTTGAGCTTTTCGTTAGCCTGGGGAATGTTCCGGGCCAGAGCCAGCATAAGGGCCATGGTGTGTTCGGCGGCAGCAATGGTGTTTCCGTCGGGGGCGTTCACTACTAGAATCCCGTGGCGGGTTGCCGCTTCTACGTCGATATTGTCAACTCCAACACCGGCCCGGCCGATAACAATCAGGTTTTTGGCGGCCTCAATTACAGGAGCAGTGATTTTGGTGGCACTGCGGACAACAACAGCGTGGTATTCGGGGATAATTTTTATCAGTTCTTCTTCCGTATGTTTTTCGTTGTCAACAACCACTTCAAAACCGGGTTCGCGCAAAATTTCCACGCCTTTTTCCGAAACTCCGTCCAAGACCAGAATCTTCATGTCCATTTCTCTCCTTCCCCTTTACGTCCATTATTTGTGGCGTTTATAGAAGTCGCGCATGAACTCAGCCAGTCTCCGGCAACCTTCTACCGGCATGGCGTTGTAGATAGAAGCGCGGATACCGCCCACAGAACGGTGCCCTTTCAGACCCTTGAGCCCCTTCTCCGCCGCTTCGGCAATGAACTTCTTCTCCAGCTCCTCCGAAGGCAAGCGGAAAGTCACGTTCATCAGCGAGCGGCTGTCCTTTTCCGCATGCCCGGCGTAGAAGCCTTCGCTCTCATCAATGACTTCGTAAAGGTAGCTTGCCTTCTCCTCGTTAATCTTCTCAATAACCGCTAAACCGCCTTGATTTTTCACCCACTTGAGGACCAAGTTGACCATATAAACGGCGAAAACAGGCGGCGTGTTGTAAAGGGAGTTGTTTTCCGCATGGACGTCATACCGGAGCATGGAGGGCAATTTCTTGTTGGACCGGGCGATCATGTCGTCTCTAATAATGACTACCGTTACCCCGGCCGGACCTAAGTTCTTCTGCGCACCGGCATAGATGAGAGCAAACTTCTTCACATCAATGCGCCGGGAAAGAATGTCACTGGACATATCTGCTATTAGCGGTATGTCGCCGAAATCAGGAAACTCTTTCCACTGGGTACCGAAAATGGTGTTGTTGGAAGTTATGTGAACATAAGCTGGATTTTCACTCAGTTTTATTTCGTCAAAACGCACAATGCGGCGGTAATTTTCGTCTTTTGTCGAAGCAGCTACGTGAACGTTCCCCACTTTCTGGGCTTCTTTGTATGCTTTTTCGGCAAAGCTACCGGTGAGGATGTAGTCTGCCGTGGCTCCCTCCGTGAGGAAGTTCAACGGCACCATGTCGAACTGCATAGTAGCTCCGCCCTGCAGGAAAAGGACCCGGTAGTTGTCAGGAATCTCCAGAATTTCTTTCAGCAAAGCCTCGGTCTCGGCATTGATGGCCTCGTACTCTTTAGAACGATGGCTGGTTTCGAGGATGGACATCCCCGTTCCTTTGTAGTTGAGGAGTTCCCTCTGAGCCTCTTCCAAAACAGGCAGAGGCAACGTAGCGGGCCCGGGATTAAAGTTAAAAACTCGCTCGTTCACTCGCAATCTCCTCCCTCTTTCCTTTTTTTGCGTCTTTTTGCCCGTGAAGCCGGTAAGCCTCCTCCCCTTTTCCCATCCCCCTTTCCCATAAATAAACAAAAAGCCTCCCGCCAACTAAGGGACGAGAGGCACTCCCGCGTTGCCACCCTTATTGGCCGCATCAAACGGCCCCCTCTAAATGCTATAACGGGCATACCCGACCCTGCTCATCGCAGGTCTCTCCAGGGCGGAAAAGGCCAGCTGTCCAACCGGGTCACACCAACCCCCGGCTCTCTGGGTGGACACATCAGGCCCTTTTTCCCTTTCCTTGAGTTTAGCGACTATGTACTTTTAGAAACAAAAAGCCAAACCCAGCAAGGTTTGACCTCCGGAAAAGCACACAAAAGGACGCCGCCGTTAATCCCCTCTGTCCTTTTGCCTGAGAGATTACCGGTTTCCCGGTTTACTCCTTCGGCGCCCGCATGGGTCTCTCCAGAGGTCTGTCCTGCCGCAGTCCTTTCCCTCTTCGGGATGCCTGAGAGTTTAGGGTTTGAAGTCGGCCCTCCAAACCTTTGCCCCTACGGCGGGGTTTCCCCCCTCTCCTGCGGCATTCATCCAGGAACGGTATTAAACTCATCACACTTCTAAATTATAAAGCCCCTTGCGGGACCTGTCAACAAGTTTGTGATTTTTTTTGCAAATAACCTCGATTACTTTTTCCTCAAGTAGTCTTCTACCATCTGAATGAACAACTGGTGAATACGATTATCGCTGGTTAGCTCAGGATGGAAAGCCGTGGCCAGACAGTTTTCTTGGCGGGCCATAACCGCCTTACCCGCAAACTCAGCTAAAATCTCCACCCCTTCTCCTGCTGCCTCAATGTAGGGAGCCCGAATAAAGACTGCCCGTACCGGTCCTCCCTCTATTCCCTTTACTTCCAGGTCTGTTTCAAAACTGTCCACCTGGCGGCCAAAAGCGTTGCGGCGAACTACAATGTCCATAACGCCTAAACGAGGCTGCCGGCTACCTACAATTTCTTTTGCCATTACAATCATACCGGCGCAAGTGCCGAACAGCGGCAGCCCTTTCTCGATCAACCTCAACAGCGGTTCTCGTATTCCAAAATCTACCAACAACTTGCCAATGGTAGTACTTTCGCCACCCGGAATAATCAACCCGTCTATTCCTTCCAGGTGTTCAGCTTTTTTGACTTCTCTCGACTTTATTCCCATTCGCTCAAGAACCAACCTGTGCTCGCGAAAGGCCCCTTGCAGGGCCAGCACTCCTACCTCCATCTCCTTTTCCCTCTTTCCCCTGGAATTCTTTCTGGAAACTTACCACCCGCGCTCTTGCATACGCTCCACCAGCTCAAGGGTGGAAATATTGATCCCAACCATGGGCTCGCCCAAATCTCTGCTAACTTCCGCCAAAACATGGGGATCGTTGTAATGGGTGGTTGCCGCCACAATAGCCCGGGCCCGCTTCATGGGATCCCCTGACTTAAAGATTCCCGAACCGACAAAGATACCGTCGGCCCCCAGTTGCATCAACAGGGCAGCGTCAGCAGGCGTGGCAATACCCCCGGCAGCAAAGTTTACCACCGGCAATTTACCGGTACGCGCCACTTCCAGCACCAGCTCATACGGAGCTCCCATTTCTTTGGCCGCCGCCATGAGCTCTTCTTCCCGCAGGCTTTGCAGACGGCGAATTTCCTTGTTCATCTGACGCATGTGTCTTACCGCCTCAATAACATCGCCCGTACCGGGTTCTCCTTTGGTACGGATCATGGCTGCTCCTTCTGCTATCCGCCGCAAGGCCTCTCCCAAGTTACGGGCTCCACACACAAAGGGGACTTTGAAAGCGTGCTTATTCACATGATGCTGATCGTCGGCCGGAGTCAGCACTTCACTTTCATCGATGTAATCAACACCTATTGCCTCAAGAATCTGCGCCTCAACAAAGTGTCCTATCCGGCATTTGGCCATTACAGGAATGGTAACAGCGTCCATAATCCGGAGAATGATTTCCGGGTCGGCCATCCGGGCCACTCCTCCCGCCGCCCGGATATCCGCCGGCACCTTTTCTAAGGCCATTACCGCAACAGCTCCGGCTTCCTCTGCTATTTTCGCCTGCTCGGGCGTGGTTACGTCCATGATGACGCCACCCTTGAGCATTTCTGCCAACCCTTTTTTCACCGTCCAAGTTCCTTTGTCGATCACAGCCGTTCCCTCCTACAAAAAATAAAAGGTCTCCCCATGTACCATACTATTTTACAATAATCCCCGGTTTCTTGCAATGCGAAAAAGAGATTAGGTCCGTGTCAAGATTCAGTTCTAAATTGCAATATTAAATGCGACACTTTTTTGAGAAACCCGGTATTTATTGTTCAAGCGGGTTGAAATTGCAGGGTTGGATGCAGGAGCTTTTCAAGTTCTTCCTGGAATAACTCTGCCGGCCTTAAGTAGCCCAATATTCTTCGCGGCAGGTTGTTACACCAGTTCTGGACCCTTTCTATCTGGGCTGAAGTAAGGTCCTTAATAGCGGTTCTCTTAGGAATGAACCGCCGGATGAGGCCGTTGTGTCGTTCGTTAGTCGCCCGCTCCCAAGCAGAGTAAGGGTGAGCGTAGTACACATCAATGCCGTGACTGCTCAAGTTGACAAACTCTGGGCCGTTGTCTGAGGTGATGCTTTTAAACAACTGGTGGAAGATGGGGCCGTATTGTTCTTTGAGCTGGTGTAACGCTTTATCCACCGCCTCGGCAGTCTTTGCTGGTAGAAGCAAAATCATGTGGTAGCGGGTTTTTCTTTCTGTGAGAGTCAAAAGCGCAGAGTCTAAAGACCGCCTGCCGCTGACAACGTCAATCTCCCAGTGCCCAAATTCTTGTCTCTGCTCAATTAAGGCCGGGCGTTCGTCAATGCTTTTACCGTAAAGGCGCTTGTGTTCCCGGAAGATCTTTTTCCGCGGTCGGCGTCTCGTTTTTAGGGGAAGGTCGATGTTGCGAACTCTTAAGAGCCCCCGGTCGATGTAGTTGTAAAGGGTCTTGGTGCATACCGTCGTGTTTTTGGCGAACCCGCTTTCCCGCCTTAAAGCTCCAACGACGGCATCTGGCGACCACTTGTCTTTTTGGATTTTCTCTTCAGCCAAGCGGAGGAAGGGCTCCGCTTGGAGGGCTTTGCATTTTCGGCCGCAGTTTAAGCGGTTCTTTTCGTAGACGACTTGGCCGGTTTCCGGGAAATAAGCCTGGTAGGTAGTTAGGTCAGAACGGAGCTGAGTAGTGGTACCTCGCTTGATTTCCCGGTAGATAGTGCTGCGGT
>JASUSC010000084.1 GCA_030446285.1 Eubacteriales bacterium | reverse complement strand
TCAGTGGCGGCCGCCGGCCAAAAGCCCTGTGGAGAGGCTTTACCTGGCCGGTGCCGGCGTTTTCCCGGGGTCCGGCATCGAGGCCGTGGTCATCTCCGGCACCCTGGCCGCCGACGCCGTTTATCCGCCGATATAGTGGATAACTTGCTGACTTAGGCAGACGTGCCGCTGAAAGCTATCGAAGATCAGAGCACGGGTGGTCTCAGCGGAATCGGCGTTCCTTACTCCACGGCAAAGGCTGTAGGTTACTATATGTGACTGTTCGTAGAGTGGGTTCTCATCAGAGGGGAGGGTAGCCTCTTGGACAAACATCAGGGGTTTGAGGAGCAGATTCGTAAGCTTGAGGAGCAGATTCGAGAAACAGAAATCCGCCAGCGGCTCCTGGTGGATGCCGTTGCCAGAGTCGCCGAACTGGTTGATCCCAACTTTCGTTCGTTTTCGCTGTTGGCCTTGATTTCTGGTTTCCGGGGTAAAGAGGAAAAGTAATAATACCTTAAACTTGCTGCAATAAGCTTGTATTAAAAAGTTCGGGTGAGTGGCCGTGATCTCCGCTATAGTCAAGGGTTGGGAAGTCGCCTCCAGGTTCTTTTCTTTTCCCCGCTTTAAAAGAAGAACCATATTCCCGAGCTTCAGCCTGAAGGACCCCGGCCTGGCTGGAAAGGTTCAGGAAAACCTCCAGAAGTCAAGGCCGGTGGTGCTTCTTTATTTTGACCTGGTGAAATTCCACGAGGTGGAGCAGGTGAGCGGCTTTCAGGCTGCCTCGAAGATTTTGGCCATGTTTAAAAAATGCCTGGAAAGAGAAATACCCGAAATCTTCCCAGGTAGCGAAATCCTGGCGGTGGAAAATCTCTGGGGTGACGATTTTATCGTTCTGCTGGCGATGGAAGATAGGCCGGGGCACGGTGAGCTGCAGAAAATAGCCGTCACTTCCCGCCTTGGCATCAGGGAAAGGATAAAGCAGGAATATTTGAAAATTACCGGTCGGGAACCGGACATCCACGTGGGGTACGCCGTCCTCAGTTTTAAGGCGGAAAACGTGGAAAGCCAGCTTTATACGGCGCTGCACGAGGCCCAGGAGATGGCCAGGGGTTCCATCAGTCTGGAGACGGCCATGCTCTTATCCGAGTTCAGGGAAATTCTCGACCAGGCCCGGTTTGAGATCGTGTACCAGCCTGTAGTTTCTCTGCGTTCCGGCGGTATCCTGGGCTGGGAGGCCCTGACCAGGGGGCCCCGGGAGAGCTATTTCCGCAGGCCCGAGATTCTCTTTTCCTTTGCTGAACAAGCTGCACTGCTCTACCCTCTGGAAAGGGTCTGCCGCCGGCTGGCCCTGGAAAACCTCGGGGACCTGGGGCCGGACCAGAAGCTCTTCCTGAACATCCACCCCCGCACCATCAGCGACCCCAATTTCGTCAAGGGAGAGACCATGAGGCTGATCGGGGAGATGGGCCTCAAGCCTTCCAACATCGTGTTTGAAATTACCGAGCGGCACTGCATCAAGGACTTTCCCAACTTTAACAAAACCCTGGAACATTACCGCAGCCAGGGCTATATGGTGGCTGTGGACGATGTCGGCTCCGGATTTTCCTCCCTGCAGTCCATTGCGGAAATCAGGCCCGACTTTATTAAAATAGACATGTCCCTGGTCAGGGACATCAACCTTAGCTCTATCAAGAGGGCCCTGCTGGAAACATTTATAACCTTTGCCGAAAAAATCGGCTGCGCCATCATTGCCGAGGGTATTGAAGCCGAGGAGGAATTGACCACCCTTGCCAGTATTGGCGCCCACTACGGCCAGGGCTACTTCCTGGGCAGGCCGGTATTCCCGAAAGGCTATCTGGATAAGACTGTGGAGGTTAAGGTGCTTCGGCTGGCTTCCAGCGGGCGCCACAGAGCCTGGAAGCATGCCATCCCGGTAGGAGAAATCGCGGAAAACGCCGTAAGTGTCCGCAAAGACTGTCTGGTTCGCGAAGTTAAGAAAATACTGGAAGAAAATGACCTGCTTGATGGAGTGGTGGTGGTAGAAGAGGGAAAACCCGTGGGGTTGGTGATGCGCTACCGCCTGGACCGCTACCTGGGGATGCAGTACGGGGTACCCCTGTATTTCGATCGCCCGATAACATCGCTAATGGACACTTCTCCCCTGGTGGTGGAGGAAGACACTCCCATTGAAATAGTTTCCCAGGTTGCCATGAACCGGAACAGGCTCAAGCTCTACGACTATATCATTGTTACAAGAAATCAGCTGTTAAAAGGGGTTGTATCGGTCCAGACTTTACTTGATACCATGACCAGAATCCGGCTGGAAATGGCCAGGGGCGCTAACCCGCTGACCGGATTGCCGGGGAATATAGCCATCGAGCAGGAACTGTCCAGGCGGGCCAGGGAAAATGAGGACTGCGCGGTGATCTACCTGGACCTGGACCATTTCAAGTCTTATAACGACAGGTACGGCTTTGAAAGCGGTGACCGGGTGATTTTGTTTACCGCCGCTCTCCTGAGCAGTGTCGTAAAAAAGTTCGGCGCCAGAAATGATTTCATCGGCCACATCGGGGGCGATGACTTTATCATCATAACCGTTCCGGAAAAGGCAGAGATTTTATGCGCAAAAATTGCCCGGTATTTCGACCGACTGATCCGCCGCTTTTACGACCCGGAGGACCGTGCGGCGGGAGGAATACGCGGCTGCGACCGGAGCGGCGGGGAGACTTTTTTCCCTTTAATTTCTATATCCATGGCCATTGTTGAATGCACTGGCCACGATTGCCTGTACGACCAGAAAAAATTTTCGGAAAAGGCGGCTCAGCTCAAACGCTACGCCAAGTCCCTGCCGGGTAGCGTTTACGTAAAAGACCGCAGGTCTTGTTGATTATGAAAAACTTGCCGCCCGCAGTCCTGCAAGCCAGGGAAATGCTGCAACTCCGGGATTCCGTGGCGCAGATAACGAGGCTCATCTCCTCCCTTGACTCCGACCTCATCGTTTTTACGGCGACCTTTTGGACCGTTCGGCGGACCCGGCCCTGGCGGACACCCTGCCGCTGCAGGGACTTAAAGCGCCTTTGGGCGAGTAATTCTGGATGTAGAATTTTACCGGAACGGCAGAAGAATTGCTTTCTTGTTCGGTGATCATGGAGGAGTTGAGAACTTAGAACCGGAGCAGGTAGTATTGGTTAAAACACGGATTAATAACAGAGATGGGGGTTCCCCGTGATTGGATAAACAAATATTGATGCCGGCTGGCGCGGTGATTCTTCTTTGGGCAGCTTCCGACTTCGAAGAGCGGAGGGGGAAATACGCCGAGAGGCTCGCCTGGCAATTCGACAAAAAGCTACAAAAAATACCCGTTGCGTTTTTCTGGAAGGATATGTTATATACAGTAAAGGAAGTCGAAGCTGGAAGGATTTTGGAGAACAAAGGGAGCGCGGTGTATCTGACGCGCCGTTTGAATAAGTGCGTGCCGGAATGCAGGCAAGGAGGTGAAGAATTTTGTTGCTTTTTTAATCCTGAGATCCCCCTTAATAATAGTGACTTGGCAGGCAAACCTAAAAATATTCGGGAGGTATTCAGATGAGATCGGTTAAGAAAAAACTGAGCCTTTTGCTCGTGCTCGTCCTATTAGTAAACATACTGTTGCCAAGCATGAGTGCGCTTGCTGCTGAAACAAACAATAATATCGTAGTTTTTGATGGAAAAGGGATTAGCGTCCAACCAGCGCCAGGGCAAGATGGTCGGGTTGAAGCCCAGGGTGTCAAAACGGCGGCGATCAAGGCGGCCATCCGTAAGCTGGTTTATTACCTGCGCCACAACGTCGACACGGTTATCAGTGAGCTACGTGATTATGTTCCTGGCCGCTATCTCACTGTGCTCAAGAACAACGCAGGTAAGATTGCCGGTTTCCTTGAGAGGTTGCTTACGTGGGAGGATCTAGCGTATCAGACCATCTACGACCAGACATATAACTTCTTGCGCTGGAATCTCGGTTTCGCTCACACTACGTCTCACTGGATCGCCCTCGGCATCAAATGGATCGTTGAATGGGGGTTGCTCTAACATGAGCGTCTCCGGCGGTACCCCTAACTTGGACCGCGTTCTTAGCGAATTCAGTGAAGAAGAATATGAGGGATTCAAGCAGTTCATGCGCTGGATACCCGATAACCATGACAGGCTTTGGGCCCAACCTAAACTGGCCCGCGAACGCTTGGTAGAGGTCTTCAAGTGTCTTGTGCCAACCAGAGGTGAAGAAGACTTGGAACGGATTTTCGAAGCCTTCAGCAAAGACGCACCTGGGATGCCTCTTCTAAAGCTGTTCAACAAAAAATCAAGGAAAAAGGGTTAATGCTCAAACCTGCGCTCGGATAGGATGGTCAGGTAGAAGCCCAGGGTGTCAAGTATGCGGCCATTTTCTATCTGCTTTTACCATGAAAAGGGATTTGCAACCCTCACCTCGCCATAATCCTGCCCGGGGTAGCGCCTGAGGATAGGTGAAAACAGTAGCCCGCCTGCTCCATGGCCGGAGCAGACGGGCTATAAGCAAGAGAACGGTCTGCTTATCCTTTTTGGCAAAGTCCAGGGCCGCCTTTACGGCGTTGTCAAAGGCCAGGATATCGCTGATTACGCCCACCGGGTCATTGGCATGGGCGGCCCAGTCTATTTTGCTTTCTTCCACCATAAGGAAAAATCCATCCTTATCTTTTGAAAGCACCTCCATGGCTTTGCTGGTCATTTCCGCCAAGCCGGGCTGTTTTGCCGGGTCACGGTCAAAATCATAGCTCAAGTCTTTAGGAGCGAACATCCCCCATATTTTGCTGGCACGCATCCCTGCGCCAGGTGCACCGGGCCGGAGAGAAGATGTTTGTGGACTGGGCCGGTAATAAGACGGTTCTTCTACGGGGCTTATTTTTCTCCATCCTGGTTGGTGAGGGATAACGCCCACCGGTAAACTTCTTGGGCCAGCGAGACTGCCCGTTTGTATTCAGCTTCATCTATTGGTTCCCAGTCTCCCGGGTAACGGGTTGTTACAGCGTAATCAGTAAGAATCGCGGCTTCCTTAAGTCTTTCGGGAACCTGAACTTTCCCGGACTCTTCAATTAACTTCAAAAGGTACCCAATAGAATGGGTTTTCGGGGTATCCATTTCCAGGAATGCCATTATACCTTTAAGGGACTTTTCAACTGCCTGCTGGGCATCAAAACAAAGATCTTCGTAAAGAATATCTGAGTTTTGCCTGCCAAGTTCTGCCCTTGCGAGGTTACTTTTTGCTCTTTGGAACCACAGGCGCCATAGTTCATCGCTCATAAACTACCCGCCCTCTTGCGGCCTCAGCATACACGAACCCTCGTGAATTACGGTACCTTTCTATTTTTTCCGGGGTTTCTACAAGTATGTCCACGGCAGCCGGAACATCGACCAGGATTCTATAGATCTGGTGGGCCAAAGCGCGGCGATTATTTATTCCTCGCTTTAGCACCAAAAGATCATAATCACTATACGATCCTTCCTGCCCCCTGCTCCTGGATCCAAAAAGAATAATTTTATCGGGGTTTACAGTCTTCACTATCTTTTCGACTACTAAATTAAGTACTTCTTCCACAGGGAGCCCCCCTTTTTTGTCCTAGAAAAAGCCACTACTCCCTAAAAATAGGAGTTTTTCTTTGAAGAAGGTCATAATTACCACTACTTATTTGGGTTATCGGTGCTTCTTTTGTAAGATTATACCATGTAGAATGCTCAAACTCAACTGCCTTCCGTCGCTGGTCCATGTCAAGATCCAGTAGGTATTTTTAATAAAATTTTTCCCCTTAAGAGACCTCGACGTTCAAAACCTTAAGCTTCAAAGCAATGGCTTTGACCTT
>JASUSC010000026.1 GCA_030446285.1 Eubacteriales bacterium | reverse complement strand
TACAAGGATCTCTATGCTTTTCACATGATTTATCATTCGGAAAAGAGTAAAAGACTTACGGAGAACTACCTACAGCAGAATTTTGAAATTGTGGTCAGCGAACCCATTCCCGTTCGTTACATTCCGGAGATAACCGACGTGCCCATTTTGTGGCGCTACTTTATGGCTGTAAAGCCGGAGAAGTTAGAGAAGAACGGCATGCCCGTGGAAGAGCGGGACTTCGTCGTGTCGGTGGTTATGTACATCAATGACACCATCGACGGGGCTTTTGTTGTCTCTTCTGGGAAAAACATGGGGGCTTTCAAAGGAGTAGGTTACCCGGAAGATATCGGTCGTTTCTATCGGCTGGAGGAGTACGAGGCTTATATCTGGACGGCCCACGGTCGTTTTCCCACCAACACGCCGGGCTGGTGGGGTGGAGCCCATCCCTTCTGCCTCCTGGACTGGTCGGTAGTTCACAACGGCGAAATCTCTTCCTACGGGATTAACCGCCGATACTTGGAAATGTTCGGCTACAACTGCAATCTCCAGACGGATACCGAAGTGGTAGCTTACCTGGTGGACCTGCTGCACCGCCGGCAGAAGCTGCCTCTGCCGGCCGTTTTCATGGCCCTGGCTTCTCCTTTCTGGAAGGACATTGACCGCATGCCGGAAGAAGAGCGGCAGATGTACACCGCCATTCGCCAGGTTTACGGTTCGGCTATGCTCAACGGTCCCTTCAGTATCATCGTGGCCAATTCCCGGACCATGGTCGGGTTTAACGACCGGATCAAGCTGCGGCCCATGGTCTGCGCTCGGCGGGGTGATATGGTCTACATGGCCAGCGAAGAGAGCGCCATCCGGGAGATCGAACCGGACCTGGATGAGGTATGGGCGCCGCCGGCTGGGCAAGCGGTTATTGTTGAGCTGGAAGAGGGGGTGGAAGTATGAACAGCCAGTTGCCGGCCGAATTTCGAGTGGTGGTGGACAAGGAACGCTGCCGCCGCTGCAAACGCTGCGTGCTGAATTGCAGTTTTGGAACGCTGCGGTTTGAAAACGGTGTGGTGGCCGACGACCGCAACTGCGTGGCCTGTCACCGCTGTGCCACCTACTGCCCAGAAAACGCTATTACCATCGAGCGCAACCCGCTCGCTTACAAATACAACGAGCACTGGACAGAAGAGCACCGGAAGAACATCCTCAAGCAGGCGGAGCAGGGGGGCATGCTCCTTACCGGGATGGGCAACGACAAGCCCTATTTCAGCTACTTTGACCACATGGTCCTAGACGCCTGCCAGGTGACCAACCCTTCCATCGACCCCCTGCGGGAGCCCATGGAACTGCGCACTTACTTAGGTAGCAAACCCGATGCCTTAGAGTTTGAGGAAACGCCCAACGGGCTGCGCCTCAAGACCAAAATGCCTCCCCAGGTGAAGTTGGAGACCCCCATCGTCTTCGCTCCCATGTCCTTTGGTTCCATTAGCCTCAACGCTCACAAGGCTCTGGCCATGGCGGCCAAGGAACTAGGTATCTTGATGAACACCGGTGAAGGGGGTCTGCACAAGGAACTCTACCCCTATCGCGACCACATTATCGTGCAGGTGGCTTCCGGCCGTTTCGGGGTTAACCGGGAGTATTTGAACAACGGTGTGATGGTGGAGATAAAAATCGGTCAGGGAGCCAAGCCCGGTATCGGCGGTCACCTGCCCGGTGAAAAGGTAAACCAGGAAGTTTCGGAAACGCGGATGATTCCGGTGGGTACCGACGCCCTTTCTCCAGCACCTCACCACGACATTTATTCCATTGAAGACTTAGCTCAGCTCATTTACGCCCTCAAAGAAGCCACCGGCTATGAAAAACCGGTTTGCGTAAAAATCGCTGCTGTTCACAACGTGGCGGCCATTGCCAGCGGTATTGCCCGGGCCGGCGCCGATGTCATCTATCTCGACGGTTTCCGCGGCGGTACCGGTGCTGCGCCGACCATTATTCGCGACCACCTCGGTATTCCCATCGAACTGGCCATTGCTGCCGTTGACGACCGGCTGCGGCAGGAGGGGATCCGCAACCGGGTGTCCATCATCGCCGCCGGCGGTATCCGCCACAGCGGCGACATTGCCAAAGCCATTGCCCTGGGCGCCGACGCGGTGGCTATCGGAACGGCGGCTCTCATAGCCATGGGTTGCCGTCTCTGCCAGAAGTGCTACACCGGCAAGTGTGCCTGGGGAATTGCCACCCAGAATCCGGAACTGGTGCGGCGGCTGGACCCGGAGGTGGCTGCCGAGCGGCTGGTTAACCTTATCCGCGGCTGGTCCCTGGAACTGAAAGAAATCTTAGGCGCTTTAGGGGTAAACGCCATCGAGAGCTTACGAGGTAGCCGGGAACGGTTGCGCGGCGTGGGTATTGACGCTCAGGCTCTGAAAATCCTCGGTATCAAGCACGCCGGGCTGTAAAGGAGGGGCGGCAAGTGATAATCGATGCCAAAGGAATATACTACCGGCAATTGAACGAGATGATAAAAGAAGCGGTAGAAGCGGGAGAGACGGATATCGTTCTCCAGAATGTCAACGGCCAGCGCTACATCGGCACCAATCTCGGCCGGCCGGTTAACATTACCATCCACGGGGTGCCCGGCAACGACTTAGGAGCTTTTATGGACGGTCCCACCATCGTGGTCCACGGCAACGGTCAGGATGCTATTGGCAACACCATGAATAGTGGTAAAATTGTAGTACACGGTCATGCCGGTGACGTGCTGGGGTACGGCATGCGGGGTGGGAAGCTCTTCATCCGGGGCAACGTGGGTTACCGGGTGGGCATTCACATGAAGGAGTACAAAAAGCAGGTGCCGGTTCTCATTGTCGGCGGCACGGCCGGAGCCTTCTTAGGCGAGTACATGGCCGGGGGATGCCTCATTGTACTCGGTCTCAACACTCGGGAAGGCGAGCCCCTGGCAGGCGATTACTTGGGCACCGGTATGCACGGCGGTGTCATCTACCTCCGCGGTCAGGTGGACCAGGAGCGCCTGGGGAAAGAAGTAGCCGTCTTTGACGTTGATGAGGACGACCGCAAGTTGCTGGAGAAGCACCTCTCCGAATACTGCAGCGACTTAGGTCTGAGTCTGGACGAAGTGATGTCCCGGCCTTTTGTTAAACTCCTGCCTGTATCCAGCCGGCCCTACGGCCGTCTCTATGTCTACTAAATCACGTTTGGAAGGGGCGAAAACATGGCCTACCAGGTGGTAATCATCGGGGGCGGGCCCGGCGGTTACGTGGCAGCCATCCGGGCGGCCCAGCTCGGTTTAAAAACGGCCCTGGTGGAAAAAAGGGAAATGGGAGGAACCTGTCTCAACCGCGGTTGTATCCCCACCAAAGCCATGGTTGCCGGAGTGGAGAAACTGCGGGCAGTTAGACACGGAGCGGAATTCGGTCTTAAGGTAGCTGAGGTATCTTTTGACTTTGCCCGCCTGATGGCGCGGAAGAAAGAAGTGGTGGAGCGGCTGCGCGGCGGTGTTAGCTATCTCCTGCAAAAAAACGGGGTGGAAGTAATTGCGGGAACGGGGCGGATAGCCGCGCCCGGTAAAGTGGTGGTGGAAAAGGACGGAGAAAGAACGGAACTGCTGACGGAAAATATTATTGTAGCCACCGGTTCCGAAGCGCTACGGCCGGAAGCCTTAGGGTACGACGGCGAACGGGTAATAACCAGCGACGAGGCCCTGGAAATGACGGAACTTCCTGCTTCCATAATTATCCTCGGCGGCGGGGTGGTGGGCTGCGAATTTGCCTGCCTTCTGGCCGAACTGGGATGCAAGGTAACGGTAGTGGAAGCCATGAACACTATCCTGCCCATGACCGATAAGGAAGTGGCCCGGCAAATGCAGGCCCTCCTGAAAAAGCGGGGTATAGCCGTTAAAACGAAAAGCAAAATTGTTCGGGTGGAAAAAGATTCTTCCGGAGTAAAGGCGGTGCTGGAAAGCGGCGAGGAAATTACCGCCGAGAAGATGCTGATTTCCATCGGCCGGGTTCTCAACACTTCCGGTCTGGGGTTGGAAGAGGTCGGGGTGCAATTAGGGAGCCGGGGCGAAGTGATTGTAGACGAATTTATGCGCACCTCCGTGCCAGGAATCTATGCGGTGGGAGACATCACCGGCAAGTTGCAACTGGCCCATGTAGCTTCTGCCCAGGGAATCGTGGCGGTGGAGCATATTGCCGGACGGGAGCGGGCCATGAACTACACGGCGGTACCGGCGTGCATCTTCACCTCTCCCGAAGTGGCCGGGGTCGGGATGACGACCCAGGAAGCAGAAGAGAAGGGGATTGCGGTAAAGACGGGCAAGTTTCCCTTCCTGGCGCTGGGGAAAGCGGTGGCCATGGGTGAGACGGAAGGCTTTATCAAATTCGTCGCCGATGCGGAAACGGACCGCATCTTGGGGGTGCACATCGTCGGCCCTCACGCTTCCGACCTCATTGCTGCGGCCACGGTGGCAGTGCAGCAGAAGATGACGGTAGCGGAATACACCCGGGTTATCCACGCCCATCCCACCCTGGCCGAGGGATTGCTGGAAGCGGCCGAAGCCGTCCACGGCCTGAGCATCCATGTCTGAAAAAATCCCGGCTTGTTTTCTCTGGCTGGAGCGGATAGATTTCACCGAGGCTTATCCTCTGCAAAAGGGGGCGGCCCGCTACGTCAGCCGCTTTAGGGAACCGGAACTTTTTCTTCTTCTGGAACATGACCCGGTTTTTACCCTGGGCCGGCAGGCCAAAAAAGACCACATCTTAGCCCCGCCGGAACTTCTGGACCAGGAGGGAATAAAAGTGGTGGCCACCGACCGCGGCGGCGACGTTACTTATCACGGGCCCGGCCAGCTGGTAGGGTACCCCTTGCTCGATCTACGCCGCCACGGGCGCGACCTGCACCGGTTGATCTGGATGTACGAGGAGATAATCATCCGGGTCCTGGCCGAGTTTGGCCTTGCGGGGACCCGGGAGCCCCGTTATCCGGGGGTATGGATAGGAGACCGGAAGATTGCCGCTATCGGTATCGGGGTAAGCCGCTGGATAACCTACCACGGTTTTGCTTTTAACATCAATCCCAATTTGGAGCACTTTTCTTACATCGTTCCCTGCGGCATAAGGGAAAAAGGAGTGACTTCGCTGGCCCGGGAGCTGGGCCAGGAGGTTGCTGTGACGGAAGTTATCGAACCTCTGCGCCGGCACGCGGCTGTAGTGCTCAACCTGGAGTGGGTGGAAACCCTGGCGGGAGAAGAGGCCCTCTCTTACCTGCGGGAGGTGGCGGCATGGCGGGAGTGAAGTTCCCTTCTTGGCTGAAAAAGAGGGTGCCGACGGGCGAAGAAGCGGAGCGCCTGCGGGCCATGTTGCACAACCTCAAGCTGCATACCGTTTGCCAGGAAGCCCGCTGTCCCAACATCGGCGAGTGCTTTTCCCGCCGCACGGCCACCTTCATGATCCTGGGAGATACCTGCACCCGCAACTGTTCTTTCTGCGCGGTGAAAAAAGGCAATCCCGCTCCGCCCGATCCAACCGAACCGGAACGGGTGGCGGAGGCGGTGGCTGCTCTGGGCCTGACCCATGCCGTAATCACGTCGGTGACCAGAGATGACCTGCCCGACGGCGGGGCTGGCCACTTTGCCGCGGTAATAAAGGCCCTGCAACGGCGCTGCCCGCAGACGACGGTGGAAGTGTTGGTGCCCGATTTCGGCGGCAGCCGGGAGGCCCTGCGGGTGGTCCTGGCGGCCGGTCCTCATGTCCTCAATCACAACCTGGAAACGGTGCCACGCCTTTACGATCGGGTTCGACCCCTTGCTTCTTACCGGCGCTCCCTCGCGCTTCTGGCGGCGGCCAAAGAGGAGAAGCCGGGAGTATGGACCAAGACCGGTCTGATGTTAGGCTTGGGGGAGACGGACACGGAAGTAATCGAGGTGATGTATGACCTGCGAGAGGTGGGGTGCGACATTCTTACCTTAGGCCAGTACCTGCCGCCCACGCCGCAACACTACCCGTTGCAGGAATTCGTCCCGCCGGAAGTATTTGCCTGCCTGCGGGAGAAAGCCCTGCAACTCGGGTTCGTTCACGTCGAAGCCGGACCTTTTGTTCGCAGTTCCTATAAGGCGGCCGAGTTTAAAAACAGGAGGAGTAAATAAAGAAGCGAGAGAAAAAATATCTGCGTTATTTTTCTGAGAAAGGAGGGGAAGTATGGAAGTTAAACTGCCTTTCCTGGCGGAAGGAGTAGAAGAGGCCACTGTTTCCTTCTGGCAGGTGGACGAAGGGGATACCGTCAGTGAAGGTGATGACCTGGTAGAGATGTCCACCAGCAAAGCGGTATTTAACGTGCCGGCTCCGGTTTCCGGCAAGGTGGTGGAAATTCTGGTCGGAGAAGGAGATGTGGTCAAAGTCGGCGATGTCCTCTGCATCATCGAGGAGGAGTAAGGGAAGCGAAGGCAACCGGCTACATCCGGCTGCCTTCCTTTTGTGCATAGGAGGATAGGGCTTACCATAAGCATTATCAAAGGAGGCTTACTACTGATGAAAGGAGCCGGATATGCTGTCTTCTGGGGCTGTCAGATACCGGCCCGCCTGCCCTTTATGGAAAAATCAACCCGTCTGGTACTGGATGCCTTGGGGATTGACTACGTCGATTTAGAGGGCTTCACCTGTTGTCCGGAGAAGTCGCTGGTGAAAAATTACAGCGAAATGAGATGGCTTTTGACCGCCGCCCGCAATTTGGCAGTAGCAGAGCGGGCCGGCCGGGACCTGCTGGTGGTGTGCAACGGTTGTTACGGGACCCTGCGGGCGGCGGCGAACCGCCTGACCACCGAAAAAGAGTTGCGGGATCTCGTTAACGAGAAATTAGCCACCATCGGGCTTACTTACACCGGCCGGCAGCGGGTGCGCCATCTTATCGAGGTGTTCCACGACGAAGTGGGGCCGGCGGCCATCAAAAGCCGGGTGACCAAGCCCCTCACCGGTATGCGGATTGCCGTTCACTACGGCTGCCACATGCTCCGTCCCAGCTCGGCCATCCATTTTGACGACCCCCTGAAACCTTCCAAGTTCGACGCTTTGGTTACGGCTCTGGGAGCGGAGAGCATCGATTATCATACCAAGATGATGTGCTGCGGCGGTGCTTTAAGCCACGTCGGTGATGAGGCCGATGCCATGGCATTAACTCGCAAAAAACTTCTGGAACTCATGAAACGGCAGGCGGATGCCATGGTGCTGGTCTGTCCGGCCTGTTTCATGCAGTACGACCAGAAGCAGTACCTGGCCCAGCGGAAAGGAGAAAAAATTCACCTTCCTGTCTTCACCTTCCCCGAACTGCTCGGTCTTGCTTTGGGCATAGACCCGGCTGAATTAGGGCTGGATTACCACCGGGTGGATACGACCGACTTTTTCCGCACCTGGGAGAAACACCTGGCCGATTATGAATTAGTGAAAAGGCATATTGATTTGAATGCTGTCCGGCGCTGTTATGAGTGTGGTGCCTGTGTCAGCGACTGCCCGGTGGCGGAGATTAAAGAGCGGTTCGACCCCAACCGCTTAATCGGAATGCTTCTCGACGGCAGGGTAAATGAACTGCTCAATTCCAAGGAGATTTGGTACTGCGTGGAATGCCACACCTGTTACGAAATGTGTCCGCAGAAGTTCGGCATGGAAAAGGTTTTTGCCACTCTCAAACATTTGGCTATGGAGCGGGGGTTGATGCCTCCTTCCATCAAAGGCGGCGTAGACATGTTCCTGCGCACCGGGCGGCTGGGAGCTCCCGATGACCGCACCCGCAAGAAATTGGGGTTGGGCCAGCTTCCGCCTGACGGCGGTGAGGAACTCAAGCGCCTGCTGGAAGGGCTGTAGGCTAATGAGGAAGAAATTACCAAACGAAATTGGGCTTTTTTCCCCAGCCAGACCTCTCTCCGGTAATTGACAGGGTACAGACGGGAGTATATAATAACAGATATAATGCGTGACTATTTTGAGGAGGTGTCCCCGTGGCCGGAACGAAAAGAATCATGATCAGCCTGCCCGAATCCCTGCTGCGGGAAGTGGACGGGATTGTGGAGGAGGAGAACTTAAACCGCAGCGAACTGGTGCGGGAGGCCATGAAGCTCTATATCCAGGAGCGGAAAAAGCGGATTTTGCGGGAGCAGATGAAGAAGGGCTATATAGAAATGGCCCAGATTAACCTGGCTCTGGCAGGGGAAGGCTTCCGGGCGGAAGAAGAGGTCAGCAAACTCTATGAAGAAAACATCGCGGAAGGGGAGTAGGCCGATCCAGGTCCGCCGGGGGGACATCTTTTATGCTGATTTAAGCCCGGTGGTCGGCTCCGAACAGGGAGGGATCAGGCCGGTTCTCGTCCTCCAAAACAACATCGGCAACCAGTATAGTCCTACTACTATTGTGGCCGCCATCACTTCCCAGATCAGCAAGGCCAAGCTCCCCACTCATGTGGAAATTTCGGCTGAGGCCAGCGGGCTGGAGAAGGATTCGGTCATCCTGCTGGAGCAGATCCGGACCATTGACAAGAGCAGACTGATGGAAAAAGTGACTTCCTTAAGCGATCAAATCATGGAGCGGGTTAACCAGGCTTTGGAAATAAGCTTAGGTTTAATCGACATATAGGCGTGACTGGAAAAGTCCGGGCAACCGGGCTTTTTTGTTGCCGGTGGAAGAAAATTTTACTTAGCCTGGTTAAAAGAGCTTGTTTTCTTCTTCTTTTTTTTAGTAAAATGAGGCCAAAGTAGAGGTTATTGGGTGGTGTTTTGTTCATGAAAAAGAAAAAGCCCTTTGGTTGGCGAGGGCTCCTGTTTCTTTTCTTGCTTGCAGCGGTAGTGTTTGTAGGTAGCTGGCAGAAGGGAGTTGTTTTTGCGGCTGGTAATGATAACCCAACTGGAAAAGAGCAATACTGCAGTATAAATGACGAATTGATCGAACGCCATATCAAAGAAAAGGAGAAGGTAGAGAAGGGGAGGAAGACTTTTGAAGATTTGTTGCGCCAGCGTGGAGGGAGAAAACCTGCCTACGGGTCGAAGGAATACTGGCAGATTCTTGCTGAATATGCTGACCCGGAAGGCAAGCTCCGCAAGCAGGACCCGGAAAAGTGGGAATTGTTAGATGCTTATGCCTATGACTATTATGTGAAAAACTTTTTACCGCCAGTAAAACCGGAGCGAACAGGAACTTCTTCTGGTAATGGCGAAAAAGGAATATCAGCAGCCTCTGTAACAATACAAGGCGGTTTATACAATCGTTCTGGGGCGGTAAATTACGCTTATCGGTACGTTGGCAGTGCGAGCGATGTTCCTTTTTATAAAAACTACAATCCTTATTATCATGCTTTCAGCGCTGATTGCACCAACTTCGTTTCTCAGTGTTTAAGAGCTGGCGGAGTTCCCCTGGTTGATGCCTGGTGGCGACCGTGGTTTGCCAGCGGTGATTGGTACTACTACCGTCGGGGAACAGACAGTTTTGACAGCAACAATGACGATGGCTGGTCATGGAGCTGGGTGAAAGTGCAGAGCTTGTACTACCACATCACAGGACGGCTGGGCTTCCAAGCTTATTCTTCCGGGCAGTTGCAGTTGGGAGATATTGTGCAGTTTGATTTTAACAATGACGGTATCCTTGATCACTCTGCAATTGTGACAAGTATTGACAGCAGAGATGGAATGAGACGTGTCTCGTACCACACGGCAAATAGGAAAGATGTAAGGATGGATTCGGAGTGGCTTAAAGATAGCAGAAAGATTTATCTGCACATTACCTACTGAACTTTATCAAGGGGGTTATAGCTTGCTTAAAGTTAAAAAACTATTCTTGCTGTTGCTGCTTCTGATATTTCCAGCAGGATGTGCTCAGAAAAATCCTGTAGATACTCTGCTTGTGGAGGAGGCTACCATCAGGGTTTTCTTTAATCCCAAACCTGATTTTTTTGAGCGTGATACGTACAAGGGGAGGGTACCAGACCCGGATAAGCATCGCGTCGTGGGTTTTTACGTGGTTTTAAAAAACACCGGCAGGGATAAGGAGTTTCTGATTGCAGAGGCGATAATAGACCCGGAGCTGAGAAAGTACATCATCAACCCGGAAGGCGCTCCTCCAGGAAGTGTTCGTTCTGAGTTTCCAGTTACTTTTCAACCAGGTTATAGAGGTTGTCTTAGATTCTTTTTTATTGCCGAAGGGAATCCCGCTGAAATTGAGAGGCTTGCGGCAAAATCTAAAGTAAGGATTATCTGGGAGGAAGGCGGGAAAAAATGGAGTAAAATCGTTCCAGTTTCAACTAAGCCTCCTGCAGAAAAGCCTATAACTGCGAAAGAAAGTGATGCTGAAAAAACTCTGAAGGTGAAAGAAGCCGTAGTGAGAACGCTGTTTAATCCCGAGCTTAATTCCCCTTGCTACAACTGGTACAAAGGGAGAGAACCCGATCCCCACAAACACCGCTTGGTATTTTTCAGGGTAACGATCGAGAATGCGGGAGAAAATATTAAAAGAAATGTTAAGATTGAACCGTTGCTTGAGCCTTCTCTGCAAAAAATGGTTGTAAACAGTGTGGAAGCGATACCTGATTTTTTGGTAATGCCGGGAGAGACGGAAACAGTACTTGATTCCCCTTACTTTTTAATAGAGGGCAATCCCGATGAAATTGAAAAACTTGCAGCCAAAAGTAAGGTGCGAATTGTGTGGGAAGAAGGCGGGAAAAAATGGGAAAAAACCGTAAGCGTTACCCTGGAGAAATGAGTTTTAGCAATAGATCAGGATCGAACCCCTTTTCTATTGTTAAGAAGCAATTCCCGTCATTGCCGCAGCCGTCCGCCAGGGAGCGGAAGCCCTCGCCTGTGACTGAAAGAGGGTATGGCTGCTGCCGTGAACAAATACAACCGCTGAAAAAGAAGGCCCGCCCGGAGAGGGCGGGTTTTTGCCATTTTCAGTCTTGGGGGAAGGGAGGAGAAGGAAAATTTTGCTTAACGTGGTTAAAAGAGATTGCGTTTTTTTTTTTTTTTTGGTAAAATGAGGTCAAATTAAGGTGCTAGTTTCCTGTTTATTTACCTTCTAACTAAAGTGGGGGCGGGGAAACTTTTTCAGCAAAGGCAGAAGCAGAAGTTTGAAGGATCTGGAAAGGAAAAAGAGGAAGCGAAGGGAGGGGGAAACTGAATATGTTATCCAAGGTGCTAAAGGGATTGAGTCGTACTGCGTATTGTTTTGCTTAAAGCGGGTATCTATTTAGGTGAGGGGGGAAAATCTATGGGAGCTTGATATCATCTTCACTAAGCGTGGTGATGTTTTTGATTTTTAAACTCCTGTAATTTTTAGAGTAGAGCATTTCCGAAAATGCATGATATTTAACGCGGGTGGTGTCCATAGCGAGGGGAAACACACGGTTTAAGTTCCAAACTCGCAAAGCTTGAAACTGACCAACGCTTGCGATGTTGTTCTTAAAACGGGACAGGAACAAGAGGGCTTCCGGATAGGCTTTTGTTGGGTGGTTGGAGATTTTTACAAAAACTTTAGAAAAGGTTTGGGAACACAAAAAAATTTTAGTGTTATTGCCAAAATTCGGAGGTGGTCGAAGTGAAGAGAGCGTTGCTGCTGTCCATGCTTTTCTTCCTGCTCCTTCCTTCTGTTTCTTTTGCCTACAGCTTCTCTGGTCATCATTGGCACGCTGAAAAAGCTTCCCTTGTTTATGGGAATACGTTGCCAAGCTGGATGAAGGTTCCTACTTTTTATGGGCAACAGGTCACATGGGATGATGGGTCTCCGAGTAGTTTTTACTTCTATAATGATTCCAGTAGCGGCAACGGGGTCTGGTACGGGTCGATTGATGGTAAGTACGGCGTTTTGGCTCAGACTTGGTTTGATTATGTTGTTGCGCACAAAGGTTACCATATTGTAGATTGTGATTTCAAGTACGATAGTGGGGAATCCTGGCATACTGATGTCAATTCGACGCCGCCAAGCACAAAAGTTGATGCTTGGAGTGTAGCTGCACATGAGTTTGGCCATTGGCTTAGTTTAGGGCATTCGAGTTCAAGTCCGGACGGTAAGAAGCCAACGATGTATCCAGCCCTTGCCTACGGTGAATATTTTCCTCGTGACCTTGCGCAAGACGACAAGAACGGGATTTGGTATATATACGAGGTCTGGCATTAAACAGCTTATTTGATATATTAAAACCAAGCTGGCCAGTTGGTTTAACTCACGCGTAAGAAACATGGGCGCACCGCATGGGTTTCCCTCTAAACTAAGTAGTTACCAAAAAACTGAGCTCCAGGAGGCACTTAAGAGTTACCGCGGACCAACCAGTGTTAACCTTAACAAAAGCAAAGGCGCGCCAAGCTATTAAAAAATTTTTAGCCTAATTTTTGTATCTCAGGTTCTCTAACAACTTCCAAACCAAATTATGCGAGGAGGTGCTTACAATGAAAAAAAACTTGCTGAGAATAGCATTAGGAATTGGTGTTTTGGTGTTAGCTTTGGGGCTAATTGGTCTTGCCTATTGGAGTCGTAGTGAAAACAGGGGAAACGAGAAAGTTGTCACAGGTAGAGCTGGGTTGGCTTTGGTGGCTAAAGAATCCCTTGAGGAAATAATCAAGCGGTCTGATGCAGCTTCGATTGGGAAGGTTGCTTCTGTTTCAGAGGCGAGGTTAGCTTCTGAAGATGGCAAATTCTTTGAAGATGCCAACGCGTACAGGGAAGTGACTATTGAAGTTGAGAAGTTTCTTTTCAACGACATAGGAATTACAAGTCCGGTAAGGCTCATCGTCTTAGGCGGAAAAGTAAAGCTTCCCAAGGAAGCTGTCCTCAAGAAGGGCTATTCCGAAGACACAGAAGTGTTCAGAGTCTACGAAGATGAAGCCCAGTTTGAGGTTGGAGAGAAAGTTCTCGTTTTTCTGCATAAAGGTTCGTTTGGATTGAAAAGCAAGGAAGGCAAAGAAGTTGCAAAGGAGCGCCTTGCGCTGACTGGAGCCTGGCAGGGCAAATACACAGTTGTCAATGAAGAGGCTATAAACTACGACAAAAACAGGAACAAATCGCTAAAAGAGATCATGGACATGATTGAAGAGCTCAGGTAGCGGCAGTATTTTATGAAGGTGTATCCTAACAAGCTGCTTTTTCTAATGTTTTTAAGGTGACATTATCGCAGAATGAACACATATTTTTTGATTGGGTATTGCTCATTTTTTTTGGTAAAATCTCGGTAAGAGGCTTTTTGGAAGATGCTGCCTTGTCTGCAATCCCTCGCCAAAGCCGGATCTCGATGATGACCCGGAGCCTTTTGGCAACGGCTACCGCGACGAGACGGAGGTTGTTTCCCTAAGTCCATACTCTATTAAGGCCGGTATCCCCTACCGGGTGGAATCTTATTTTCTGGTGAAAAGAAAACCTTCCTATAGTGCACCCGTTTACATTGCTTTTGGCTCCCAGGAAAGCTATTACCACTGGAGCGGGGAATACGATACATATTACTATACGACACACAAAACGTTGAGATATCCGTGGTAATAGCTTCGCCCTAAGGAAAGCGGTTATAATTAGCGGCGCGAGAAGGGGTTTGGGGGATAATTGCTGAATGAAAAATGGAGGTGTCGAGGGTGAGCTTGTTTAAGAAAGGGAAGCGAGCTGCCGTTGTCCTCATGGTTGTGGGGGTGCTGCTTGCGGTTTTTGCGGTGGGGACTTACGGGTTTTTCGGCGGCAAAAAGGACCCGGGCATGGGCGAGTACCTGAAAATAGATGCCGATCGTGACGGCTTTGTCACCAAAAAGGAGTTGCTTCAGCACAAGGAGAAGGTGGTCAAGGAAAAGCACGCAAAGGCCAAAGAATTGGCCCGCAAGGGCGAAAGAAAGGAAAACTTGGTTACCATTACCTTCATCCGTCCCCTTCCTCTTACCGAATTTGATGCGTTTTTGCGCCAGAAGCCCATAAAACTCCTCGCCTTTGAATACAGGGGTATCGACGGCAAGGGAGTACGGTGGACAGGGCATTATCGTACCGATAGGGGTAACGGCTTCCGTCCCGACCTGGAAGAATTGCGCCCGCAACCGGCGGAAGCGGATTTCAGGTTGGTAGGGGTTATCCATGCCATCGGCTTTGTGCCGGCGAGCAAGCTTTCGGAACTGCAAGGAGACAGCAGGATTTTCCTCGTGGACAATTCGGCCGATGAAATTTTCGTCGCCAACCCTAAGAACAAGCATATTCCTGGCTTTTTCTGGGATCTTGAAAACTTTGGCTTGGCCCAAATCGATTACCAGTTCAGCGATGGTCCGGATGAGGATGTGCGGAAAAAACTGTTGCAGTAAATTAAGACCTACCTTGTTTGCGGTCAAACCGTTAAAAAAGACACCGCTTTTGACCGGCGAAGGTCAAAAAAGCGGTGTTTTATTTTTGGCAATGGGTTTTGAATGTCGGTTTTTTTGGATTTTACCGCTTATTAATGCTTTAAATGATAAGGAACCACCGTGACCACGATGTCCCTTTCCTGCCGCATCAGGAGGAGAGTTCTTATCCACAGTCCTGTCTGGTTGTGCAGGAAATAGTGCCACCATTTTTTGGTAACAAATTCTGGGATGAGGACGGTGACCTGTTCATCGGGGCCAGCTTTGGTGTAAACCCGCTCGATGTAGCGGATGAGGGGAAGAATGACGGCCCGGTAGGGAGAGGGGATAACCAGCAACTCCAAGCTGAAATCCCATTTCTCCCATTCCTGCTTCAGCCTCGCCGTGGCTTCGGGGTCGATGGATATGTGGACGGCCCTGATGTTGTCGGTGAGGGATTTGGCGTATTCAATGGCGTTGATGGTTACCTTGTTCAGGGTGGCGATGGGGATGATAATAATGGGTCTTAAGCGGCGGTAAGTGGTGCCAGTAGGCGCCAGCTCGGCTGCTGATTCCTCATAATGGCGGTGAATAGCGCGGAAAATGCTGACAAAGGTGGGAATCAGCAGAATAACCATCCAGGCCCCGTGGGTGAATTTTAAAGCGGCAATGATGACGGTGGCTATGCCGGTAGCCACGGCACCGGTGAGGTTGATGAGGGCGTGGCTGCGCCAGCTCCGGTGGCGGAGCTTCAACCAGTGGCGCACCATCCCGGACTGGGAGAGGGTGAAGGAGAGAAAAACTCCCACGGCATACAGGGGAATGAGACGGTGGGTTTCTCCGTGGAACAGCACGACCAAAAGGGAGGCCATAGTACCCAGAGCGATAATACCGTTGGAAAAGACCAGGCGGTCACCGCGAATGGCCAAAATACGGGGCAGGAAGCCGTCTCTGGCCAAAAGGGAAGCCAACCGGGGAAAATCGGCGTAGCTGGTGTTGGCGGCCAGGAAAAGAATCATGGCGGTGCTGGCCTGGATGTAGTAGTAAAAAAGGTTGCGGCCGAAAACCTTAGCGGCAATTTGGGAAAGAACAGTCTGACCGTGAACGGGAGTTATTTTTAACACGTAGGCCAAGAAAGAGATACCCGCAAAAAGGGTGGCGAGGATGGTGGCCATCCAGACCAAGGTGATGCTGGCGTTCGTGGCTTCTGGTTCCTTGAAAGCGGGGACGCCGTTACTGATGGCCTCCATGCCGGTAAGGGCGGTGCAACCGGAGGAAAAAGCTCGCAGGAGGAGGAAAAGAGAAAGTCCTCCCGGCAGGAGGGAGGAAGGAGACAGAGAGGCAGAAGCAGCGGGCAGGCTGCCACTAAAGTATCGGAAGAGTCCGGTAACAATTAGGGTAAGAATTCCGAAAATGAAGAGATAGGTGGGGACGGCGAAAATGGTAGCAGATTCCCGCACCCCGCGCAGGTTGGCAATGGTGATAAAGGCAATAACAATCAGTGCTAGGGCCACGCGATGGGGGAAGGAGTTCTGGGAAGGCGGAGGTAATGGCAGCTACGCCAGCGGAAATACTCACGGCTACGGTGAGAACATAGTCGATGAGCAAAGCGGCTCCTGCTACCAGACCGGGAGCGGTGCCTAAGTTTTCCCGGACGACGATATAGGCGCCGCCGCCGGAGGGATAACTGTGGATGGTCTGCTGGTAGGAGATGGTGAGGATAATCAAGAGGCCGATGATGGCCAGGGTGATGGGGAGGGACCAGCCCAGGAAGGCGGTGCCGGCTGTAACCAGCACCAGGAGGATTTCTTCGGTGGCGTAAGCAACGGAGGAAAGGGCGTCAGAAGAAAACACAGCCAGCGCTTTTACTTTGCTTAAGCGCTGGTGAACGAGCTGGGAAGTGCGTAAAGGACGCCCGATGAGCAGGCGCCGCAGAGAAAAACGATGGGCCAATGCACTCACCTTCTTCAGCCTTTGATGGAGATTACCACTAAAAGCTATCCTACTCCTGCTGTCAAAAAAGTATAGCCCAGAAATTAGTCTTCCCGGGTTGTTTAGTCCTTTGGAAGGCTAAAAAAATAAATCAAGCCGGTTTTTTGCAGGGAACCGTCTTTTTTTTTCCAGCGGATGAGGTTGGCCATTTTTACTGGAACAATGGCATCCCGGTGAACAGCTCATAGGATGGAAGAGGAGCTACTTTTATGAGGAGGGATTTCTTTGCAGGAGCTGGTGCGGGATGCCGGGCGGGAAGGGCGGGCAATGCCTCCCGGTTTAGGCGGAGTAAGAAGCCGCCTATACACCCGGTTTAAAATTGGTAAATTACTCGAAGCTTTAGGTCCGGCATTTGTAGTCAGTGTGGCTTACATGGATCCGGGAAACTTTGCCACCAATATCGAAGGGGGGGCTCGCTTTGGGTCGGCCCTTCTCTGGGTTATCCTCTGGAGTAACTTAGCGGCTATTTACCTTCAGTCTCTCTCCGCCAAAGTAGGGATAGCCAGCGGCAGAAACCTGCCGGCTCTGTGCCGGGAAAATTTTCCTCCTGCTGTTAATTACTTCCTCTGGGCGGTGGCGGAGATTGCTGCCATGGCCACGGATTTGGCCGAATTTTTAGGGGCAGCCCTTGGCTTTCATCTTCTTTTCCACCTGCCCTTGCTGCCTGCAGCTTTCCTGACGGCGGCAATTACCTTTTTCTTGGTTTCGCTGGAAAAGTACGGCCAAAAAGTGGTGGAAAGGGCAATTGCTGCTCTGGTAGGGGTAATTTGCCTTTCTTACCTGGTGGAAATTTTCCTGGCCCGCCCTGGGGTTAGGGAGATAGTAACCGGTACGTTGGTGCCAACTCTGCCGGCAGGTAGTTTGTACCTGGTGGCAGGAATTGTGGGGGCTACGGTGATGCCCCATGTCGTTTATCTCCATTCGGAGTTAGTGCAGCAGCGGCGGCCTGCTGCGCTGGAAGAGCGCCAGCGTTACTACCGCCTGGAGAAGATGGACATTCTCATCGCCATGAACACCGCTTTTCTTATCAATGGAGCCATGTTGGTAGTGGCGGCAGCTGTGTTTCACAGCCGCGGCATTGAAGTGCTTTCCATCGACGAAGCCCACCGTACCTTGAAACCCCTGCTGGGGGCTCTGTCCAGCAATGCTTTTGCCGTCGCCTTGCTGGCGTCGGGATTGTCTTCTTCGGCTGTGGGAACTATGGCCGGGCAGGTGATAATGAGCGGTTTTACCGGCTGGAACATACCTCCTTTCTGGCGCCGGTTTATCACCATGCTGCCGGCTTTAGTGGTGATTGGTACGGGACTGGATCCGGTAAAAATTTTGATTCTAAGCCAGATAGTCCTCAGCTTTGCCTTGCCAGGCGCTATTATTCCGCTTCTCTATTTTGCCGGTTGCCGTCGGATTATGGGGGAAATGACAGTTTCGCCGCCGGTTCATCTGATGGGGTGGGGGATAGCTTTCCTGATAATTGCCATGAACTTCTTTTTGCTGCTACAGACCTCGGGGGTTTTTTAACCCTCTTTTTTTGAGCAAAAAAACTTAACACAAACTTAACAAAGCGATAATTTGTCTCTAACAATACCATGATAAGATTATCCCCGGAATAAAAAAGGAAAGGAAGGGGAGGATTGAATGGGAAAAAAGCGACTGGTTAGCTGGCTGGTACTCGTGGTGTTTGCCCTGGCTGCGTTGGCAGTGGTCGGGTGCAGCCAAGGGGGCAGTGAGCAGCAGGGGGTGAAGGGGAAAATAACGGCATCCGGTTCTACGGCTCTGCTGCCTCTGGTTCAGAAGGCCAAGGAAGAGTTTGAAAAGAAAAATCCTGGCGTGACGGTCAACGTCAGTGGCGGCGGCTCCTTTACCGGTCTGAAGCAGGTGGCGGAAGGAGCGGTGGACATCGGCAATTCCGATGTGGATGCGGCCAAGGCTGCCGATCTCAAGGATGCCGACAAACTGGTGGACCACAAGGTGGCAATCGCACCTTTTGTGATTATTGTCCATCCTGACGCGGGCGTGGACAGCCTTACCGAACAACAGTTGCAGGACATTTTCAGCGGCAAGATTACCAATTGGAAGGAAGTTGGCGGGAAAGATCAAAAAATAACCATTATTCACCGCCAGAAGTCTTCCGGTTCGCGGGCGGTAATTAAAGACATTATCATGAAAGGGAAAGAGTTCCCCAACATCGGTGTGCAGCAGGACTCCACCGGTGCTGTCCGCCAGGCGGTGGCCCAGACTCCCGGGGCGATAGGCTATATCGATGTGGCTTACCTGAACAACACCGTGAAAGCGATTAAATACAACGAGGTTCCTTATTCGCCTGAAAATGTATACAGTGGGAAGTATCCCCTCTGGGCTTACGAGCACATGTACACCAAAGGAGAGCCCCAGGGCGTGGTCAAACAGTTCCTAGACTTCATTTTGAGTGAGGAGTTCCAGAACAATTACGTGGAGAAAACCGGTTTCCTCCCGGTGAGCAAAATGAATAAGTAAGCCAAAATAATGGGCATTCCGGCAGGGGAACTCGTGCCGGAATGCCGGTTTTCATTTTCTAAAAAAATCACCATTATTTTCCTAAAAGCAGGAGAGGAAAATTTATGACCGAGAAGGGAACTTCTTCTCCAGGAATGTCGCGAGCCCTCTTTTACGACCGTTACGTGCGGTACATTTTTATCGCCAGCGCCTTTCTTCTCAGCATTACCATTCTCTTTATCGTGCTCTTCATTTCGCGGGACGGGTTGAAAACTTTCACTCAGGTTAAACTGACGGAGTTCTTCTTCAGCACCGAATGGGATCCTGCCAACAACAAATTCGGGGCTGGAGTGTTCATTTTCGGCTCTTTTGCCGTGACACTCATCGCCCTCCTTGTCGGCGGCCCGCTGGGATTGGCGGCGGCGGTTTTTATGGCCAAAATTGCACCGTCCTGGATGAGGGCTATTCTCCGACCGGCTACTGATCTCTTTGTAGCGATCCCCTCCGTGGTTTACGGCTGGATAGGGCTTTCAGTTTTTGTTCCCTTTATCCGGGACAAAGTAGGCGGTTCCGGATACGGTCTCCTGGCGGCCGGGATAATTTTGGGGATTATGATTCTGCCTACAGTAATTACCATTTCGGAGGACAGCCTGCGTTCCCTGCCAAAAACCCTGGAAGAAGCCTCTTTAGCACTGGGAGCTACCCGCTGGCAGACCATCCGGCGGGTTTTGATTCCCGCTGCCGGACCGGGTATCCTTACCGCCTTTATTCTGGCCATGGCCCGGGCTATCGGGGAAACGATGGCGGTCCAGATGGTGATAGGGAACTTGCCGCGACTTCCTGCCAGTCTGGTGTCGCCTACGGCTACCCTGACCAGTAACATCGTTTTGGAAATGGGGAACGCTCCTTACGGAAGTGTCTGGAGCAACGCCCTTTTTGCCATGGCCCTGGTGTTGTTGCTTTTGTCCCTAATTTTAATTCTCCTGGTACGCCGCATTGCCCGGAGGGAGGAAGAAGTTAGATGAGAAGGGCACAGGTAGCGGACCGGCTTGCTACCGTTTTCTTCTGGCTGGCCGGATTGACCATCTTAGCTATTCTGGCCTGGTTTCTGTTTTACGTGTTGGCGCGTGGTCTTCCCCATCTCACTTGGAAGTTCCTCACTTCCCCGCCTAAGTCAGTTGAAGCCGGCGGTGGAATTGCGCCGCAACTCTTTAACTCCTTTTACATTCTCCTTCTTTCCCTCATCTTTTCTGTGCCCGTGGGAGTAGGAGCGGGAATTTATCTCTCCGAATACGCCCGTCCTAGCCGCCTGACCCATCTCATTCGGCTCAGTGCGGAAAGCTTAGCTTCGGTTCCGTCCATTGTCTTAGGTCTTTTCGGAATGGTAATTTTCGTCAACATTTTAGGACTGGGCTTTACCATTATCGGCGGCGCCCTTACCTTGGCCCTTCTCAACCTGCCTTTACTGGTGCGGGTAACGGAAGAGGCGCTGCGGGCGGTGCCGCAGTCATACCGGGAGGCCAGTTTGGCTTTAGGGGCGACTAAATGGCAGACTATTCGCAAAGTGGTTCTTCCTGCGGCCCTGCCGGGACTTTTGACGGGCGTGACCCTTACTTCCGGCCGGGCCTTAGGGGAAACGGCTGTTCTCATTTTCACCGCCGGTACCAGTACATCGCGTTATCTCTTTGATTTCAATCCTCTGGCAGCGGGTGAGACCTTAGCCGTTCATCTGTGGTACGTTAAGTCTAATCCCATTGTTCCCGATGCAGATACCATCGCTGCTGCCAGTGCGGCGCTTCTCGTTCTGGTGGTGCTGGTATGCAACTTTCTTATCGGTATTCCTGGCCGAGTTTTGCATCAGAGGAATACTGGTAATGCCAGGAAGAATAAGCGTTAGGAGAGATAATGGTCATGGCGGAGAAGTATAAAATCACGGTGCAAAATTTGGACCTGTACTACGGCGAATTTCACGCTTTGAAGAATATCAGTTTTAACATTCCGGCCAATGCCGTCACTGCTCTCATTGGCCCCTCCGGCTGCGGTAAATCTACTTTTCTGCGCACTCTCAACCGGATGAATGATTTGATCGACAACGTCCGGATTTCCGGCAAAGTGATGGTTGACGACCAGGATATCTACAGTCCGGAGACAGACGTGGTTAACCTGCGCAAACGGGTGGGGATGGTCTTCCAGCGGCCCAATCCCTTTCCCATGTCCATTTACGACAACGTGGCTTATGGTCCCCGCATTCACGGTATAAAAAACAGGGCCCGCTTGGACGAAATTGTGGAGCGGAGTCTGCGCATGGCTGCTCTCTGGGACGAGGTAAAGGACCGTTTGCACCGTCCGGCTCTCGGCCTGTCCGGTGGGCAGCAACAGCGTTTGTGCATTGCCCGGTTGCTGGCGGTTGAACCGGAAGTCCTGCTCATGGATGAGCCCACTTCGGCTTTGGACCCCATTTCGACTTTGAAAATTGAAGAGCTGGTCACCCAGTTGAAAAAGGATTTTACCATTGTTATTGTTACCCACAACATGCAGCAGGCTGCCCGGGTTTCCGACGTAACCGGCTTTTTCCTAAACGGGGTCCTGGTGGAACACGGGCCGACCGAGACTATCTTTACCCGTCCTGCTGATAAAAGAACGGAGGACTACATTACCGGCCGCTTCGGCTAATCCGACGGGTTTTGACCCTAAAGCTGGAGGTGATTGCGGAAACGGATGGGAAAAGGAGAGCAAATGTGGGCGAAGACCCACGGAAAAGGGTGTTAGAGGATAAAATAACGTGTCAGAGAGAGAACGAGGGAGGGACAAGGAGCTATTGACAAAAAAAGATAAAAAATTGTTATTTACATTATTC
>JASUSC010000025.1 GCA_030446285.1 Eubacteriales bacterium | reverse complement strand
GGGAAGGAGGAGTAACACAAAAAAAGAAGAACCTCACTCCGAGTGGGAAGAAACAAAGACAAATGGAGGGGAGTGAGGTTCAATGAGAAAAGTGTTCAATGAAATCGTACCACAAGAAGGTTTCACATTCAAGGACCTGGTCATGGAAGAATCTTTAAAATTGTGCAGCTTTTAGCAGATGCTGAGACACTTGGGTAAAAAGAAGGTTTTAATAAATTTTTCCCACTCGGAGTTGACAGCTACCGGCTAGCGGTCTTGTTTGACTATCTGGTATAATTGTGGTAATTTAATACGTGGGGAAGCTTCTTGCAGGGAAAGAATTTTAATAAATTTTTCCTTATCTCGTTTTACTTTAAGTAGGAAAAGGCTATAATAGATAGGCGAAAGCGGCTTGCTTTTTTTATTTTTTAGGGGGGAGGAAGTTGGCTCACCGCATAGGTTTTCCTCGCTGTCTTTACTACTATACCTATTTCCCCTTCTGGAAGGGCTTTTTTGAAACAATAGGAGTGGAAGTGGTTACCTCTCCTCCTACCAGCAAGGAGATTCTCGACCGGGGGGTAAAGGAAGCCATCTCCGACATCTGCATGCCGATAAAATTAGCTTTCGGCCATCTTTTGGCCCTGCCCCCGGATCTGGACTACATCTTTCTGCCGCGCTACGTCAACGTGAGCAAAGAGGACCATGTCACCTTCTGCCCCAAGTTCTTAGCCCTTCCCGACCTGGTGCGGGCAACCCTGAGCGACCTGCCCCCCCTCCTCACGCCGCGGATAGCTTTCCGGGAAGGACGGCGGGCTACCCTGCGCACTCTGCGGGAGATAGCGTCTACCTTCGGGGTAACCTCCTTCTGGACCGTTTACCGCGCCTACCGCCGGGCTTTAAACCTGCAACGGCGGTATGACCAGCTTCTGCAACAGGGCTACTTGCCAGACGAAGCCATGGCTGTGCTGGCAGGCCGCAAGGTGGACATAACCAGACCGGAAGGCGACTTGACTATTGCCGTGGTGGGTTTTCCCTACGACCTCTACGACAGGTTTATCAGCTTAGACCTGATAAAAAAACTGCGTTCCTACGGCGTCCGGGTGGTGACGCCGGAGATGATTCCGCCGCAAGTTCTGAAGAAGCAACTGGCGCGTTTACCCAAGAACCTCTTCTGGGAGTTCAGCAACCGGGTTATCCGGGCGGCCTTGCACTATCTACACGAGGAAAAGGTGGACGGCATCATCCACGTCATTGCCTTCGCCTGCGGTCCAGGTACCTTTGTTGACAAAATGCTTGAACTGGAGACCAAAGAGCACGGCCAGGTACCTTTCCTCTCTCTCACCCTTGACGAGCACACCGGTCAGGCCGGTTTCCTGACCCGCCTGGAGGCTTTTGTAGACATGATGCGTCTGCGGAGGATGGTATCATGAAAATTTCTTTTCCCTACATAGGCAACGGCCCCATAGCCTTCAAGTATTTTATCGAGGAACTGGGCCACGAGGCGGTGGTACCACCCAAACCCAGCAAGCGGACCCTTTCCCTGGGCACCCAGTACGCTCCCGAGTTTGCCTGCCTGCCTTTCAAGATAATTCTCGGCACCTACATTGAGGTAGCCGAACAGGGAGTAGACCTCATCATCACTTCCGGGGGCTGTGGCCCCTGCCGGGCTGGTTTGTACGGCGTCCTCCACCAGAAAATTCTCCGTGACCTGGGTTTTAAAACCAGGATCATGGTGTTGGAATCGGTGAAAAGGTATCCCATCCGTTTTCTCAAGAACGTCCACGAGGTCATTTCTCCCGTCGGAACTTCCTGGGTGAAATTCGCCCGCAAATTCTGGGAAGGCTGGGAGAAGCTCAAAGCCCTGGACGAAACGGAACAGCTATCCCACGAGATCCGGCCTTACGAAACGGTGAAAGGAGCTACCACCAAAGTCTACAACGAAGCCTTGAAGCTCATAGACGCTGCCCGGGGTTTGGACGAGATCCGTGCTGCCAAGGAGGAAGCCCGGCAGAAACTCCTCCAGGTCCCCCGGGACCCCAGTCGCCATCCTCTCAAGGTGGGTATTGTGGGTGAAATTTACGTGGTCATCGAGCCCTTTGCCAACCTGGACTTGCAAGTGGCTTTAGGGGAAATGGGCGTTGCCACCGCCCGCCACATGTACCTGAAACAGTGGCTGTTGGACAACACCGGCAACGGCGAGGAGAAAATTAGCAAGTGGGCCCGCCCCTACCTGAACGAGATGATCGGCGGCCACGCCATTTTCAGCGTGGGTGAGGCGGTCATGTACGCCAAGCAGGGGTTTGACGGGGTGGTTCAGCTTGCGCCTTTCAGTTGCATGCCGGAAATTTCGGTCAAAGGCATCCTGGAAAAAATCAGCCGGGACTTCGATATGCCGGTGCTGACCGTCTTCCTGGACGAACTCACCGGCAAAGCCGGTCTGCAGACCAGGTTAGAGGCCTTTGTTGATTTGCTTTGGCAGAAGCGGGAGAAGAAAGCGGCAGCAAGAGCAAGAGAACTGGAGGTCAGGGCAATATGAAAAGAGGTTACTTAGGGATAGACGTGGGTTCGGTTAGCACCAACGTGGTGGTTATCGACGAAGAAGGGGAAGTCCTTTCCCACCTGTATATAAGGACCCAGGGGCAGCCCATCAAGGCGGTAAAACGAGGTCTGAAAGAGACGGCGGAGAAAGTGGATGGCAAAGTGGAAATCTGCGGCGTCGGTACCACCGGCAGCGCCCGCCATCTGACGGCGGTAATGGTCGGTGCTGACACAGTGAAAAACGAGATCACTGCCCATGCCGTGGCGGCCTCCCATGAGGTTCCTGACGCCCAGACCATTTTAGAAATTGGGGGCCAGGACTCCAAAATCATCATTTTACGCAACGGGGTGGTTACCGACTTTGCCATGAACACCGTCTGCGCTGCCGGTACCGGCTCCTTCCTGGACCAGCAGGCGGCTCGGCTGGGAATTCCTATTGAGAAGTTCGGTGAACTGGCTCTGCAATCAAAAACGCCCGTGCGCATTGCTGGCCGCTGTGGCGTCTTTGCCGAATCGGACATGATCCACAAGCAGCAGTTGGGCCACAACTTGGAGGATATCATCGCCGGCCTGTGTGAGGCTCTTGTGCGTAACTACCTGAACAACGTGGGTAAGGGGAAGGAAATCCTGCCCAAAGTGGTGTTCCAGGGCGGGGTGGCGGCCAACGTGGGCATCCGGGCTGCCTTTGAAAAAGCCCTGCAGACGGAAATCATTGTACCCCGCTACTTCAACGTGATGGGTGCCATCGGCGCTGCCCTCTTAGCTCGGGACGCCGTGAAGAAAAAGGGCGGGACCAACTTCAAAGGTTTTGATGTGGTGGATATTGACTACCGGGCGAGCAGCTTCGAGTGCAAGGGCTGTGCCAACCGTTGCGAAGTCATCGAGATTTACCAGGAGGATGAGGTCATTGCCCGCTGGGGCGACCGCTGCGGCAAGTGGGAGTCCATAGCTATGTAAGCAGGAGGACCGGTTTTAACACCGGTCTTTATTATTTTCCTTTAGGAAATTATGCTTTAGGGTTGTTGTGGATAACTCAGGATGTTAAGGTAGAAATATGTGAAAGTGCGAACAGGGCGAGACGAGAAACAGCCAAATTAAGGTAATAGACATTTTTTGCCGGCTACGGGAAGAAGCATAACCTCCTGTCCGGTCTTCATATATGTCTATGAGAGGCCGAGAGGAGGGGTGAAAATGGGGACGCGGAAGGGGCTGTTTTTTCTTCTGGCGGGACTGGTGGCCTTTTTTCTTTTTTCCGGCTGCAGGCTCTGGCAGAACGGGCGTGATTACCTGCTGAGGAGGTATTACGGGGTAAAAGAAGGGGTATGGCTGGAGGATGTGCTGGTGGAGTATTATCTGGAAAAAGAAGTGCGGCAGGCGGCAAAAAATATCGCTTTGCAGGTGAACCGGCCACCGCAGAACGCTTCTATCGACCGGAGGACCGGGGAGATTATTCCGGAAAAACCCGGTCTTACGGTGGATGTAGAAGCCACGGTGCGGAAGGTATTGCAGGCCGAGAAGGGCATGCGGCTTAAGGTGGTGACCCGCCCCCTTTGGCCGCGCTGGAAAAGGGAAGACATCGCCGCTCTTACCAGAGAAGTGGGAGTTTTTGTTACTTATGCGGGGGGTAGCGAGGAGCGCTGGCACAACATCACTTTGGCCACCTGCGCCCTGGATCGCACCCTAATTTACCCGGGGGAGGTAATGTCATTCAACCGCATCGTGGGACCGCGGACGCCGGAACGGGGATACAAAAACGCTCCCATTATGACGGAAGGGGGTTTTTTTCTTGGCCCGGGAGGGGGGGTCTGCCAGGTGGCTTCCACCCTCTATAACGCTGCTGTCCAGGCCGGACTGGAAGTGGTGGAGAGGCACCGTCATGCTCGGCCTGTGGGCTACGTACCGCCGGGACAGGATGCTACCGTGGATTTCGATTCCCTGGATTTAAAGATAAAAAATAACCGCCCCCATCCCGTTTTGCTGCGAGGGGAGGCGGCGGGCAGACAGGTGCGGTTCTGGTTTTTCTTCCCGGCGGAAGAACCTCCACCTCAGGGCAGGTAGCGGCGGGCGCCGGCGTAGGTCTGGCTGTAGGGGGGATCGTCAAGGCTGCTGATGATGACGCCGCTGCGGGAGGAGGCGTGAAGGAACCGTCCTTCGCCGATATAAATTCCCACGTGGGTGGGACCGCCCCAGGGATAGGTGTTGAAGAAGACCAGGTCGCCCGGTTTCAGGTCGGCCCGGTCCGCTATTTTTTCTCCCTGGCGGAATTGGAGGTCAGCGTCCCGGGCAAGTCTCACGCCGCTGGCCAGGCAGGCCATGTAAGTAAGACCGGAGCAGTCGATGCCGAGGCGGGTAGTACCTCCCCACAAATAGGGCACTCCCAAGAACTTCCGGGCGGTGGCGACAATTTCTTTCCCCGTACGGCGCGGCGGGAGCTCTCCGGCCTTAACGGTGATGGTTGACCGGCGGGGCAGAAAAACCTTTTTCCCATCGGGAAGAACGGTGACCAGAACATCGCCTCTTTCTTCCGTCAGGGGAAGAAAAGTGCCTAAGAAAAGCTCGCCGCTCTTTTTTTTCAACTGTGGGTCCAGGTAACAAGTTACGGCAGGGGCGGCCACGAAGAGATAGTACCTCGCCTTGCGGTAGGGCTCCGGAGCTGCCGATAGAGGTACCGTATCCCGGCGGGCGATAAAGCCGCGGTAACCGTCGGGAACGTTGACCAGCAGCCATTCCCCTTCTTCCGTCAGGACTTTTACCCGATCTCCCAGCAGGGCCTGGGTGTGAAGTTCAGAACTGGGATCAGGCCGGGCCCTGACGTCGGTGACGGGTGTTTTTACCAGCCTTACGTGGGCAGCCAAACCGTCTTCCTCCTTTGCCGGCGGGGGTTTATCCCCGTCCTTTTTGCTTCCGGGGGAAGTGCAGCCGGTGAATAGGGTAAAAAAGAAAAGAACGAGGGTGGCAAGAGCCATCTTCTTTTTTACCGGCACGAGATTTCCCCTCCTTTTCATGTATATTCGTTGTGTTTTCTCCAGTGAACATTTTACCCCCGGCAGCAAAAAGTTACTTATCCTCCCCATTTTTTGCCGTAATCAATTTTCCGGCTTCTTATCCATACTAAGACTGATGCTACCGGCAAAGGTGAGGAATGGGTAATGAAAAAAAGTGGGAGAAAAATGGCGGGCTTTCTGGTGGGAATATTGTTGCTTTTTTCTTTTCCCCTGCCGGTGCGGGGGGAGGGAGAACCGCAGATTACGGCCGAAGCTGCTGTTCTTATGGATGCCGATACCGGTCGGATTCTTTATGCTCGCAACCCCCACCGTCCCCTGCACCCTGCAAGTACCACCAAGATTATGACGGTTTTGTTAGCATTAGAGCTGGCCCATCCGGAAGAGGTGGTTACGGTAAGCCCGGAGGCAGGAGGTGATTATGAGGGACAGGCTATCGGGCTCAGGGCCGGAGACAGGCTCCTTCTCTGGGACCTGTTGCAGGCAGCTATGGTTTATTCTGCCAACGACAGCACCGTGGCCATTGGGGAACACATTGCTGGCTCGGAAGCTGAGTTTGCCCGGCTGATGACGGCCAAAGCGCTGAGCCTCGGGGCAACAAACACCAATTTTGTCAACAGCAACGGTTATACCGACCCCACCCACCTTACCACTGCGGCGGACCTGGCTCTGATTACCCGTTATGCGGTGAACAGCAATTCCCTTTTCTGCCGCCTGGCAGCTACCAAGGAGGCGAAAATCCGTTGGCTGAACCGAAATAAGACGGTGACTCTAGCCAACACCAACCGGCTCCTCCACCGTTACTCCTGGATAAAAGGGGTAAAGACCGGCTCCACACCTATGGCCGGTAACTGCTTAGTGGCTTACGCCTGCCGGCACGGCAGGAGGCTCATTACCGTGGTGTTGAACAGCGGTGACCGCTACGCCGATACAATGGCCCTTCTCGAATACGGCTGGAAAAAATCCGGCCGTTGAGGCCGGCGGTGAAGCGACTTTTTCCTGCCGAAAAACTAATTTTTCGCTCCACCCCCGCATATAATCCTCCAGAACTTGGAGACGGGGGTGAAAAGATGGCTTTTTATGTTTTTAACGGCAGGAGGGGACTGATTTGGTTCCTGCGCGGGGTAATGGGGTTGTTGCTGGTCTTGGCAGCGGTGGCGGCTGTGGAGGAAGTAGCCTTCACCACCGCTTTGCGGGAACCGGTGTACCGGGGAACGGAAAAGCGGAAGGAAATGGCCCTTACGGTAAACGTGGTCTGGGGAGAGGAGTATCTGCCGGCCATGCTGGAGATATTGCGGCGGGAAAAGGTAGCGGCTACCTTTTTTATCGGCGGTCAGTGGGCGGAGGACAACCCAAAACTCCTGCAAAAAATAGCCGCTTACGGGCATGAAATCGGCAGTCACGGTTACTCCCATCCCCATCCCACGGCCTTAAGCCGCCAGGAGAACCGGGAGGAGCTTATTAAAACAGAAAAGATTATTAAAAAGATTACAGGCCGGAAAGTAAAGCTGTTTGCTCCTCCCTACGGGGAGCACAACCAGGAGGTGCTGGATGTAGCGGCGGAGTTGGGTTACCGCACTATCATGTGGACGGCGGATACCATCGACTGGCAGCGGCCGGCGCCGGAGGTAATCGTCAGGCGGGTGGTGGAGAAGGCGGGAAACGGAGTCATCGTGCTGATGCACCCAACCGAGCCCACGGTCAAAGCGCTGCCGGAAATGATCCGGCAGTTGAAGCAAAGGGGGTACAGACTGGTTACCGTTTCCCGGCTGCTGCAGTAGACAGAATTACACGCGTGGGTAAGGAGGCAGCAAGGAATGAAGCCCAAAAAAAGGCAGGGAATTGTGATTCCTTTATTTTGGTTAATCTTTATCTTTCTTTTAGTTTTCCCGGCTCCCTCAGCAGCGGCAGCGCCAAATCCACCGCTAGTAGGCGCAGCGGCGGCGGTGTTGATGGAAGCTGAAACGGGACAGATTTTGTACGCCAAAAATCCCCACGAGAAGCGGGCGCCGGCGAGCATTACGAAAATAATGACGGTTATTTTGGCTTTGGAACGCGGGAAGCCGGAAGATAAAGTAACGGCCAGTGCGAAGGCGGCGGCCACGGAAGAGAGTAAGATTTACCTGTCGCCGGGGGAGCAGATGACCCTGCGGGACCTCCTTTACGGGGCCATGGTCTGGTCCGGCAACGATACAACCGTGGCCGTTGCCGAGCACATAGCTGGAACGGAGGAAGCTTTTGCCCGCCTTATGAACGAAAAGGCCCGCTGGTTGGGGGCCAGGAATACCAACTTCGTTAACTCCAACGGGCTACCCCATCCCGCTCACTACTCTACCGCCTACGATCTGGCCCTCATCGCCCGCTATGCCATGCAGAACCCCCTTTTCCGCCAGATGGCTGCTACCCGGGAAGTTCATCTCACCAGCGGCCGCTGGACCCGCCACCTCAGCAACAGCAACCGTCTCCTCTGGGAATACCCGGGAGCGGACGGGATCAAAACCGGCACCACTTCCCAGGCCGGGGAGTGCTTAGCCTTTTCGGCGGCGCGGGACGGCCGGCGGCTGATAGGGGTGGTGTTAAACAGCCCCGACCGCTACGGCGAGGCAAAGGCGTTGCTTGATTACGGCTTTTCCGCCTTCGGCGTGAAAACTGTTTTGGCCCGGGGGCAACTTCTGGCGCGGGTACCGGTGGAGAAGGGCCGGGAGAAAAAGGTGCCGGTGGCGGCCGGCGACGGCGTGCGGTTGGCGGTGCCGCGGGAAGGACCCAGCGGGGTAGAAGTAAAAATGGAAAAGGTTACGGTGGTGGCGGCGCCGGTGCGAGCGGGCGAGAAATTAGGACGGGTCCGGGTTTTCTGGCAGGGGCAGCTAGTGGCGGAAGTGCCGCTGGTGGCGGCCAAAGAGGCTACCCTTGCCCCCTGGTGGCAGCGAGTAATCCCACAGCGCCTTTTCCGGGAGAAGGGTTAAAAAGGAAAATTTTCGCTGGGTGAAAACCTTTCTTTATTAGTGCGGGAATGCAGCTTGCGAGAACTGCGCGAGGCAAAAGGATAAAGCGGGTGAGGACCCGGCGGAGGTTAGCTCTTTTCTTTTTGCCGGGAATGAGGTATTATAAATAGGCAAAATGGCCAAAAAATTGCCAAACGGAGGTAAAGATGATCCAGAAGGAGACACTGCCCAACGGAGTACGCATTATTACCGAGGAAATGCCTCAGGTCCGTTCCGTTGCCATCGGCCTGTGGGTACGCGTGGGTTCTCGTTTTGAGGAGGAGAGCTTGGCCGGGGTATCCCACTTCATCGAGCACATGATGTTCAAAGGAACCAAAAACCGCACGGCCCGCCAGATTGCCGAGGCCCTGGATTCGGTGGGAGGTCAGATTAACGCCTTCACTGCCAAGGAATACACCTGTTACTATGCCCGGGTGCTGGACAACCATCTGGATGTGGCGGTGGACGTGTTGTCCGACATGTTTTTTAACTCCCTTTTTCAGCCGACGGAAATTGAGAAGGAGAAGAACGTCATCCTGGAAGAGATAAAGATGTACGAGGACACGCCAGACGACCTGGTTCACGATGTCTTTATTGCCGGCCTGTGGCCCGGTCATCCCCTGGGCCGGCCCATCATCGGCCACCGGGAGACGGTGGCCTCCCTCCGCCCGGAAAAACTGGTGGAATTTTACCGCCGTCACTACACGCCCGATTCCCTCGTGGTGGCGGTGGCCGGGAATATCGACCACCGTCGGGTGGTAGAACGGCTTACTCCCGTGTTCGGTTCCTTTGACGGCAGGTCGGCGCCGGTTTCTTTTACCCGCCCCCAACCGGCTTACACCACTGTTTCCCGCTACAAAGACACGGAGCAGGTGCATGTGGTCTTAGGGACCGAAGCCCTGCCCATGAACCACCCGGATATTTATGCCCTGAGCATTATCAACACCGTGCTGGGCGGCGGCGTCAGTTCCCGCCTTTTCCAGCGGGTACGGGAAAACTTAGGCCTGGTCTATTCCATTTACTCCTACCTGAGCAGCTATATTGATTCCGGCATTTTCTCCCTTTACGCCGGTCTCAGCCCGGCTAACCTGGACCGGTTGCTACGGATTTTGGCGGAAGAACTGGAGCGGCTGTACCGGCAAGGCCTGAGTGAAGAGGAGCTGCACCGTGGCCGAGAACAGTTGAAGGGGAACCTCTTCTTAGGCCTGGAGGGGCCGGGAAGCCGCATGACCCGGATAGGCAAGGCTGAGGTTTGCTTGGGACAGGTCATGACCATGGAAGAGATTGCCGCGGCTATTGATGCCGTCACCATGGACGACATCCGCCGTCTCTGCCGCCAGTTTTTCGCCCCCGATCATTTCACCTTAGCGTGGATCGGGCCGGTGAAGAAAGAGATAAAATGGGAGGACTACTGTTGAGGAGGAAAGGGACATGGTGAAAGTAAAAGTTAAGAGGCGGCCCGGTACGGAGGACCTCCCCCTCCCGGCTTATATGACCGCTGGGGCGGCCGGAATGGACCTTTACGCTGCTGTGGAGGAGGAAGTGGTCCTGCACCCGGGGGAGCGCCGGCTTATCCCTACCGGCCTGTACATATCCCTGCCGCCGGGGTACGAGGCCCAGATCCGACCCCGCAGCGGCTTAGCTCTGCGGCACGGTATTTCCATGGTCAACACGCCTGGTACCATTGACAGCGATTACCGAGGAGAGATAGGAGTTATCCTCATTAACCACGGCCGGGAGCCCTTTACCGTGCGGCGAGGAGACCGCATTGCCCAGATGGTGGTAAGCAGGGTGGAACGGGTGGAATGGGAAGAGGTGGATGTTCTGGATGAATCGGAAAGAGGTTCCGGAGGTTTCGGTCATACTGGAAAGTAAATTACCGGCTTAACAACCGTTTTTTTACAGAGTGCTTGGCAGGCTCGAGTTGCTAGCGGGGCAATTGCCGGAACTTTCTTTTTTGTTATAATAATTGAAAGTGAGTAAATTTTAGAAAAAAACACGGTGAGAAGGGAGAGGAGAGAGGTGCAGAGGAGGGTGATTCCGCCCCGGGAGGGGGAGAAAAACCTGGTCGATTACGAGGAGGTCAGGAAGAATTTTTCTTTCCGGGAAGGAGAGAAGTTTTTCACCTGGTCCCGAACAGGCAAGGCCAACATCATTTACGAAGCGCTGGAGAAACACGTGGCCGAGGGCAGAGGTGACAGCTCCGCCCTTTACTACAGCGACGGCCAACGGCGGGAAAACTACACTTTCGCCCAGCTGGCGGAACTGGCGCGGAAGTTTACTGGTGTCCTCCATTCCTTGGATTTCCGCAAAGGCGAGAGATTAGCCATTTTTCTCCCCCGCTCCCCGGAGTGGTACGTGACTTTTGCCGGGACGGTGCGGGCCGGGGGAATAGTGGTTCCGCTCTTTGAAGCCTTCATGGAAGAGGCTCTCTACGACCGCCTTGCCGACAGCGGTGCCCGCATCTTAGTAACCGCTCCCGAGCTGCTGCCGCGGGTACCCCTGGAGAGGCTGCCCCAACTGGAGCATGTTATCGTAACCGGTGAAGAGGGACTGCCTGGGACCCTGTCCTGGCAGGAAGAAATGGCGAAGGCCGCACCGGTGGCGGAAGTTACCTGGGTGGATCTGGAAGATCCCTACCTCATCCTTTACGCTTCCGGAGCGGAAGGAGTGCCGCGGGGGATAGTTCACGTTCACTACGGCATGGTAGGCCACTATTTGACGGCGTACTGGGTTCACGACCTGCGGCCGAGCGACGTTTACTGGTGTACTGCCGATCCGGGCTGGATTACCGGCATTGTATATGGTTTTCTGGCTCCCTGGATGCACGGAGTGCCGGTGGTCATCCGCGGCGGTCGTTTCCGGGCCGAGGACTGGTACCGGACGCTGGCGGAGTACCGGGTGAGCGTGTGGTACAGCGCTCCCACCGCCTTCCGCATGATGCGGCAGGAAGAGCACCTGCTGGCCCAGTACGACTTAAGCAGTCTGCGCCATATCCTCAGCGTGGGTGAACCCCTGACCCAGGACGTACTGGACTGGTGTTTGGAAAAACTGGGCCTGCCGGTATACGATACCTGGTGGATGACCGAAACGGGGATGAATATTATCTGCCAGTTGCCGGCCCTGCCTTTGAAGGTAGGATCCATCGGTAAACCTTTACCCGGTATTGAATGTACGGTGCTGGATGATGAGGGGCGGGAAGTGGGACCCAACCGCATCGGCCACCTGGCCATCAAAAAAGGCTGGCCGGCCATGTTCCGGGCCGTATGGAACAACGAGGAGAAGTACCGGGAGTATTTTCGGTTTGATCCCTGGTTTGTTTCCGGTGATGCGGCCTACTACGATGAAGACGGCTACTTCTACTTCCAGGGCCGGGTAGACGGGGTTATCAACACCTCCGGCGAGCGGGTAGGCCCGGCCGAGGTGGAGAAAAAATTGGTAGAACACCCGGCGGTAAAGGATGCTGCGGTGGCCGGTAAACCCGACCCGCTGCGGGGTGAAATTGTCAAAGCCTACGTGGTGCTGGAAACGGGCCGGGAACTCACCGCCGAACTTATGGAGGAACTGCGCAATTTTGTGAAAACGGGGCTGGCGGCCCACGCCGCACCGCGGGAGTTCGAGGCGGTTGGCGCCGTTCCCCGCACGGCAGACGGAAGCATAGACCGGAAGAAATTGCGGGAGTGGGTGTTGGGATTGAGCAAGCCGGATTAAAGACCTAAAGCCGCGTAAATGTCGGCGCTGACGATGCCGTCGGCTGCAAAACCGTGATCCTTTTGAAACTTTTTCAGGGCAGATGCCGTCTCTTCCAGGAAATAGCCGTCACATTTCCCGCGGTAATAACCTTTTTCTTTTAACTTTTGCTGAATAAGGACCACATCCGAGCCGCAGCTGCCGTATGACAGTCTGCGGCGTTCTTCATAATAGGGGGATAACGGATTGCCGGTGATTTTTACCGGCGTGCCGATCGGCACCCACTCGAACAGTTCGGCCACGTCGTCGTTATACATCCGGATGCACCCCCGGCTGGCGTCGCGGCCGATGGACCAGGGCTGATCGGTGCCGTGAATACCGTAGGACGCCCAGGGACAGTTCAAGCCCATCCAGCGGGATCCAAAAGGTCCTCCCGGCTCGTAGGTTTTTTCGATTATTTTCCATTCACCTACCGGGGAAGGAGTTTCTTCTTTGCCTACGGCTACCGGGTAGGTCATAAAAGGACGACCGTCATCATAAACGGTGAGAATATGGCGGTCAATGTCCACCACGATGGATACTCTTCCCCTGGGGGCCCACTTTTTTTCTCCCGCGGCTGGGTTGGCGAAAGCGTTGGTTTCCACGAAGCGGCATAACATTTCCCGGGTACGGCGGTCGAAAATACCGGTAGGTTTAAGGCCGGTGTGAAGCTGGAACTTTTTTACTGCCTCTGCGGTGAGACTATCGTAGCGGCCCGTTTCTTCTCTCTGAAAAAGACCCAGGTTGCGCAGGGTTTTCTGGATGTCGGCAATTTCTTCTCCCTGGGGAGACGGAGTGGTTGGCCGGTACTCTGGTGCTGCTGTATCCGGACAGACCGGCAAGGCAAAGGTGACTGCCTTTGGGAGAAAGATAAAGCTGATTACTGTTAAAACAAGAGCTAACGACTTTTTCATAAATTCTGCTCCCCTTCATCTTCAAAATTTGTTTTGCGGGCGTTATTATTATAAAGGCACCGTTTTTTCGACTTACGATTAGTATTTTCGAGAAAAAGAAGGGAATATTCCCGTGCTGGCTGGTGAGGGAACTTATTATGGAACACTTGGGGGAGAAAAAAAGAGTTCCCACAAAGAGTTGTGTCAGAGTATCTGGCTTACTTCGGGGGAGCCGGAGGAGAAATGTTTCCTTTTCGATGCGATTGAAAGTCTCCCCGTAGGGATTTTTACTCTTGATGGCGAACTTAGAGTTGTTTATGTCAACGAAAATTTTGCCCGGATACTTCAGTGGCCCCGGGAAGAGCTGAAAGGAAAGAGCTGGGAAGAGCTAATGGGTTATTGTAGTGACGGGAAGAAGTTACCCCTTTCTTTTCAGGAAATTTTGAGCGGGAGAAAAGTAGTCAATTTCCCTACCAATTTGCTAAATAGAAGGGGTAGCCGCATCCCGGTACTCCTCAGTCTTTACCCAGTGAGGAACGAAAAGGGCAAGGGAGTCGGCCTGGTGGGTACGGTACAAGAGGAAAAGGAAGTTGTAACCCTGGAAGAATGGCACCGGAAGGTGAGCAATTTTTTGGACAATGTTCATCATGGAGTTGTGGTAATCGACTGTGATGGTCGAATTGTCGGTTTAAATCGCACTGCCGAGCAGTTTATGGGAATCCGGGCAGAGGATATTTTCGGACGGAGTGCGGAGGAGGTGTTAGCGTCTTTCTTTCCGGAAGCTTGCCGCTGCCTTTTGAGAACTTTAAAGACTGGGCAGGTCTTTCAAATGCACAATCATGAAGCGCTTGTCCAGGGGAAGAAATGTTATTTGGATATTTATACCTATCAATTACGCAATAATCTTGGGCATGTCATTGGTGCGGCGCAATTTTTCCGGGACACCACCCGGCGTCGCTTGCTGGAAGATAGCATTGCCCAGGCGGAAAAACTGGCCCTGGTGGGGAAAATCGCTGCTGGTCTGGCCCACGAGATCAGGAACCCCCTTACCGCTGTGCGCGGTTTTCTGCAATTAATGGCGGAAAAGCATGCCGGCGACGAAAAAGAAGGGAGTTACTACCGCATAATGTTAAGCGAGATTGACCGTATCAACGAGATAATCAACGATCTCCTACTTATTTCGCGTCCTGGCCGGCCGGAAAAAGAGGAGGTAGACCTGGTTCAAGTACTGAAAGAGGTCATTCTGTTTATTGACGCCCAGGCTCTGCTCAGCCGGGTGGATGTTCTCACCGACATTCGCGCGGAAAAGGCCGTAATTGCCGGAGGGTACACCCAGCTCAAAAACATCCTCCTCAACATAATTCAGAACGCTTTTGATGCCATGCCCGAAGGAGGTTTGCTGGAGGTTACTTTGGCGGTAGTTGAAGAAGAGAAGAACGACGGTAATAAAGCCAAGGTGGCACGGGTAGAAATAAGAGATAGCGGTGTTGGTATACCAGCAGAACATCAGCCCCATATTTTTGATCCCTTTTACTCAACCAAGGAAACCGGAACCGGTTTAGGGCTTACTGTTACTTACTGGCTGGTGCAGGAAATAGGTGGAAAAATAGAGTTTATTTCCAAGGAGGGCTTCGGAACCAAATTTATTCTTACCTTTCCTGTAATACGGGATGAAAAGGGGGAAGAAAGAAATGGCGGGGCTAACGGTAGAGGAGCTTTTGCGAATAGCTCTGCAGATGGAGGAAAAAGGGCGTGAATTTTATCGCCGGCAGGAGGAGCGGTATGACAAGCCCGAGGTGAAAGATATCTTCCATCGCTTGGCCGGGGAAGAGGAGGAGCATATTAAGATATTTTCGCATCTGCTGGGCGAGCTGGAAGACGATGCTGGCATTGCTGGCGAAGAGGAGTACCTCCAAACCTTGGCAGACCTGTTCCGCCTTCCCGAACTGCCGGCAGTTGACGGTCCGGCTGATGCTCTGGCGATAGGAATTCAAATGGAGAAGGACGCCATTCTTTTTTACTCCGAGCTCTACAGCAAGACCGATTCGGAAAAAGTCAAGGAGGCTTTGAGCCGTCTTCTGGAAGAGGAGAAGAAACACCTGGTGGAGTTGCGGGAAAGCATGGAAGAGCTTTCTTAGGCGAAAAATAGCGGGTCAGGAGAGAAAAAAGCAGAAGAAGGCATTACCTTTTTCTTGCTTTTTGCGGGATTTCGACAGTCCTTCCCGTCTATAATATTTAGCAGCTATAGTGAAGACGGGAGGATTGCCGGTGGAAATTTGTTTTCATTACCGCGATGTGGAAGGACAGCAAAAAATGCTGGCAACTTTAACCCGCCTCATGTCCCGCAGCGGTGAGCAAGTAATTCTCTGCATAGGAACGGACCGTTCGGCGGGCGACTGTTTAGGACCGCTGGTGGGAACCCTCCTGCAGGAAGAGTACCCCAAGGCGGTGGTTTATGGAACACTCGCCAAACCTGTCCATGCCCTCAATCTGGAGGAAACCTGGCGGAAAATCCGGACTCTCCATCCGGCAGCTCTGGTAGTGGCGGTTGACGCTTCCCTTGGCAGGCAGGACATGGTGGAGCATATCATAATGCAAGAGGGGCCGCTTAAGCCGGGAGCGGGAGTGGAGAAAAATTTGCCTGCGGTAGGAGATGTGACGATAAAGGGTGTGGTCAACGTCAACGGTTTCATGCCTCACTTCCTCCTTCAGAATACCCGGCTCCATGTCACTTACAGCCTTGCCCGGGTGATTGCCGGTGTGCTGGCTCAGGCCCTGATCGGTGCCCGTTGTTTAATCCCGGTAGTTGGGGGATCAGTTTAACGAAGCTGGACAGGGAAAATGAGGTGGGTGGAGCAACGGGGGCAGTAAAAAAGATGGGGACAGGTTTGTACCTGTCCTTTTTCTTTTGCTTGTTCTATGTCGAAAAGCCAGTCGTCCTGGTAGGGGCTATAGGGGCCGTAGTAATCTTCAATTTTTCCTCCGTCCGCCAGGGGCAGGCCGCACCGGGGACAAAGCTGGGAGACAGTGAGCAAACCGTTACAGAGAGGGCAGGTGAACATTTGTCTCCACCTCCGCTTAAATTTATCCTTATGGTGCCTGGATGAGGAGAAAAAATACTGTTAAAAAGTGGCTTTGCCCCCTGCTCGCATCTGGGAAGCCAAAACTTTTCTTCCGCTAAAAAAGGAAAAAAAAATATTTGTGTCGAATTAATCAGAAACTAATCCGGTTGAACCTTGACGAAAGTGAGGGATGCTGATTGGCCCGGGGAATTGTGGCCATTGACGGACCGGCAGGAGCAGGAAAAAGTACCGTGGCCCGGCAGGTTGCTGACCGGCTCGGTTACTTGTACATCGACACGGGGGCCATGTACCGGGCCCTGACCTGGAAGGCGTTGATGCTGGGAGTTAATCTGGAAGATGAAAACGCCCTTACCGCTCTAGCGGCAAACACCGATGTTGCCCTCACCGGAAGTGGGGAAGGGCAGCGGGTCTACGTTGATGGTCGGGAAGTGACGGAGGAAATACGTCGTCCCGAGGTGTCGCGGGCGGTTTCGCTGGTGGCCAGGGTGCCGGGGGTACGGGAGGAGATGGTGTGTCTGCAACGGCAATTGGCCGCCGGCGGTCGGGTGGTTTTGGACGGCAGAGATATTGGCACCTGCGTGCTTCCCTGGGCAGATTGCAAAATTTTTCTCACTGCCTCGCCGGAGGAACGAGCCCGGCGCCGCTGGTTAGAGTTAAAAGGGAAAGGGTACGAAGTTTCCTTCGAGCAAATTCTGGCGGAGATTAGAGAACGGGACCGGATAGACAGCCAGCGGGAGGTAGCTCCCCTTAAACCGGCGGAGGATGCGGTAGTTATCGATACTACGGGGATGACACTACCGGAAGTGGTGGAAAAGGTTATCCGCCTGTGCCGGGACAAGGGCTGTGAACCTGTTGAGAGGAGAGGGGACGGTAGCTAATGCTTTTTTACCGCTTCTGCTGGGTAGTGTGTCGAATAATTATGAGGGTTTGGTTTCGGTGGCGTTATCAGGGAGAGGAAAATATGCCGGCGGAGGGGCCAGTAATCGTTGCTGCCAACCACTTGAGCAATTTGGATCCGGTGGTGGTGGGCTGTCTTTTTCGGCGGAACATTACTTTCCTGGCCAAGGCCGAGCTTTTCCGGATTCCACTTCTTAAGACAGTTATAAAAGCTTTCGGAGCTATACCTCTTCACCGCGGCCGTTCCGACGTAGCCGCCATGCGTACGGCCATGGAGGTGCTGCGGGAAGGGCGGGTACTTTGCCTGTTTCCAGAAGGTACCCGCAGCCGTACGGGAGAGCTTTTACCATTAAAACAAGGAGTGGCCATGCTGGCCTGGAAATCAGGAGCACCTGTCCTGCCGGTGGCTCTCTGGGGGACTAACCGCTGGGGTTTAAGCAGGGTAAAGGCTAAGGTGGGTAAACCTCTTTATTTCGAAGAGTACCGGCAAAACTGGCATGGTAGTAAGAACGAGCTTTACCGTCAGATGACGGCGGAGGTGGAAAAGAGGCTGCGGGAACTTTTGGCGGAACTCAAAGAAGAAAAGCAGTGTTGAGGAGGAAAAGGTGATGGAAATAATCCTGGCCGAGAAGGCCGGCTTCTGTTTCGGGGTACAGCGAGCCCTGAACATAGCTCAGCAGGCAGCCCGGGACCATGCTCGGGTTTACACCCTGGGTTCTCTCATTCATAACCGCCGGGTGGTAGAGGAACTGCGGGAACAGGGAATAGAGCCGGTAGACGATCTGAACTGCCTCGATGCTGGGGATGTGCTGGTAATAAGGTCCCACGGTGTTTCCCCTGCCGTTCTCAAACAGGCCAGGGCGCGGGGGATAAAACTGGTGGACGCTACCTGCCCCTTTGTTCGCCAGGCCCAGGAGCTGGCCTACGCCATGTACCGGGAAGGTTACCAGGTAGTGGTGGTGGGAGACCCCAACCACCCGGAGGTAGCCGGAATTGTTGGCTGGACCAATGGGACGGCTCTGGTGGTGGAGAACGCCGCAGCGGCGGAAAGGCTCCCACCCATGGCGAAGGTGGCGGTGGTAGCCCAGACCACCCAGCCGCGGGACAACTTCCTACGGGTGGTGGAGGTCCTGAAAGGAAAAGCCGAGGAAGTGAAATCCTTCGATACTATCTGCCACGCCACTAAGGAAAGGCAGGAAGCAGCAGCCAGGCTGGCTCGCCAGGTAGATGTCATGATTGTGGTGGGCGGGAAAGAAAGTGCCAACACCGGGAAATTGGCCCGGCTGTGCAAAGAGACGGGTACTCCCACCTACCATATTGAAGGGGCGGCGGAGCTGAAGCCAGAATGGTTTGCCGGGGCACGCAAAGCCGGGGTAACAGCCGGCGCTTCTACTCCCCGTACCATTATTGAGGAGGTTATCAAGGCTATGGAGGAAATCGGGCGCCGGCAGGAAGAACAGGAGGAAAATTTGTTGGAAAAGGCCCTGGAGTTTCGTGAGGTGAAGCCGGGGGAAATTATTAAAGGGGTAGTGGTGAAGGTTTTTGATGAGGAAGTGCTGGTAGATGTTGGGGGTAAAACGGAAGGAGTTATCCCTCTGCGGGAGTGTTCCTGCTGTCACCTTACTTCTCCGCGCAATTATATCCGGGAAGGAGAGATTCTGGACCTCTACGTCATCAAGACGGAAGATGCGGAAGGACGGATGGTCCTCTCCAAGAGGCGGGCGGATGCGATCAAGGCCTGGGATATTTTACGGGCGGCCTACGAAAAGAAGGAACCGGTGGAAGGGCTGGTTACGGACGCTGTCAAAGGGGGGCTTCTTCTTGACCTCGGGGTGGCGGCCTTTATGCCCGCTTCCCATGTTGCCAAAGAGAGAGCGGATGATTTACGCCAGTTCATCGGCCAGCGGTTGAAAGGCTTTATCATTGAACTGGATCCCCGGCGGAACAAGGTAATTGTATCGCGGCGGGCCTGGTTAGAGGAGGAAGAAAAACGCCGGCGGGAAGAACTTCTGCGGACTCTTCAGGAAGGGGAGGTTCGCCGGGGAGTAGTGCGCCGGATAACGGATTTTGGCGCCTTTGTGGATATTGGCGGGATAGACGGTCTTCTCCACGTGAAAGATATGGCTTGGCACCGGGTAGAAAACCCCGCTGACGTGGTCCGAGAGGGGCAGGAAATCGACGTCCTAGTGCTGAGCGTGAACAGAGAAGAGGGGAAGGTGGCCCTGGGAATGAAACAGTTAGCCCCCAATCCCTGGAGCCAGGTGGCGGAAAAGTATCCGGTAGGCAGTGTGGTCAAAGGGAAGGTGGTCCGGCTGGTTCCCTTTGGTGCCTTTGTGGAATTGGAACCCGGGGTGGACGGGCTGGTTCACATTTCCCAGCTATCCGACCGGCGGGTGGCGAAGCCGGAAGAGGTGGTAACCCCCGGGCAGGAAGTGCTGGTCAAGGTTATCGGGGTTAACGGGAAAGACAAAAAAATTAGCCTGAGCATGCGGGAAGTAGAACAGGAAACCCCGGAAGGAAGAGAGATTTATCTTGAGAAAAAAGAAGAAGCTCCGGCTACTATCGGGGATGTTTGCCCGGAGCTCAGGGAAATAGCTGAAGGAAAAGAAAAGCAGTAAGTTTTGCGGGGTGCCTGGCACCCTTTTCTCTTTTTCAGGAAAAGAACGGTGGAGGGCTTAAGATGAATTTTCCGCAAATAGAACCTTTAGGCGAGATAGGAGCGGTGATTCGCCTGGGAGAAGAGATAGACCCGGTGGTACACAGCCTGGTAATGGCCTTTGCCGAACTGCTGGCTAAGGAGCCTTTCCCGGGTTTGGTGGAATGTGTTCCGGCCTACACTACGGTGACGGTGTTTTACGATCCGGTCCAGGTAAAGCTGGCAGAACCGGGAGCTTCGCCCTGGCAAGCGGTGTGCTCTTGGCTGAAAGAGGCGGCGGGGCGAATTGAACTGGCGGAGAAGGCCACATCTGGCAAGGTGGTGGAAATCCCCGTGTGCTATGGCGGGGAATTTGGACCGGATTTAGAGTTTGTGGCCACATATCACGGCTTAAGACCGGAAGAGGTAATTGCCCTTCATACTGGGACAGGCTACAGGGTGTATATGCTGGGGTTTGTGCCCGGCTTTCCTTATCTGGGAAAACTGCCGGCTAGACTGGTTACGCCGCGGCGTTCTTCTCCTCGGCCGCAAGTACCGGTCGGCTCAGTCGGGATTGCCGGCTGGCAAACGGGAATTTATTCCTTTTCTACTCCCGGGGGCTGGCAGATCATAGGACGGACACCGCTGCGCCTTTTCCGGCCGGAAGAAAGGCCTCCAGTCCTTTTGCAACCGGGAGATACAGCTTACTTTCGGGCCATTACTCCGGAAGAATTTGCCGAACTGACGAGGGAGAAATATGAGTCTTAAAGTGAATAAACCCGGTCTTTTTACCACCGTGCAGGACTGCGGTAGGTACGGCTGGCGCAAGTACGGAGTGGGAACTGCCGGCGCGATGGATGTCTTTGCCTTGCGGGTGGCCAACATTTTAGTAGGCAACAGGGAGGATGCTGCCGGTTTGGAAATTACCTTAATGGGTCCGGAGTTTCTGGTAACGGAAGAAACCCTGCTGGCGGTTACTGGCTCGCCTCTGCCGGTGACCGTGGAGGGGGAGGAGGTTCCTCTGTGGCGGCCCATTTTTGTACCGGCAGGAGCGGTGGTGCGACTGGGAAAGGTCTGGCAGGGGTGCCGGGCTTATTTGGCTGTGGCTGGAGGAATAGAAGTACCGGTTGTAATGGGGAGCCGCTCCACTTATCTCCGGGCAGGATTAGGGGGTTTAGAGGGACGCCAGTTGCGGGCAGGAGATGTTTTGCCGGTGGGAAAACCCACCCCTTTTTCCCAGTGTTTGCTGGAAAGGTTGAGGGGAAGAAGACGGAGAGTAAGTGTTCCTTCTTGGGGAGCAGGGAGAGAAATAACACGCTGGTGTCAGCCGCGAGCGGAAGTGCGGGTCATACCGGGAAGCCACTTTGACTGGCTTTCCTCTTCCAGCCGGGAGCAGTTTTTTCACTCTTCCTTTTTTGTCACTTCTCTTGCCGACCGTATGGGTTACCGGCTGCAGGGGCCTAAACTGGAACTGGCAAGGCGAAAGGAGATTCTCTCTGAGGGCGTTGCTCCGGGCACGATCCAGGTAACACCAGCCGGAGAGCCCCTCGTGCTTATGGCCGACGCCCAGACTACCGGAGGCTACCCCAAGATTGCCCAGGTGGCGGCGGTGGATCTTTCCGTTCTTGCTCACAGGAAACCCGGGGACGAAGTGCGTTTTGTGTCGGTGGAGGTAGAGGAGGCTCAGCACTTTTACTTGGCAAGGGAAAAAGATTTGATGATTTTGCGCCGAGCTTTGTTGTTGCGAGGGGAGGAAGGGAAAGTTGTTCAGAGTTGACTTGAACTGTGACCTGGGGGAAAGTTTTGGTGTTTACAAGCTGGGAAGGGACGAAGAGATAATGGCTTATATTACTTCGGCCAACGTAGCCTGCGGCTTTCACGCCGGCGACCCGCAGGTGATGCGGCGGACGGTGATTGCTGCCTTAAACCGAGGGGTAGCAATAGGAGCGCATCCTGGTTTGCCTGATCTTGCCGGTTTTGGCCGGCGCTGGCTGGAAGTTACCCCCGAGGAAGTTTATTCCATCGTTGTCTATCAAATAGGAGCCCTGGCGGCTTTTCTCCGGGCAGAAGGGGGGAGGATGCAGCACGTCAAACCCCACGGTGCCCTTTACAACCGGGCGGCGGTTGACCGGAACCTGGCGGGAGCAATAGCAGAAGCGGTTTACCGGGTGGACCCGGAGCTTATCCTCTTTGCCCCGTGGGGAAGTGAGCTGCAGAAGGCCGGCGAGGCCGTGGGATTACGGGTAGCGGCAGAGGTCTTTGCCGACCGGGCCTACTGCTCAGACGGCACTCTGGTTTCCAGGAAGGAGGCGGGGGCGGTTATAGCTGATCCGGAAGAAGCTGCTCGCCGGGCGGTAATGATGGTGAAAGAAGGTAAAATTATTGCCGTAACAGGGGAACCAGTGCCGGTACGGGCGGATACCATCTGTCTGCACGGAGACAGTCCCGCTGCTTTGGCTGCGGCCCGGCGGATAAGGGAATCTCTTCGGGAAGCAGGGATCGAAATAAAAGCAGTGGGCAAAAAATAAAAGCCTTCCCTCGCCGGGGAAAGCTTTTAGACAAAATAAAATACCAGGGGAGACAGGAGGTGTTTTGTGACCAAAGTGTGATCCAAAATCCGTGAGGAGTTACCGTGCGTTTGCTGACTGCCAAAAGCTATGAAGGCAGAACCGGGGACTTTATGGATGCTCTAAAAAGCCAGTATGGCTCTCTGTTTCCACACTTGTTCAAGGGAATCACCGCAGCCAATGGAACTAAGCTTACCTGCGCCACATGCCGCCGTTCCGCGACGGGATGCCCCCGGATTTATCCGTCGGGAGGATGTCACGGTGCGGAGATAGGAGAAACTTCCAGAAGGCAGGAAGCTTTGATATTTCGGGAAAATGGCGGGAAAGTGTGGGAATCGAACCCACCGCGGGCAGGATCACTGCCCGCCACTGGATTTGAAGTCC
>JASUSC010000024.1 GCA_030446285.1 Eubacteriales bacterium | reverse complement strand
TTTAGCAGATGCTGAGACACTTGGATAAAGAAAAGGTTTTATAAATTTTTCCCACTCGGAGTTGACAGCTACCTGTGAAGGCGTATCCCTTGACATTCCCATTTTTTTTGGGGAAAATAATCACTAAGGTGTTTCCGGGGGGAAAATGCCAGGAAAAGGGGATGGTAACCATCGCGAAAATCAGGGTGCTGGTAACAGGAGCCTGCGGCCGCATGGGTCAGGAAGTAGTCAAAGCTGTCATGAAAGAAGAAGACCTCCAGCTGGTGGGGGCGGTGGACACGCGCCGGATCGGTGAAGACATCGGGGTTATTACCGGTCTGGGCAATACCGGCATTGAAGTGGTAGGGGATCTGGAAACTGCCATTCGGACTCTGGAACCCCAGGTCATGGTGGATTTCACTGTACCGGCGGCGGTAATGGGCAATGCGCGCCTTGCCCTGCGCCACCGGGTACGCCCGGTAATCGGTACTACTGGATTGGGCGAAAAAGACTTGGCCGAACTGGAGAGCCTCTGCCGGGAAGCCGGGGTGGGCTGTGTGGTGGCTCCCAATTTTGCCATTGGAGCGGTATTGATGATGCATTTTGCCAAGCTGGCAGCCCGCTACATGCCGCATGTGGAGATTATCGAACTCCACCACGACCAGAAGCTGGACGCTCCTTCCGGCACAGCGTTGAAGACTCTGGCGTTGATTAAAGAGGTACGTGCTTCCACGGTCCAGGGGCATGCCGCTGAAGAAGAGAAAATTCCTGGCTGCCGGGGTGGTTTCTTTGACGGGATGCGAGTTCACAGTGTGCGCTTGCCCGGCTTGGTGGCTCACCAGGAGGTAATTTTTGGCGGCGAAGGGCAGACCTTAACCATCCGTCATGATTCCATCAGCCGTACATCCTTTATGCCCGGAGTAGTGCTGGCCATCCGGCGCATTATGGAGCGGGACGAACTCATCTACGGACTGGAAAAACTCCTGGATCTCTAATTAGCAATTTTTTTATATCCCGCTGACGATAAAGCCTGCGGTCTGCACATCCTCTTGACCTCCTCAATATACTGGAAGTAGTCACGCGGCAGAAAAGGAGGTAGCCGGGTTGACTGCTTACAGTTTGAGGGGGTTAAGGCTGGCCGTACTTGGCGGCGACGACAGGGAACTGGTTTATATACCGGTCTTGCGGGAAAAAGGAGCGGAAGTGCGTACCGTCGGCCTCCCGGTGGAAAAGCGGGAGGGGATAATTCCCTGCGCCACCATCCGGGAGGCGGTGCGGGGAGCGGATGTTATTGTTTTACCCATGCCGGGAGTGGACCCGGCGGGAAACATCCGGGCCAAGTTTGTGAAGGAACCCCTACCTCTGCGGGATGAGGACCTGCAAGAAGTACCGGCAGGAACCCTGATGCTGGTAGGGGTGGCCCGGGGTTCGTTAAAGGACTTAGCTTCCCGGCGCGGCCTGCGACTGGTAGAGATTGCCGAACGGGATGATGTGGCCATTTACAACTCCATTCCCTCGGCAGAAGGGGCTCTGCAGATGGCCATGGAGGGGACCGATTTCACCATTCACGGTAGCAGAGCCCTGGTGCTGGGTTTCGGGCGTACCGGGATGACGCTAGCGCGGATGCTGGCTGCTTTGGGAGCCCGTACCACCGTGGCTGCTCGCCGGCGGGCGGATCTGGCTCGCATTTACGAAATGGGTCTAACGCCCGTGACTTTTCCAGAACTGCCCCGCGTCCTGCCCCATATGGACCTCATCTTCAATACCGTTCCTTCTCTGATTCTTGACCGCCGGCTTCTGCTGAAAACCAATCAAAGAGCCTATATTATCGACCTGGCCTCTGCTCCCGGCGGGGTGGATTTTGAAGTTGCAGCCGAGCTGGGGATAAAAGCCGTCCTGGCGCCGGGCCTTCCTGGGAAGGTAGCGCCCAGAACGGCCGGCGAAATCCTGGCTCGGGTGCTGCCGGAGATCATCGCCGAAGAGGTGCCCTGGCCGCCCAACGGCCAGCGACCCCGCTGAGGAGGTGCGGGTTGATGCGTTTTGCAGGAAAGAAGATTGGCTTTGCCCTGACGGGATCCCTTTGCACGTTGCGGGAAACTCTGAAATATATTGAAGATTTTATCCGGGAAGGAGCGGAAGTATACCCGCTGGTTTCTCCGGCGGTAAAAAACATCAATTCCCGTTTTGGCCAGGGGCAAGAATGGCTGAAAAAGGTAAAAGAGATTACCGGTAAGGAGCCCATCACCCTGATAGAAGAAGCGGAGCCTCTTGGCCCGGGGAAGCTGCTGGACGTTCTTGTGGTGGCTCCCTGTACGGGGAATACCTTGGCCAAACTGGCCAACGGGATAACTGATACCGCCGTCCTCATGGGAATCAAAGCCCACCTGCGCAACCAGCGGCCGGTGGTGCTGGCTATTTCCACCAACGACGGTCTGGGAATAAATGCTCGCAATATCGGGTACCTTCTCTCGGTAAAAAACATTTACTTCGTACCTTTTGGTCAGGATAATCCCACAGAAAAAGTGAACTCGCTGGTAGCCCGGATGGATCTCCTGCTGGATACCACTTACTTGGCCCTGCAGGGGAAACAGATTCAACCATTGTTGATTAGTTACGTTTAAGCATTTTTGAATTTCCATGCTGTAAAGAATGGAGGGTAAAACATGAAAAAGTACAACCTCTGCGTGGTAGGAGCAACCGGAGCCGTCGGACAGGAGATTCTCAAAGTGCTGGCTGAAAGGAACTTCCCGGTAAAAGGACTTAAATTGCTGGCTACGGAAAGGTCGGCCGGCACCCGGATTAAATTTAAAGATGAAGAATACACCGTTGAAGTTACTACCAACGAAGCTTTTGACGGGGTTGACATTGCCCTTTTTGCCGGCGGTTCGGCCAGCAAAGAATTCGCCCGGGAAGCGGCCCGCCGGGGGGCGGTGGTTATTGACAACAGCAGCGCCTTCCGTCTGGAACCGGACGTACCCCTGGTGGTTCCGGAAGTTAATCCGGAGGATGTGCGCTCCCACCGGGGGATTATTGCCAATCCCAACTGTTCCACCATCATCATGGTGGTGGCACTGAAACCTCTGCATGACGCGGCCCGGATTAAGCGGGTGGTGGTCTCCACCTACCAGGCTGTTTCCGGAGCCGGCAAGGAGGCCATTAACGAACTCACTGAGCAGGTGGGGCAGGTTCTGCGCGGCGAGCCGGTCCAGCCGCGGGTCTTCCCTTATCAGATCGCCTTCAACCTCATTCCCCACATCGACGTTTTTGAAGAGATGGATTACACCAAAGAAGAGTGGAAAATGGTCCGGGAAACCCGGAAAATTATGCACGAGCCGGACATGAGAATAACTGCCACCACGGTGCGAGTGCCCGTTTACCGCAGCCATTCGGAATCTATCAATATTGAAACGGAGCGGAAAATTACCGCCCAGGAGGCGCGGGAAATTTTAAGTAAAGCGCCCGGTGTGGTGGTGGTGGACGACGTCCGGAAGAAAAAATATCCTATGCCGCTCTTTGCTTCCGATACTGATGATGTTTACGTGGGTCGCATTCGCGAAGACAACTCCCTTGAATGCGGGCTCAACCTGTGGGTGGTGGCCGACCAATTGCGCAAGGGAGCGGCTACCAACGCCGTGCAGATAGCAGAAATTCTCGTTCGGGAAAACTTGCTGTAGTTGAGATTTCCGGGGAGAGATGGAATTACCGCGCGGGGTGGTGGCAGTGAAATATCTGGTGCAAAAATTCGGCGGCACTTCTCTGGTGGGAGAGGAGAGCCGCCGGCGGGTGGCGGACATAATACTAGCAGCCAGAGACAGGGGGTACCACCCAGTAGTAGTAGTTTCGGCTATTGGCAGGAAAGGCGATCCTTATGCCACCGATACCCTGCTCAGCATGGTCCGGGAAATCTGGCCAGAAATCCAGGGGCGGGAGTTGGACCTTCTCTTAAGCTGTGGAGAAATAATTTCCGGGGTGATTATGACCGCTACTCTCCGGGCCAGGGGAGCGAAAGCGGTCTTCCTCACCGGGGGGCAGGCGGGGATTATCACCGACAGCAACTTCAACCAGGCCAGTATTCTGGAGGTCCGGCCCCAGCGTATCCATAATTTGAGCCGGGAAGGGAACATAGTGGTTGTTGCCGGCTTCCAGGGTGTGACCGAAGACGGAGAAATAACCACTCTGGGCCGCGGCGGAAGTGACACCACTGCTGCCGCCCTGGGAGTAGCGCTGGAAGCGGAGGCAGTGGAAATATATACCGATGTCAACGGGATTATGACAGCTGATCCCCGTTATGTGGCCGAGGCCCGGCCCCTGGATGTGGTCACCTATACCGAAATCTGCAACATGGCCCACATGGGGGCCAAGGTAATTCACCCGCGGGCAGTGGAGATTGCCATGGCGAAAAACATCCCGCTGTGGGTGAAGTGTACCTTCAGTGACGAGCCCGGAACCCTGGTGACCACGCCCCAGGAAGTGCGCAGCCGGGTTGGGATAAGGGACCGGGTAATTACCGGTATTGCCCATATGGACGGGATAACCCAGCTCAGGATTCCCCTGCAAACCAACGGCGACGCCCCAATGCGAATTTTCCAGGCGATGGCTGACGCCGGTATCAGTGTGGACTTCATCAACGTGAATCCCGACAAAGTTATCTTTACCGTTAACGATGAAGTGCAGGAGAAGGCGGTGGCCATATTAAAAGAGATGGGCTTCAAGCCGGAAGTAATCCCGGATTGCGCCAAAGTTTCCTGTATTGGTGCCGGCATGGCCGGGGTACCCGGGGTAATGGCCCGGATTGTTTCGGCCCTCAGCCGGGAAGGGATAAATATCCTTCAGTCTTCCGATTCCCATACTACTATCTGGTGTCTGGTTAAACGGGAGGACATGGAGCGGGCTCTGATGGCGCTGCACCGGGAGTTTGAGCTGCATCACTGATAAATAATCCGGGGGGATGGTGAAAAGAATGGAGTTTGGCTCTTTGCTTACGGCCATGGTTACTCCTTTCCGGGAAGACCTGAGCGTTGACCTGGAAGGGGCGGCCCGCCTGGCCGAGTACCTGCTGGCAAATGGAACCGATACCATCGTCGTGGCGGGAACCACCGGAGAATCTCCAACTCTGAGCCGGGAAGAGAAGGTGGAGTTGTTTAAAGTAGTGGTGGAAGTAGCCCGGGGTAAAGGGAAGGTGATAGCCGGTACGGGTTCCAACAACACCGCCGCTTCGGTGGAACTGACCCAGGTGGCGGAGAAAGCGGGAGTGGACGGTGTCATGCTGGTGACGCCGTACTACAATAAGCCCCCGCAGGAAGCCCTTTACCGCCATTTCCGCACGGTGGCGGAAAGCACTTCCCTGCCCGTGATGCTCTACAACGTTCCCGGCAGAACGGGTGTGAATTTGCTCCCGGAAACGGTGGCCCGGCTGGCAGAAGTGAAAAACATCACCGCCATCAAGGAGGCCAGCGGCAACCTGGATCAGGCGGCGGAAATCTTGCGGCTTTGTGGTGATGCCATCACCCTTTATAGCGGCGATGATTCCCTCACCCTGCCCATGCTGAGTGTGGGGGCCCGGGGTGTGGTCAGCGTGGCTAGTCATCTTGTTGGCCGGGAGATTAAGGAGATGATTACCGTTTTCCGGCAGGGGCAGGTGGAAAAGGCGGCGGAGCTGCACCGGCGGCTCTTTGGCCTCTTTAAGGCTCTCTTTGTCACCTCCAATCCTATTCCGGTGAAAACGGCGCTGAACATGGTCGGTCAGAAGGTAGGCGGAGTACGGCCTCCTCTGGCGGAAGCGGGAGAGAAGGAAAAGCAGGTAATCAGGAAAGCCCTGGGGGAGCTGGGGCTGGTACAATAGCAGGCTGTTGCCCGTCCACGGCGGACGGGTTATGTTTTTCCGGAAAAGGGCAAATTTCTCTTACAGCCGGTAGAATTTTTGTGCTATAATTAAAAAATATACGGATGACGGAGACACCAAAGGGAAGGGGAGATAGGCTGTGTGGGATGAAAAGTTTGTTGGCGAAGGCTTAACCTTCGATGACGTGCTTTTAATACCGGCCAAGTCGGAAGTTTTACCGCGGGAAGTGGATACCAGTACCAGACTTACGGAAAGAATTAGACTCAATATTCCGCTGATGAGCGCTGGCATGGATACTGTAACCGAGTCCCGGTTGGCCATAGCCATTGCCCGGGAGGGCGGCATTGGCGTAATTCACAAAAACATGAGCATCGAGCAGCAGGCTCTGGAAGTGGACAGGGTCAAGCGTTCTGAACACGGGGTAATTACCGATCCCATCTACCTTACCCCCGACCATACCATTGCTGATGCCGAGGAGATCATGTCCCGTTATCGCATCTCCGGGGTACCCATTACCGTGAACGGCAAACTGGTGGGGATTATTACCAACAGAGACCTCCGCTTTGAAACGGATTATCGCCGCAAGATAGCCGAAGTGATGACAAAGGATAATTTAATCACGGCCCCTGTGGGGACAACCTTGGAAGAAGCCAAGGAAATTCTCCGGCGGCACAAAATCGAGAAACTGCCCATAGTGGACGAAAACTTCAATCTCAAAGGCCTTATTACCATAAAGGATATCGAAAAAGCGCGCCAGTACCCCAACGCGGCTAAAGACGAAAAGGGGCGTCTGGTGGTAGGAGCCGCTGTGGGCGTAGGTAAGGACATGATGGAGCGGGTGGAGGCCCTGGTTGCTGCTCAGGTGGATGTCATCGTCATCGACACCGCCCACGGGCATTCCAAAGGTGTTATTGAAGCGGTGAAGAAAATTAAAGCTGCTTTTCCGGACGTAGATCTAATTGCCGGTAATGTGGCAACTGCCGAAGCCACGCGAGAACTGTTTGAAGCCGGTGCTGACGCCGTCAAGGTGGGTATTGGGCCGGGTTCCATTTGTACCACCCGGGTGGTGGCCGGTATTGGCGTGCCGCAGATTACCGCCATCTATGACTGCGCGCGGGCGGCGGCCGAGTACGGTAAGCCCATAATTGCCGACGGCGGCATTAAGTATTCCGGCGATATCACCAAAGCCATTGCTGCCGGTGCCGATGTGGTCATGATCGGCAGCCTCTTTGCCGGAACGGAAGAAAGCCCGGGCGAAATCGAAATCTATCAGGGGCGCAGCTTCAAAGTTTACCGGGGCATGGGATCCTTAGGAGCCATGAAGTGCGGGAGCAAAGACCGTTATTTCCAGGAAGAGGAGCAGAAACTGGTTCCAGAAGGAGTGGAAGGACGGGTACCGTACAAAGGCCCCCTTTCCGAAACCATCTTCCAGTTGGTGGGTGGCTTGAGAGCGGGCATGGGTTACTGCGGCTGCCGCACCATTGAAGAGCTCAAGACCAAAACTCGCTTCATCCGCATCACCGCTGCCGGTCTCAGAGAAAGCCATCCCCACGACGTGATTATCACCAAAGAAGCGCCCAACTACAGCCTATAATGGGGCTATGAAAAGGGCTTTTTCCGGGAAAAATACAAAAAAAGAGGAAAGACGGCGGTGAACATGATCAGCAGGGAAAAGCTTTGTGAGATGCTGGAGAACAGCTTGAACTGCTCCCTTGCCCGCCAGGAAGCGGCGGAAGAAGCCTATCGTCTTCTGACAGCGGGCGTTGAGTTTGACGATCCGCTGGTGGAAGATGTCCTTTTACACCTGGTGAGTTTTCACGCTATCGGGGAAATTTTTGCCGAATACCGGCCCGATGAGGAGAAGCTATCTTCCTTCCTTTCCCTTTTGCGCGCTGAACTTTCCTGCCTTTCCTGAAAATATTGCCCTGGACGGTCCGGTTCTTTGGATCGGGCCAGTTTGTGTTGTTTTTTGGCCTTTCTATTATTTTCCCTTGTTTTTTTACCTTTTTTTGTTATGGGTGCGGGGCGAAAAAATTGTTTGTCAGTTTAGAGAAGATGGAATGGAAAAATTGGCCCAGCAAAATTACCTTATCGACTGCCTCCTGACCCCGTCTGTTTCCGGGGGGTATCATTTGCAAAAACCTCTGCACGGTGCAGAACCGTTTCCGGGAAGTGCGTTTTCTCGTTATTGTCGACGCCGTGGAGGAAGTGACCGACCTCTTCCGCGGGCGAGAAGTGGAAGAAGCCATTTTGCCCTCATGTACAGGGAAGTCAAGGGCAACCCCGTGCCGGTTTTTCCAACTACGGTCTGGGATGGGAGGAGTTCGTCCGGCGCTACCTACCTTCCTTGAGCGAGGAGACGGTATTCCTTGGGCTGGGAGATGCCCGTAACAATTACTACCGCGATGGCCGGGAATATCTGCAGAAAATCAAGCAACGGGCGAAAAATCATCTGGCTCAACCCGGAACCCAAAGAATGCTGGCATACAGAAGACAGCATTATTGACCGGTGCGAACCGTTGGTTGATCAGCTTTTTGAATGTCGCAACTTGAAACAGTGAGAGCAGGTGGTGGCGAAAATAGTAACGGGGGGTGAGTTTCACCGCCCCTTTTTTGTTGCGGTGAGAAAAAATCTCTTGACAGGGGAGCGGTGCGGAGCTTAAACTAAAGTTAAAAATGAGAATGTTTCTCATTTTTTTATAGCCACTATTGAAAATGATTTTCAATGAAGGGGGATGACCGATGACCCTTGACATGGGCAAAAAGGGCCAGAAGCTGAAAATCGTGGCCATCAACAACGACTTGTTCCGGGCTCAGGCCCTGCGTTTCGGTATTGCGGAAGGGGAAACGGTGATTTGCGAAGAGATTATTCCGGCCGGACCGGTGGTGGTACGGAAAAACCGGCAAGAGATCGCCATCGGGCGGGGTATGGCCAAAAATATTATCGTGGAACCGGCGCAGTAACAGAAAGGAGAGGTCTTCATGGCAGAACACCACGGCCACAGACACAGACACAGACACAGACACAGACACGGGCAGAGGGCTTCCTCCTACCACGATGCTCTGCCCATAGAGATACCGCCTGGGGCGCGGAAAATCGTCCTGGCCGGCAATCCCAATGTGGGCAAGTCGGTGTTTTTCAACGCTCTTACCGGCCTTTACGTTGACGTATCCAACTATCCCGGTACTACTCTGGACATTTCCCACGGCCGTTTCGGGAAGGACGTGGTTATCGATACTCCCGGTGTTTACGGTATTTCCTCTTTTAACGACGAAGAGCGGATCGCCCGGGATATCATCCTGAGTGCGGATCTGGTGCTGAATGTGGTCAGTGCCGTCCACTTAGAGCGGGACCTCTTCCTCACCCAGCAGATTATCGATACCGGCGTGCCGGTTATCGTGGCCCTCAACATGGTGGATGAGGCCCGCCGCAACGGCCGGGAGGTGGATCACCGGCTGCTTTCCCGCCTCCTTGGTGTGCCTGTAATACCCACTATTGCGGTCGAAAAAGTAGGATTAGAGGAAGTGAAGCAGCAACTCTTTACCGCCACCCCTGGCCAGCCTACACCTGGAGTGGCGGAACTGGTGGACGCCTTTGCGCGGGAACAGGGGATTGCCCGCGGAGACGCCCTCCTCATTCTCGAAGGGGACCCCGTAATAGCCGCCCGGCACGGTCTTCCCCCTGGTGATAAGCGGGAGGAGATTTACCGCCGGCGGCGGGAACGGGTGAACTGGATTACCAGCCAGGTGGTAAAGGAAACAGAGAAAGGGATAAGCTGGAGTACCCGCATCGGGCGCTGGATGCTCCGCCCCTTGACGGGGATACCCCTCCTTATTCTCACCCTCTGGGCCATGTACCAGGTAATCGGCGTTTTCATCGCCCAGACGGTGGTGGGTTTCACCGAAGAAACAGTTATGCAGGGCTACTACGAGCCGGCGATAAAAGCTGTTGTCGGGTACTTGGTTTCTCCCGATTCTGTGGTGGGCCAGATTTTAATCGGTGAGTTCGGTCTTCTCACCATGACCGTCACCTATATATTCGGTCTCCTGCTGCCCCTGGTTTTGGGCTTTTACCTGGTTCTTTCCTTGCTGGAGGATTCCGGGTACCTACCGCGGATAGCCGCCCTTCTCGACCGGCTGCTCACCGGTTTCGGCCTCAACGGGCGGGCGGTAATACCCATTATCTTAGGGTTTGGCTGCGTTACCATGGCCACCATCACCACCCGTCTTCTGGGATCGGAGCGGGAACGGCGCATTGCCACCTTCCTTTTAGGGCTGGCAATCCCCTGCTCGGCCCAACTGGCGGTGATTATCAGCCTTCTCGCCGGAAAAAGCTGGCTTTTGATTTTCCTCTACGTCATGGTGATATTCGCCATGCTGGTCATTGCCGGGACGGCCCTCAATATGATTCTGCCGGGTCAGTCCACTGAACTCCTTATCGACCTGCCGCCGGTGCGCCTCCCCCGCCCGACCAACGTCCTGAGAAAAACCTATTTCAAGACCAAACATTTCCTGACTGAAGCCACCCCCCTTTTTGCTGGAGGCTCTCTCCTCATCAGCTTGCTGGACATAAGCGGCGGTCTGAAAGCCATCCAGCAATTCCTCCGGCCCCTTACCGAAGGCTGGCTTCTCCTTCCCAAAGAGGTGGCCACGGCTTTTATCATGGGCTTCGTCCGCCGCGACTTCGGCGCGGCCGGCCTCTACCACCTGCACCTTTCCGACCTACAGGTGGCGGTGGCGCTGATTACCATTACCCTCTTCGTGCCCTGCATCGCTTCTACCATGGTTATTTTCAAAGAGCGTGGGCGCAAGGAAGGTCTGGTTATCTGGCCGGTTATCATCACCATTGCCTTTATCGTCGGGGGAATTGTCTCCCGCATCCTGCACTGGCTTATGCCTTACGGACTCGGTGCCGGTGTGGCAGGGGTGGCTGCTTTCTTCCTAATGTTGATCTTCCTTCTCTTGCTGGCAGCGTTCTTCCGGAAGAGAGTTGTGATTTTAAAGGTTAAGACTGTGGAGAAACAGGGGTAGTCTGGGGGTGAAACTATGGCCAGGGAATGCCCGCAATGCCGCTATCCTGCCGCTGAAAAGGATATCCGCTGTCCTCGCTGTGGCGCTCTTCTAGTCGCTTTAAGCTGCACTGGGAGCTGCCGGGTCTGCCTGGAGAAAGAAAAATGTTCTCCTGGGGAGGAAAAAGGGGAGAAGGCGGCGAAAATAGAAAAAAGCGCTGCTGGACGCGGTCTTTTCCGCTGGCGCCGGGAATAAGGAGGGGAACCGGAATGCGGTTGGAGCGCATCTGCCAGAAGATGAGCGAAAAAGACTACCGGCTCACGCCGCAGCGGCAGGTGATCTTAAAAATTTTCCTGGACAACATGGACCGCCATCTCAGTGCGGAAGAGGTTTACCAACTGGTGAAAAAAGAGCATCCGAAAATCGGCCTGGCTACCGTCTACCGGACCCTGGATCTCTTGGCCGAACTGGATGTGCTTCAGAAAATGAATTTCGGCGACGGTCGGAGCAGGTACGAACTGAGCAGTGATGAGGACACTCACCACCATCACCATCTCATCTGCCTGCGCTGCCAGCGGGTGCTGGAATTTGAGGACGACCTGCTGGAAGAGTTAGAAGACAGCATCGAGGCCCGGAGCGGGTTCAAGATCGTCAATCACCAGGTGAAGTTTTATGGTTACTGCCGGGACTGTCAGGAGGCGCAAACTCCTCGCTTTTGAATACAGAGGCATCGACAGCGCCGGTACGCGCTGGACCGGGCACTACCGCACCGATAAAGGCAACGGCTTCCGACCGGACTTAGGAGAATAGCGGCCGCAGACGGCAGGAGCGGGTTTCCGGTTAGTGGGAGTTATCCGACGGCCTCGCAGATGATGTTCGCCAAAAACTGCTGCAGTAAAACGAGCCCCTGCTCCTTGAGGCCAGGCTTATTTTTTTTACCAGGCGCGGCACCGCCATCAAGATGGGGTCGGAACTAACCGCTTTTATCATCGGATTCCCCGGGAGGCGTGCCGCAATCAACACTACGGTTTTGAGAAACGAAAAGACGGCAAAAAACTGGCTCTTTGTGGGAGGAAAAAAGGGAAAAGGGTAGAATATAAAGTAACAGAGGGAAGATGTAAGTGATAAAAAATTCTGAAAACGGAAAACCTCCTTTGAGGGTGAAAAAAGGGGGAGGTTTTCCAAATTTGCGGGATGCCGGTGAGACCTTGATAATACTGGGGTTGCGGCTTAAATCCTGGTTGCGGGGTCGGAATTAAAACCGGCATTTGGGAAAAAATGGGTTGAGGTTTTCCAAATCCGGTTTTTGGGCCTTAGAGCCACAAGGGATAGAGAGGATGCTGTTGCAACAGCTTCAAAGCCCTGAAAGGGATTGCTATCCACATCTATCGCCCGCTGGTGGATCTGCGCAAACTCGGTTGCAACAGCTTCAAAGCCCTGAAAGGGATTGCTATCATGACCATCAGTAAGACGTCCATCCTCAAGGATCTGGAGGTTGCAACAGCTTCAAAGCCCTGAAAGGGATTGCTATTGCACTTTTGCAATCCCTCCAGTGTGGACGGGAGCTACACGTTGCAACAGCTTCAAAGCCCTGAAAGGGATTGCTATGACATAAACATGCGTACGCACACGCCCAGCAAAATGGCCTTCCCGTTGCAACAGCTTCAAAGCCCTGAAAGGGATTGCTATGGGATACCAAAAGAAAAACCGGCTGGTTTCAGCCGGAATTTTTTGTTGCCGATCTTTCTCTCGAATACCTTGAGCAGGTAGTTGTTTACTATTCAGAGGGTGATTATGTAATGATCCCCCGGTTAGCTTGGGGTGTAGGAATGAGCGATAAAACCATTAAAACAGGGTTGTGCCCTGGCGGCAAGGAACGTCTGAGCCGTTTGCTCAGGCTGATTGAGACCGGCAGGATTGACCCGACCCCGTTAACCACTCATAGATTGTCATTTAATGAATTGGAAAAAGCCTTTCATCTAATGAAAACAAAAGAAGATGGGGTAATTAAACCGCTAATTATCTATTAATGGGTTGAAAGCAAATTTTGTTGTTTGATGTTATCCTTGAGCAACAAAAGAGAGTACCCCCCTTCCGAGGGGGTGCTTTTTTATTCTTCCAGTTCCGCAAGCCACGCTGCCACTTCAGCGTCGCTGGGCATACGCCAATCGGCGCGGGGGGAGAGGCAGACGGAGCCCACCTTGGGACCGTCGGGGAGGCAGGAGCGCTTGAACTGCTGGCTGAAAAAGCGGCGGTAGAAGACGCGCAGCCACTTTTTGATTTCAGAAGAAGGGTAACGCCCGGCAAAGGCCCGTTCGGCCAGGAAGGCAACCTTGGCCGGGGCCATGCCGTAGCGCAGGAAGTAATAAAGGAAGAAGTCGTGGAGTTCGTAGGGGCCGATAATTTCTTCGGTTTTCTGGCTGATTTCCCCTGCCTCCCCCGGGGGGAGGAGTTCTGGGCTGATGGGGGTAGCGAGAATCCTCGTCAGCACTTCCCGCACTGGCGGTTCCGCCACGTGGTCGGCCACCCATTGCACCAAGTAGCGGACCAGGGTTTTGGGGATGCCGCAGTTGATGGCGTAGTGGCTGATGTGGTCGCCGCTGTAGGTGACCCACCCCAAAGCCAATTCGGAGAGGTCGCCGGTGCCGATCACGAGGCCGTTGTGTTTGTTGGCTAAATCCATGAGGATCTGGGTGCGTTCCCGGGCCTGGACGTTTTCAAAGGTGACGTCGTAAAGGTCGGGGTCGTGGCCGATATCGGCGAAATGTTGCCGGCAAGCGGGACGGATGTCTATCTCCTGCAGAGTGACCCCTAAGGTGCGGGCTAACCGAACGGCGTTGGTGTAAGTTTCGCCGGTGGTACCGAAGCCGGGCATGGTGACGGCTAAAATTTCCCGCCGGTCCCGCTCCAGCACGTCGAAGGTGCGGACGGTAGCCAGAAGGGCTAAGGTGGAGTCCAGACCGCCGGAGAGGCCGAGGACGGCCCGGCGAGAGCCGGTGTGCTCTAAGCGGCGGGCCAGGCCGGCCACCTGGATGTGGAATATTTCCTCACAGCGCTTGTCACGCAGGGCGGGGTCGGCGGGGATAAAAGGATGGGATGATACCGGACGGTCGAAGTTGGTAGCGTCCACGGTGTACCGGCGCCGGTGCGTTACCGTTACCGTCCGATAGGAAATTTCCCGCCCTTCCCGGTCGGCGGCATCGGCGAAAGTTTTGTTAACCAGCCTGTCTCCTTCCAGCAGGTGCACATCCACCAGGGCGCTGATAAGGCTGCTTTCCCGCCGGAAGCGAGGACTGGCCGCCAGCAGGTAGCCGTTTTCGGCGATGAGACATTCGCCGCCAAAGACGGTGTCGGTGGTGGATTCAAATACTCCGGCGGCGGCGTAAACATAAGCGGCTATACAGCGCGCACTTTGCTGCAGGACCAGTTGCTGCCGGTATTCCGATTTGGCCACCACTTCGTTGCTGGCGGAGAGGTTGGCTATGATATTGGCTCCTTTCAGGGCGGCGTAAGAGCTGGGCGGGATGACGGCCCAGAGGTCTTCACATATTTCTACCGTCAGGGTGTAGGCCGGGGCCGGGGAGTGGAAGAGGAGGCGGCCGAAGGGTACCTTCCGGCCGTTGAGGTCGATTTCGCTTTTCTCACAGCTTATGGCATAGCCGGAAGAGAACCAGCGTTTTTCGTAAAACTCCCGTTGGTTGGGGATGTACATTTTGGGTACCACGCCCAAGATTTGCCCCCGCTGCAGGACGGCGGCGCAGTTGTAAAGCCGCTGCTCTACGGCCAGGGGTACCCCCACTACGGCCAGCACGTCCGTGTCCTTTGTCTCTTCGGCCAGGCGGAAGAGCTGCTCCACTGCTTCCCGGCGGAAGGATTCCTGCAGGAAAAGGTCGCCGCAGGTGTAGCCGGTGAGGGCGAGCTCGGGAAAGACCAGGACGGCTATTTCCTTTTCCTCCGCTTCCTGGATGAGACGCGCTATTTCCCGGACATTGAAGGCTGGATCAGCAACTTTTATTTTAGGGGAGGCAGCGCCAACCCGGACGAAACCGAAGTCATGCATAAAATCTTCCTCCATAACTTTGCCGTTTTTTTTATTGTACTGCCGCCGGGGCCTTACCGGCAAGGGAAGGGATCGGAAAAAGGGGAGGTGGCCGGCATAATTTCCGAAAAAGGTTGTGTGAAGACGGCCGGTAAGGTAGACTTTTAGTTTCACGGCGAAGGAGGAAAAGTTTGTTGCCGAGTTAATAGGCTTAACGCGAAGATAGTCGTGGGATACGGGAAGGGTTTTTAACTTTTCTGCCGTTCCGGTTTTAAGGCCGGGGGCTGATTTAATAAAATTGTTGACAGGAAAGAATGTAAGGAATATACTTCAATGTAAGGAGGCATTAAAATGCTAAGAGCAAGGTTGACAAGTAAGGGGCAGATAACGATACCTGTAGCTGTCCGACGCAAACTTAACCTGCAGCCAGGGGATGAGCTCATATTTGAACTCAGTGCAGACGGAGAGATAAAGGTCAGGGCATTGAAACGGAAGCGCCTAACTGAACTTTATGCTTCTCTGCCTGTGCAAAGACCCTATCCTGGAAAAAAGGAAGTCCGGGAAGAGGTGGGACGTAAACTGGGCCGGCAACTGCTGAAGAAGGGGACGGAGTCGTAATGGTTTATCTATGGATTGACGCCAATGTTGTTCTGCGCTTTCTTACCGGCGATCCTCCGGAAATGGCCAGGAAAGCTCTGCAGCTAATGAGGCGGGCGGAAAAGGGAGAAATTGGCTTGCGTATATCTCATCTGGTGGTTGCTGAAATCGTTTGGGTGCTTTCTTCTTTTTACAGCTTTAGTAAGAAGTCAATTGCCGAAACCATGACCTCCTTCCTCAGTGCTGAGGGGATTTTTGTTGAAAACGTTGACTTGTTGATTCAAGCCCTCCAGGATATGGCGGAAAAGAACGTTGACTTCGTAGATGCTTATCTGGCTGCTCTGGCCCGGACTCGAGGGGAAAGGGTCTGTTCTTTTGACAGTGATTTTGCCAGGCTTAACGTCAGATGGGTAACCCCGCCGGGGGAGGGCTAATCAGCCAGGAAAGATAGCCCCTGCGGCGGACTTTTTGGCAAATTCGGTTGCCAAACCGTGCTTTTCTGTGGTAATATTTCACTTGTAGGACGGCAGGGCGGGAGGACGGCGGAAAAGGTAAAAAAGGCAGGACGGCAGGAAGGAGGAAGAGAAATGGAGCGTAGGGCACTCCTTTCGGGGTGTTTTTTTGTATATTTTACTGTGCGAGGAGGATAATTCAGGATGGTAAAGGTTCGTTCCGGCGTCAATGAGCTGAAGGTGTACCGGCCCGGAAAACCCATCGAGGAAGTGGAGCGGGAATTAGGGATTAGCGATGTGATGAAGATGGCTTCCAACGAAAATCCCCTGGGGCCGTCTCCCCTGGCTTTAGAGGCTATCCAGGAGACTTTGGGGAAAATAAACCTCTATCCTGACGGCAATGGCTATTATCTGAAACAAGATTTGGCCCGCCACTGGGGAGTGGAACCGGAGCAGGTGGTTTTGGGGAACGGCTCCGATGAAATCGTCCAGCTCATCGCCATGGCTTTTATCAACGAGGGGGACGAGGCTATCATGGCCACGCCTTCCTTCCCCCGCTACGAGCCGGTGGTGCGCCTCATGGGGGGAGTAGCCCGGGAGGTGCCGCTTAAGGACCACCGGCATGACTTGGAAGCCATGGCTGCTCTGATAAATGAAAAAACGCGGCTGATTTTTATCTGCAATCCCAACAACCCCACCGGGACCATCGTCACGAAAGATGAAGTGAAAGCCTTCCTGGCCCGGGTGCCGCGCGAGGTCATCGTGGTGTTTGACGAGGCCTATTTCGAGTACGTGCAGGACTCCACTTATCCGGACGGTCTGGACTACCTGCGCCAGGGGCGGGAGGTAATCGTCCTCCGCACCTTCTCCAAAGCCTACGGTTTAGCCGGTTTGCGTGTGGGTTACGCTCTTACCACGCCGGAGATAGCCGATTACCTGAACCGGGTGCGGCCTCCTTTTAACGTAGACATGCTGGCTCAGGTGGCGGCTCGGGCAGCTCTCAAAGACAGGGAATTCCTGCAGCGGGTGGTGACAGCCAACGAAGAAGGAAAGCAGTTCTTCTACAGAGAACTGGAACGGCGTGGTATTCCTTACATTCCTACCTGGGCCAACTTTCTCATGCTGGATACCGGGGTGGATTCGGTACGCCTTTTCCAGGAGATGCTGCGGCGGGGGGTTATTGTCCGCAGCGGTGACATTTTCGCCATGCCTACCTGGATCAGAGTGACGGTAGGGCGGCCGGAGGAAAATGAGCGCTTTTTCGCTGTCCTGGATGAAGTCCTGCCCGGCCTACGGAAATAAAGAAGAGCGGAGGTATTGGCAATGATAGTGGTAATGAATCAGGGAGCGACCAAAGAGGACATCGAACGGGTAGTGGATAAATTGACTCAACTGGGATTTAGAGTTCATCTTTCCGAGGGAGTCGAGCGGACGATAATCGGTGTAATCGGCGATGAGAGACAACTGGCCGGTGCCAGTTTGGAAGTTCTTCCGGGAGTAGAGAAGGTAATGCCCATTCTTCAGCCTTACAAATTAGCGAGCAAGGGTTTCAAAGAAGAGCCCACGGTGGTAGACGTAGGGGGACTAAAAATAGGCGGCGGTCACTTCCAGGTCATGGCCGGACCGTGCGCGGTGGAAAGCCGGGAACAAATTCTGGAAGTGGCGGAGAAGGTAAAAGCGGCCGGTGCCACCATTCTGCGGGGTGGAGCCTACAAGCCGCGGACTTCTCCCTACTCTTTCCAGGGGCTGGAAGAGGAGGGGCTGAAAATTTTAGCTGAAGCCCGGGAGCGAACCGGGTTGAAAATCGTCACCGAAGTGGTGGATCCCCGCACGGTGGAGCTGGTCTGCCGCTACGCGGACATTTTGCAGATCGGCGCCCGCAACATGCAGAACTTCTTCCTCCTGAAGGAAGTCGCGAAAGTAGACAAACCGGTGATTCTGAAGCGGGGACTTTCGGCCACCTACGAGGAGTGGCTGATGGCGGCCGAATACATCATGTCCGGCGGTAACTACAACGTTATCCTCTGTGAGCGGGGGATCCGCACCTTTGAAACCCACACCCGCAATACCTTAGACCTCACGGCGGTGCCGGTAATTCACAGTCTCTCCCACCTGCCGGTAATCGTCGACCCTAGCCACGGGACGGGGAAATGGCAGTTGGTTCACCCCATGGCCGTGGCGGCGGTAGCGGCGGGAGCGGACGGTCTCCTCATCGAAGTTCATCCCAACCCGGCTGAGGCTATGTCGGACGGGCCTCAGTCCCTCACCCCGGAGAATTTTGCCCGCCTGATGGAGGACGTGCGCAACATCGCCCAGGTAATGGGCCGGAAAATCGGCACTCTCCAGTAAAAACTCTGGCAATCAGGAAGGGAAGTGGCCATGGAAGATCCCTTTTTTCAACGAGCGGCGATCATCGGTACCGGTTTGATGGGCGGCTCTTTGGGCATGGCCTTAATTGAACGGCGCTTGGTAGGAGAAGTAGTGGGCTACGACCGGGACCCCGCCGTCATGGCGGAAGCGGTGGCGGCTGGGGCCATTCACCGGTCGGCACCTTCGCCGGTAGAAGCGGTAAAGGAAGCTGACCTGGTGATAATAGCTGTGCCGGTAGGGACGGTAATTCCCGTCCTTACTGCCATTGCCCCCCGTCTGGAAACGGGGGCCCTCGTTACCGATGTTGCCAGCACCAAACGGGAAATTATGGCTGCTGCCACCCGGCTTTTGCCGCCGGGGGTGTTTTTTGCCGGCGGTCATCCGATGACGGGCTCGGAGCTGGCCGGCATCCGCGGTGCCGACCCATACCTTTACGAGAATGCCGTCTACGTTATCTGCCCGGGTCCGGGCCTGCCCGCTTCCCTGCGGGAAAAATTTGAGAGGTTAGTAGCAGCTTTGGGGGCCCGACCGGTGGTAGTAGATCCGGAAGCCCATGACCGGGCGGTAGCCGCCGTCAGCCACCTGCCCCATCTGGTGGCGGCGGCTCTGGTAACGGGAGCCGAGGATGCAGGGGCGGAGGAAGGGCTCATTTACCTGCTGGCGGCGGGAGGGTTTCGGGATTCCACCCGGATAGCCGGAGGGGACCCGGGACTGTGGCGGGACATTTGTTTGAGTAACCGGGACTGCATCCTCCAGGCGTTGTGCAGCTTCACCCGCCGGGTGGAAGAAGTGGCGGCGGCTTTAGAGAAGGGAGACGGTCCTGCCATCGAGGAGTTTTTACGGCGGGCCCGGGAGGGACGGGAGCGCTTCCCGGCCAAGTTGAAGGGATATCTTCCCGTCCTGCATGAAATTGTCCTCTCCCTTCCTGACCGGCCGGGAGCCATTGCCCGAGTGGCGACGTTGCTGGCGGAAGCGGGGATCAACATCGACGAGATCGAAATTCTGCGGGTGAGAGAAGGGGACGGCGGCAGTATCAAATTGGGATTTAAGCGGGAACGGGTAGCCGAGGACGCCCTGGCCCTCCTGCAGCGGGAAGGGTACCGGGCTCATCTGCGGCGGTAAATCCGAGGCGGAGGCTGATGTCATGCTACTCAAGGTTAGCCCCCGGGGCCCCTTGCAGGGGGAAATCCGGGTTCCGGGCGATAAATCCATATCCCACCGGGCGGTAATTGCTGGTGCCTTGGCCTGCGGGGAAACGGTGGTGGAAAATTTCCTCAAAGGGCGTGACTGTCTCAGTACCATCGCCTGCCTGCGGCAGGTGGCGGGGGATATTTTTCGCTTCGACGGCCCCCAGCTTATTATCAACGGCCGGGGAAGAGAAGGCTGGCGGGAGCCGGATGACGTGCTGGACTGCGGGAACTCCGGTACCACCATCCGCCTCCTTACCGGTCTTTTAGTGGCGCAGCCCTTTTTCTCCGTTCTCACCGGTGATGCCTCCCTGCGCCGGCGGCCTATGGGCCGGGTGGCTGCTCCTTTGCGCCAGATGGGGGCTCAGATCGACGGGCGCGAGGAAGGAAGGTTTGCTCCCCTGGCCATCCGCGGGAGCAAACTCCACGGGGCGGAAATCCTTCTGCCTGTGGCCAGTGCTCAGGTGAAATCGGCCTGCATCTTAGCGGCCCTTTTCGCTGAGGGAGTCACTGCTATCGAAGAACCGGCTCCTTCCCGCGATCATACGGAACGAATGCTGGCGGCTGCCGGAGCCAGGATTGAGAAGGAGGGCCGGCGAATAACCGTTTACCCTGGAAAGGAGCTAAAGCCTCTGCACCTGCGGGTGCCGGGTGACATTTCGTCGGCCGCCTTTTTCTTGGTGGCGGCTTCCATCGTCCCCGGTTCGCACGTGGTGATTAAAGACGTGGGTCTCAACCCCACGCGGGATGGAATTGTGCGGGTACTGAGGCAAATGGGGGCTGACATTGCGGTAAAAAACCTGCGGGAAGAAGCGGGAGAACCGGTGGGGGACTTAGAAGTTCGGGCAGCTTCTTTGCGCGGTACCGAAGTGAGGGGGGAAATTATCCCCACCCTCATTGATGAAATCCCGGTGCTGGCGGTAGCGGCTCTGGCGGCCCAGGGAGAGACGGTGGTGCGCGATGCCGAAGAGCTGCGGGTGAAAGAGTCGGACCGAATTAGCATGATGGTGCGGGAACTGAGCAAGATGGGAGCAGCAATAGAAGAGTTGCCCGACGGCTTTGTGGTAAAAGGCGGGAAACCCCTTAAGGGGGCAGAGGTGGAAAGCCACGGCGACCACCGTATTGCCATGGCTCTGGCCGTGGCCGGACTTATTGCGGAAAGAGAAACTGTGGTCCACGGAGCGGAATGGATTGACATTTCCTATCCCGGTTTTGCTCAAGACCTGCAGAGGCTACAGGAGGGCTAAAAGGGGACGGAGGGAGAAAAATGGCGGCTCTTGACATAGAGAAGCTGGCGCGGGAGGTGGAGAGGGAGCTCTGGCCCCTATATAGGGAGATCGAAGAGCGGATGCAAGAGAACCAGCGGCGGGTGCTGGCTGCCTTCCGCAACCAGCGGGTGCGGGAGTATCATTTTGCCGGCAGCACTGGTTACGGCTACGGCGATGCGGGGAGAGCCGTTTTAGAGGCCGTTTACGCCGAGGTGTTTGGAGCGGAAGGGGCGCTGGTGCGCCCGTCTATTGTTTCCGGCACCCATGCTATTTTTGCTGTCCTGAAAGCTCTCCTCAAGCCTGGTCAGGAGCTCCTCGCTATTACCGGCGCACCTTATGACACATTGCAGAAGGCTATCGGGATAAAAGGGGCGGAGACGGGGACGCTGCGGGAAAAGGGAATTGGCTACCGCCAGGTGGAGCTTCTGCCGGACGGTCAAATTGACCTGGAGGGGATAAGCCGGGCCCTACGGCCGCAGACCGGACTGGTCCTCATTCAGCGGTCCCGGGGCTACGACCTGCGGCCTTCTCTCACGGTGGCACAAATCAAAAAGGCCGTTGCTCATATTCGCTCTCTCCGTCCCGACGTTCCAATATTTGTTGACAACTGTTACGGCGAATTCGTGGAGGAGATGGAGCCCACCCACGTGGGGGCCGATTTGATTGCCGGTTCCTTGATCAAAAATCCGGGCGGCGGGCTTGCCCCGGGCGGGGGGTACGTGGCCGGGAAGAAGAAATATCTGGACCTGGTGGCGGCGGAACTGGCGGCTCCCGGCATCGGATGGGAAGTAGGGGCTACCTACGGCCTTACCCGTTCTTATTTCCAGGGCCTGTTTTTAGCGCCGCATGTGGTCGCCCAGGCCTTGCAGGGGGCCCTTTTTGCTGCAGCCCTTTTTTCCCGGCTGGGGTACGAGGTCTACCCGGGTATCCATGATGTCCGCGGAGATATCATCCAGGCGGTGGTTTTGGGAAGCCCGGAGAAGATGCTGGCTTTCTGCCGGGGACTGCAGAGCATGTCGCCGGTGGACTCCGATGTAGTGCCGGAGGCGGCCCTTCTCCCTGGTTATGAAGACCCGGTGGTAATGGCGGGGGGCACCTTCATCCAAGGTTCTTCCATCGAACTGAGTGCCGACGGTCCCCTTCGCCCTCCCTACGCCGTGTATTTTCAAGGGGGCTTGAGCCGCGGCTACACCGTTTTGGCTTTGATAGCGGCGGCCCGGGAGGTAGGTCCCCGGCAGGAATAAGGGAAATCCTGCGGTGGGACAATATTTTTTTCCTTCTTAGCAGGAAATTGAATAGAATAGTCGAATTTTTTTTAGTGCAAGGGAAATTTTGTGGGAGGGCAGCCCGTGAAGAAGCTGGAGGAAACCAAACACTACAAGATCTTGATCGTAGATGACGACCGGCTTATCAGGACTGTAATCCGGGAGATTTTGGAGAAAAGCGGTTACCGGGTGATGGAGGCTGGGGATTTTGCCTCGGCCATGGAAATTATTTACCAGGTTACCCCCGACCTGATTCTCCTGGATGTGGTACTGCCGGATCTGGACGGTTACGAGATCTGCCGGGTACTTCGCAACGACACTCGTACCAGCCACATTCCCATCATCATGCTCACCTCCCGCAAAGATACGGAAGACAAGGTGGCCGGTCTGGAAGCCGGGGCGGACGACTATATAACCAAGCCCTTTGAAGAAGCAGAACTTCTTGCCAGAATCAAGACCCATCTACGTCGGGCTAAGCAAGAGAAGTCCTTCAACCCCCTTACCGGCCTGCCCGGTAACATTCTTATCGAAGAACAAATCAAGCACGAGGTCAGCCGCAAGGACCACAAGTTTGCCGTCATGTATGTGGACCTGGACAACTTCAAAGCCTACAACGACGTCTACGGATTTCTCAAGGGCGACGAAGTGATCAAGTTTCTCGCCTACATCCTCGAGCAGTGCGTGCGGGAGTACGGTAATCCCCACGATTTTATCGGCCACATCGGGGGCGACGACTTCATCGCCATCACCACCCCTGACAAAGTGGATGCCATCTGCTCCAACCTAATCAACCGTTTTGACAGCGCCATTCCCTTTTTTTATTCCGAAGAAGACCGCAAGCGGGGTTACATCATCACCAAGGACCGGATGAACCGGGAAATGAAGTTTCCCATCATGACCTTGTCCATAGCCGTAGTTTCCAACGAACGCCGCCCCATAGAAAACCACTGGCAGGTGGCGGAAATAGCGGCGGAGTTGAAGAAGTATGCCAAAACCATAGAGGGAAGCGTGTACGTTAAAGACCGACGGACGAAGTAAAAAAACTGCTGCCGTGATTGCAGCAGTTTTTTTTGTGATTTCAACCAAAGGGTTAACTCTGGGCTTTTTCGCTTTGAACTCCCGTGCCAGCCGGAAGAGGGTCTCGAGCTTCCGCTTATTAAGTTATCGGGAAAATTTACCTTTTTTTATTCAATCCCGTAAGGTTCAGGAGTTCCTGCAGCAGCCGG
>JASUSC010000023.1 GCA_030446285.1 Eubacteriales bacterium | reverse complement strand
TTCAAGGGGAAAGTATTGACAGGCCCAGGTGGATGTGGTACATTTTATAGGGTAATTTGCCCCGCTTTTTCTTTTTATTTTTTCGACCCGACGGGAGGTGGAGGAGATGCGCGTAACTGTGACATTGGCATGCACTAACTGCAAGCAGCGGAATTACTCTACGACTAAAAACAAGAAAAATACTCCTGACCGTCTCGAATTGAGAAAATACTGCAAGTTTTGTAAGACCCATACCGTCCATCGGGAAACCCGTTAACAGGGTTGAAAATAGCCAAGGGTGGGTATAGATAATGGCGAAGACCAGAGCCAAAAAGGTGGATAGAAAAGAAGGAGCTGAAGCCAGGCGAGAGGTGGCCGAAGCGACGGTAGCTGTCAGTGAGAAAGGAGCCAAACGAGCAGCGGGGAAAGGAAACGAGCAGCAGAAAAAAGCGAGCCGGGCCGAAAATGAGCGGCGAGCGGCGCCCCAGCCCCGGAAGGAACCTTTTGGGAAACGGGTTAAGACCTTTTTCAAAGGAGTTAGCGCTGAACTGAAAAAGGTCCAGTGGCCCGGGCGGCAGGAGCTAATTGTCTTTACCACGGTGGTCATAGTCTCGGTGCTGGTGATAGCGGCTGGCATCTGGGTAGTTGACTCCGGTCTGACTCAGCTCGTTTCCCTCCTGCTCAGGAAGTAGAACAGTTTTACTTGAGGGGGTGAGGGACTCCCAGGAGTCCCTTTTCTATGGAGAATCGCGAAGGCAAAGCTCCGGAAAAAAAATGGTTTGTTATCCACACTTATTCCGGGTATGAAAACAAGGTAAAGGCTAACCTGGAAAAACGAATTGCCTCCATGAATATGGGGGACAAGATTTTTCGTATTCTTGTCCCCATGGAGGATGAGATTGAAGTTAAAGACGGTAAACGCAGGATGACAAAACGCAAAATTTTCCCGGGTTATGTTCTGGTCGAAATGATATTGACCGACGATTCCTGGTACGTGGTTAGAAATACTCCTGGAGTTACCGGCTTTGTAGGCCCGGGGTCCAAACCGGTTCCCCTAGATGACGAAGAGGCTAAGCTAATTTTGCGGCAGATGGGTGTGGAAGAGCCCAAGACGCGGATCGATCTGGAAGTGGGGCAAAAAGTGCGGGTTACTTCTGGACCCTTCGCCAGTCTCATTGGTGTTGTCGAGGAAATATTCCCGGACAAACAAAAAGTCCGGGTTCTGGTCAACATGTTTGGACGGGAAACTCCGGTGGAACTGGATTTTACCCAGGTGGAGGAGATTTCATAGCTCCCCTGGTTGAAATAAAGGGTGGGAGGGTAATCCCCGTCAGACCACAATAGCGCTGGAGGAGGTGGAAGAGGATGGCCAAGAAAGTTATAGCTGTGATAAAGCTGCAGATTCCCGCTGGGAAAGCGAACCCGGCTCCCCCGGTAGGTCCTGCTCTCGGTCAGCATGGCGTGAATATTATGGCCTTTTGCAAGGAGTATAACGAGCGTACCGCTGACCAGGTTGGACTTATTGTGCCGGTAGAAATTACTGTTTACGAAGACAGATCCTTTACCTTTGTAACCAAAACCCCGCCGGCTTCGGTGCTGCTGAAAAAAGCTGCGGGGATAGAAACGGGTTCCGGTGAGCCCAACAAGAAAAAGGTTGGCCGGGTTACGCGGGATAAAATAAGAGAAATTGCTGAACTCAAAATGAAAGACCTCAATGCCAACGACATCGAAGCAGCAATGCGAATGATCGAAGGAACTGCGCGCAGCATGGGTATTGAAGTCGTAGGTTAAGAAAGGGTAAAAGTGGGAGGATTTTATCCGCTTTACCACGAGGAGGTTGAAGATAATGCCGAAAAGAGGGAAGAAATACTTAGAAGCGGCCAAACAGGTAGACCGCAACGTTCTTTACGAGCCGCAGGAGGCTTTGGAACTGGTGAAGAAAATTGCCCCGGCCAAGTTTGATGAAACGGTAGAGGTGGCAGTACGTCTGGGAGTTGACCCCCGTCGTGCTGATCAACAGGTGCGCGGGGCAGTAGTTCTGCCGCACGGAACCGGCCGGTCAGTGAAGGTTCTGGTTTTTGCCAAAGGCGAAAAGGCCAAGGAAGCAGAAGCTGCCGGTGCTGACTACGTTGGGGCCGAGGAGCTGATCGCGAAGATTGAAGACGGCTGGCTCGATTTTGACGTGGCGGTGGCAACGCCCGATATGATGAGCCAAGTGGGTAAACTGGGACGGATTTTAGGTCCGAAAGGATTAATGCCCAACCCCAAGACAGGAACTGTTACCTTTGATGTGGAGAAGGCTGTAAAAGATATTAAAGCCGGTAAAATTGAGTACCGGGTTGACAAAGCCGGGATTGTCCACGCGCCTATTGGTAAGGTTTCTTTTGACACGGAGAAATTGCTGGAAAACTTCCGGACCCTCATGGAGGCGCTGATTAAAGCCCGGCCGGCAGAAACCAAAGGCCAATACATTAGAAGTGTTACCGTTTCTTCCACAATGGGTCCGGGGGTAAAGATTAATCCTCTGAAAGTTGTTTAATATTCGGGTAAAGGCTGAAAAAGATAGATTTTGTTCACTTAGCCATTGCGTAAAAAAGGCAAATCCCCTTGACAGCAAGGGGTTTTTTTTATATACTACTCAGTAATTATCAGGGGCGGACTGGTGTGAGCCCAATAAAATAGCGGATCTTTTGTGCTGGGGGAGAAGAGAGGGCACCGGTGCGGAAATTCGAGGCTAGCCGGTGTTAAGTGGGACGGGTTTATTTGGCAAATAAGAAGCAGAGAAGTTGAAAGAAGGTTTGATGCTGTTCTAATTTTCCGTGGGTGCTGCGGTGCAGGATTTTCCGGCCTCTCGACCCCGGCATAAAGATGCCGGGAGAGAGGTTTTTTCATAAAGTTGCTGTTTTACCCTTTATCCCGGAGGTGATAGGGGTTCCGGGAAGAGAAAAAAGTCGCTAAAATAGTAGCATAGCCAGGATCAACAATTAGCGCGAGGAGGCTATATAAAGATGGGACTTATTATCTACCTCAACGGCGAGTTTGTACCTGAGGAGAAAGCTGTAGTTTCTGTTTTCGACCACGGGCTTCTTTACGGCGACGGCGTTTTCGAAGGTATTAGAGCGTACAACAACCGTGTCTTCCGCCTGCGCGAACATTTGGAACGGCTTTATGAATCGGCAAAGTCGATAATGTTAAACATTCCCCTTACGATAGATGAAATGCAGGAAGTAGTGTTAGAGACTCTGCGCCGCAACAATCTCCGCGACGCCTACATACGACTGGTGGTTACGCGGGGGAAAGGAGATTTGGGGTTGGATCCCCGTAAATGTCCGGAGCCTACTGTCTTTTGCATAGCTTCCTCTATTCAACTTTATCCGGAAGAGCTCTATGAAAAGGGATTGGAAGTAATCACTGTTCCCACGCCACGGAATTACAATGAGGCGGTAAATCCGCGGATTAAATCTCTCAACTACCTGAATAACATTCTTGCCAAAATTGAGGCCAACCTTGCCGGGACTTTGGAAGCTATTATGCTCAACTCGCAGGGATATGTAGCCGAGGCTACGGGCGACAATGTTTTTGTAGTGAAGAAAGGGGTTCTTATCACCCCGCCCAAGTATGCCGGTATCTTAGAAGGAATTACCCGGAATGCGGTTATCGAACTGGCTCGCAAACGCGGGATTGAAGTAAGGGAAGAGCTCTTCACCCGCCATGATTTATACATTGCCGATGAGATTTTCCTCACCGGCACGGCGGCAGAACTGATTCCTGTCGTTAAGGTGGACGGCAGGGTGATTGGCACTGGTAAACCCGGACCTGTTTTCCATCAACTGTTAGAAGATTTCCGTGTTCTGACCCGCACTGAGGGGCCCGTAATTTTCCCGGAAGAATAAAAATTCTTTTTGGATTGGAAGTGGTAGAGATGCGCAGTGATATGGTGAAGAAAGGGATAGAAAAAGCCCCGCATCGTTCCCTTTTTAAAGCGATGGGATACACCGATGAAGAATTACGCCGCCCGCTAATTGGGGTAGTTAACGCTCACAATGAGATCATTCCTGGGCACATTCACCTGGATACCATTGCTCAGGCGGTAAAAGATGGTATCCGTATGGCTGGGGGGACGCCGGTAGAGTTTCCCGTTATCGGCGTTTGTGACGGCATTGCTATGAATCACGAAGGGATGAAGTACTCCCTGGCCAGCCGGGAGCTAATTGCCGATTCCATCGAAATAATGGCCATGGCCCACGCTTTCGACGGTCTGGTTATGATTCCTAACTGCGATAAAATTGTTCCCGGCATGCTCATGGCAGCGGCCCGGCTGGACCTCCCCACTATTTTCATCAGCGGGGGGCCTATGCTGGCCGGTACTTTCCGGGAACGCAAGGTAGCCCTGAGCAACATATTTGAGGGAATCGGCGCTGTCAAGGCGGGAAGGATGACAGAAGAAGATTTGAAGGAAATGGAGGAGACGGTATGTCCGGGCTGTGGTTCCTGCGCCGGTATGTTTACCGCCAACTCTATGAACTGCATGACAGAAGTCATGGGTATGGCCCTGCCGGGAAACGGCACTGTACCGGCGGTAATGGCGGCCCGGGTTCGACTGGCGAAAGAGGCGGGCATGAAAATAATGGAGCTGGTGGAAAGGGACCTCAGACCGTCGCAGATAATGACAGAAGCAGCTTTCCGCAACTGCATTGCCGCTGACATGGCTCTAGGTTGCTCCACCAACACGGTCTTGCATTTACCGGCCATTGCCAGGGAGGCGGGAATAGAGCTCTCTTTGGATTTGTTCAACGAAATCAGCGAGAAAGTTCCTCAGCTTTGCAAGCTAAACCCTGCCGGGCCCCATTTTATGGAGGACCTGGACCGGGCCGGGGGTATTTCCGCCCTCCTTAACCGTCTCCTTGAGCACGGTTTAATCGACGGCAGTGTTCTGACGGTAACCGGGCGTACCCTGGCTGAAAATGTAGCTGGGTGCCGCGTTTTGGATGAGAACGTGATCAGACGGGTGGAGGATCCTTACAGCCCCACCGGCGGGCTGGCTATCCTGCGGGGTACCTTGGCACCGGATGGTGCAGTGGTAAAGAAGGGGGCTGTGGATCCCAGCATGATGGTTCACCAGGGTCCGGCAAGGGTTTTCGATTCCGAAGAAGAGGCCTGTGCAGCCCTGGCGGCAGGGAAAATCCAGAAAGGAGATGTGGTTGTTATCCGCTACGAAGGGCCTAAAGGGGGCCCGGGTATGCGGGAAATGCTTACTTCCACAGCAATGGTAGCCGGTCTTGGTCTTGACAGAGATGTGGCCCTCATCACCGACGGGCGTTTTTCCGGTGCCACCCGGGGTGCTTCTATAGGCCACGTTTCGCCGGAAGCGGCCGAGGGAGGTCCCATTGCTCTGGTCAAGGATGGGGACCTTATCAGTATCGATATTCCAGGCGGTAGGCTTGACCTCCTGGTACCGGAAGATGAATTGGAGAGGAGACGACGGGAGTGGCAGCCGCCGCAACCGCGGGTCAAAAAGGGTTACCTGCGGCGATACAGTCGTTTAGTAACTTCAGCCAGTACCGGCGCTGTCTTCAAAGAAGAATAGAGGATAGCAGTGCTGCTAAAAACACAACAGCGGGGTGGCAGCGATGAAGCTGAGCGGTGCCCAGATTCTGGTAAAGTGTCTGGAAGAAGAAAAAGTGGAAGCGATTTTTGGGTATCCCGGAGGAGCTGTCCTTGATATCTACGATGCCCTCTATGACTCTCCTCTAAAGCATTATTTGGTGCGGCATGAGCAGGGGGCAGCTCATGCTGCTGATGGCTATGCCCGTGCTACCGGTAGACCCGGGGTGTGTATTGCCACCTCTGGACCGGGAGCCACGAATCTCGTTACCGGTCTGGCAACGGCTTATATGGATTCCATCCCCCTAGTGGCCTTTACCGGACAGGTGGCAACGCATCTTCTGGGCCGGGATTCCTTCCAGGAGGCCGATATTTACGGCATTACCTTGCCCATTACTAAACACAACTTCTTAGTTAAGGATGTAAAAGATCTGGCCCGTGTTATAAAGGAGGCTTTTCACCTGGCTACTACCGGTCGACCTGGTCCTGTTCTCATCGATATCCCCAAGGATGTTTCCCAGAAGAAGGCGAAGTTTGATTATCCGGAAGTGCCGCGGCTGCGGGGTTACCGGCCGGTGCTGGACGGGCATCCCGAGAAAATCAGCGAGGCGGCAGCAGCTATTGCCGAAGCCCGCCGGCCCGTGATTTATGCCGGAGGTGGAGTCATATCATCGGGAGCCAGCGAGGAACTCAGGCAGCTAGCAGAACTGTGCGTCATCCCGGTTACCACCACTCTGATGGGAAAAGGGGCTTTTCCGGAAAACCATCCCCTGTCTCTTGGTATGCTCGGTATGCACGGTACAAAATACGCCAACTATGCCGTCAGCGAGTGTGATCTGCTCATTGCCATTGGCGCCCGTTTCGATGATCGGGTGACGGGAAGAATCGACGCTTTTGCTCCCAAGGCCCGGATAATTCACATTGACATTGACCCGGCGGAAATCGGTAAGAACGTGCGCGTGGATATCCCCATTGTCGGGGACGTGAAGCGGGTTCTGCAGCAGCTCCTTAAGAGGGTTCAGGCAGGGATGGAAACGGAATGGCATGCCAAGATTAGAGAATGGAAAGAGAAATACCCCCTGAAGTACGAGCAGAACGGGAAAATCAAGCCGCAGTTTGTTGTCGAGCAGATTTATGAAGTAACCAAAGGAGAAGCCATTATCACGACGGAAGTTGGTCAGAACCAGATGTGGGCCGCTCAGTTTTACACTTTTACCAAACCGAGAACATTCATTTCGTCCGGCGGTCTGGGAACGATGGGCTATGGCCTGCCGGCAGCCATCGGAGCTCAGATAGGCAGACCCGGCGAGACGGTGTTTGATATTGCTGGGGATGGCAGTATCCAGATGAACATTCAGGAACTGGCTACTGCTGTTGCCTATAAACTGCCCATTAAAGTGGCAATTCTTAACAACAATTATCTGGGTATGGTACGTCAGTGGCAGGAGATCTTCTACAACGGCCGTCTGGCTTATACCGATATTTCCGGACCGGACTTCGTCAAGCTGGCGGAGGCGTATGGTGCGGTGGGAATGCGGGTGACCGAGCCCAAAGACGTGCGCCGGGCTTTGGAAGAAGCCATGCAGGTAAAAGATCGTCCGGTGCTGATAGATTTTATCATTGACCGGGAAGAAAACGTTTTCCCGATGGTACCGCCGGGCGGCGCCATTAACGAAATGCTGGAGGGATAAAGCCATGCGCCATACCCTGACCGTACTGGTAGAAAACAATCCTGGGGTTCTGGCCCGGGTGGCTGGTCTGTTCAGCCGCCGCGGGTATAACATCGACAGCCTGGCTGTGGGCCGGACGGAAAATCCTACTATTTCGCGGATGACTATTGTGGTCGAAGGGGACGACAAAGTTATCGAACAGGTAAGCAAGCAGCTCAATAAACTTATCGATGTAATCAAAGTCAGCGATATAACCGCCGAGGAACACGTAGATCGGGAGCTGGTGTTGATTAAAGTTAATGCTGATCCGTCGGTCCGGGGTGAAATTATGCAGATTGTAGAGATTTTCCGGGCCCGGATTGTTGACATTGGACGGAAGACTTTAACCATTGAGGCTACGGGAGACGAAGGCAAAATTAATGCCATCATTGAGTCCCTCAAGCCTTTCCGCATCCGGGAACTGGTGCGGACCGGGAAAATAGCTATGCTGCGGGGAAGCAGATTTACCACTGTAGAAAACGGCGATGAGGGAAAAGAAAACAACAAAGATGAATACTAAACTAAAGAAAGGAGCCGGTGAAAAATGGTCAAGATTTATTACGATGCCGATGCCGACTTGGGGGTACTGTCTGGGAAAACGGTGGCCGTAATAGGATACGGCAGCCAGGGGCATGCCCAGGCCCAGAACCTGCGTGACAGCGGCGTGCAAGTGGTGGTGGGCTTGCGGCGCAACAGCCAGCGCTGGGATAAGGCCCGCCAGGACGGCCTGGAAGTGATGGAAGTAGTTGAAGCGGTAAAACAGGCTGACATCATTCAGATTCTCACTCCTGACGAGACCCAGGCCCGTCTTTACAAAGAAGAGATTGAACCCTACCTGCAAGAAGGAAAAGCCATTAGCTTTTCTCACGGTTTCAACATTCACTACGGGCAGATTGTCCCCCCTCCCAATATCGACGTTTTCATGGTGGCGCCGAAAGGCCCGGGTCACATGGTGAGAAGAATGTACCTGGAGGGAGCCGGTGTTCCCGGTTTGATTGCCGTGCATCAGGATTACACCGGTCAGGCGAAAAAGCTGGCATTAGCTTATGCTAAAGGAATTGGTTGCACCCGGGCCGGGGTTTTTGAAACCACCTTCCGGGAAGAGACGGAAACGGACCTTTTCGGCGAGCAAGTTGTTCTCTGCGGCGGTCTTTCGGAGCTGATTAAGGCCGGATTTGAAACTTTGGTGGAAGCTGGTTATGCGCCGGAAATAGCCTATTTTGAGTGTCTCCACGAGCTGAAGCTCATCGTCGATTTGATTTATGAAGGCGGCCTTAGCTGGATGCGCTATTCTATCAGCGATACGGCTCAGTTTGGCGACTATATGGTAGGAAAGCGGATTATCACTGAAGAAACCCGGAAAGAGATGAAAAAAGTGCTGGCGGAGATTCAGTCCGGAGAGTTTGCCCAGCGGTGGATCCTGGAAAACCAGACCAACCGGCCTGTTTTCAACGCCATTGATCGACGGGAAAAAGAACATCTGATTGAGAAAGTGGGGCGTGAGCTGCGGGCAATGATGCCGTGGCTGAAGAAAAAAGAGTAGCCTTTACTGGGAGGTCCCGTTATGGAGGATAAAGATAGAGTTTACATATTTGACACTACTTTGCGGGACGGCGAGCAATCGCCGGGGGTAAGTCTCAACGTTAACGAGAAGGTGGAAATAGCCCGGCAGCTCACGCGGCTGGGTGTGGATATTATTGAAGCGGGGTTTCCGGTGGCTTCGCCCGGGGATTTTGCTGCCGTGAGGGCTGTAGCGGCAGAAGTTAAGGGGGTAACGGTGGCTGCTTTGGCCCGGGCCAACCAGAATGACATTGATCGGGCTTGGGAAGCGATTAAAGATGCCGAATCTCCGCGGATCCACACCTTCATTGCCACTTCTGATATTCATCTCAAGCACAAGTTACGCATGAGCAGGGAAGAGGTCTTAGAAGCAGCGGTGGCGGCGGTGAAGTATGCCCGCCGTTATACTTCCGATGTCGAATTTTCGGCTGAGGACGCGTTCCGCAGCGACCACGATTTCCTCTGCCGGGTTCTGGAAGCGGTGATAAACGCGGGGGCTACCACTGTCAATATCCCCGATACGGTGGGTTATGCTACTCCTCAGGAGTTTCACGATTTCATTCGTGACATTTTCCGCAAAGTGCCTAACATTGACCGGGCAGTAGTGAGCGTCCACTGCCATAACGATCTTGGTTTGGCCGTGGCCAATTCTCTGGCGGCGATTCTGGCCGGAGCCCGGCAGGTGGAATGCACTATCAACGGTATCGGGGAGAGGGCCGGTAATGCCGCCTTGGAAGAAGTGGTTATGGCCCTTTATACCCGCCAGGCCCTTTTTGGCAAAAAGACCAGAATCCGGACAGAGGAGATTTACCGGACCAGCAAGTTAGTGAGCAAACTCACCGGGATGAAAGTCCAGCCCAATAAAGCGATCGTAGGGCAGAACGCTTTTGCTCATGAGTCCGGGATTCATCAGGACGGGGTATTGAAAGAACGGAGTACCTACGAAATCATGAATCCCCAGCTTATCGGTCGTTCTCTCAGCACTACTATTGTCTTAGGGAAACATTCCGGCCGCCATGCTGTCCGGGAGCGCCTGCGCTCCCTCGGCTATGAACTGAATGAGGAAGAGCTAAATCGGGTTTTCCAGCGCTTTAAGATAGTGGCCGACCGAAAAAAGGAGATTACCGACGAAGATCTCCAGGCCATCATCGAGGAGGAAATCCTGCGCATCCCCGAAACTTACCAACTGGCCTACCTGCATATTTCCAGCGGAACAACTATTGTACCTACGGCCACAGTTGGTCTTAAGAAGAACGGGGAAGAGTTGGACGAAGCGGCCTGCGGCGATGGTCCGGTTGACGCCATCTACAAGGCTATTGATAAAATCACCGGGGTTCCATGCACCCTCGTTTCCTACGCTATTGATGCTCTGACGGCGGGGAAGGATGCTTTAGGGGAAGTAACAGTGAGGGTTCGCTCTGACAGCACTGGCAGGGTTTACACCGGCCGGGGGGTAAGTCCCGATATCCTGGAAGCCAGTGCCAAGGCTTATATTAACGCCATCAACCGGATGATATATTCCGATCAAGGTGGAGATCCGGGAGATCGCCTGAAAGCGGAGGTTTAAAGCAAGATGAGAGAAGCGAGGATGGGATGAACGCGATGGGGATGACTATTACCGAAAAAATTCTGGCAGCCCATGCTGGGCGAGATGAGGTACATCCAGGAGAACTGATTAACGTTCGTATTGATTTAGCCCTGGCCAATGACATCACTGCTCCAGTGGCGATAAAAGAGTTTGAAAAAATCGGGGTTGAGAAGGTCTTTGATCGGGACCGGATTGCTCTGGTCCCTGATCACTTTACCCCCAACAAAGATATCAAATCGGCCGAACAGGTAAAGATTGTGCGGGAGTTTGCCCGCCGTTACGGCATTACCAACTACTTTGAGGTAGGGCGGATGGGAATTGAGCACTGCTTGCTGCCCCAGGAGGGCCTGGTGCTTCCTGGGGATGTGGTCATTGGGGCCGATTCCCATACTTGCACCTACGGCGCTTTGGGGGCTTTTGCCACCGGGGTGGGGAGTACCGATCTGGCGGCGGCCATGGCCACGGGAGAGGTATGGCTCAAGGTTCCGGAGAGTATCAAGTTTATTATCAAAGGGAAAAAGTGGAACAAGTGGGTAAGCGGCAAAGATATTATCCTTTACATCATCGGTAAAATCGGGGTGGACGGCGCCCTGTACAAAGCGATGGAGTTTTGCGGCGAGGCTATTTCCGACCTCTCCATGGACGGCCGCTTTACCATGGCCAATATGGCTATTGAAGCCGGGGCTAAAAACGGTATTTTTGCCCCGGATGAAAAGACCAGGGCTTACGTGGAAGGACGGGCCCGGCGGCCTTACAAGTTCTACTACAGCGATGAAGATGCCAACTACAGCGAAGTTTACGAATTCGATATCAGCGAAATTGAGCCGCAGGTAGCTTTCCCCCACCTGCCCGAGAACACCCGGCCTATCAGCGAGGTAGGAACTGTTTACATTGACCAGGCGGTAATCGGCTCCTGCACCAACGGCCGGATAGAGGACCTGCGGGTGGCGGCCCAGGTCCTGCGGGGGAAAAAGGTAAATCCCAACGTGCGTCTCATCATCATTCCTGGAACCCAGGAGATTTACCTGCAGGCGTTAAAAGAGGGCCTCATTGAGGTGTTCATTGAAGCAGGCGCTGCGGTAAGCACGCCCACCTGCGGGCCCTGCTTAGGCGGGCATATGGGTATTTTGGCCAAAGGAGAAAAAGCCATTGCTACTACCAACCGCAACTTTGTTGGGCGGATGGGGCATCCGGAAAGCGAAGTTTATCTGAGCAATCCAGCAGTAGCGGCGGCTTCGGCAATTTTAGGCCGTATAGCCAGCCCCGAGGAGGTGGAGTAAATGACCATTCGCGGCAGGGTGTGGAAGTTCGGGGCTGACGTAGATACCGACGCCATTATACCGGCCCGGTATCTCAACACTTCCGATCCGGCCGAACTGGCCAAGCACTGTATGGAGGACGCTGACCCGACTTTTCCGGCAAAGGTTAGACCGGGAGACATAATCGTTGCCGGCAAGAACTTCGGGTGCGGCAGTTCCCGGGAACATGCGCCCATAGCTATAAAAGCGGCCGGAGTGGCGGCGGTGGTGGCTGCTTCTTTTGCCCGTATTTTTTACCGCAATGCCTTTAACATTGGTTTACCCATTTTTGAGTCGCCGGAGGCAGCAGAGAGGATAGAGGAAGGGGACGAAATCGAGATAGATTTGAACAGCGGGGTTATCCGCAATCTTACCCGCAACGAGGAGTACCAGGCGACGGCGATACCTCCTTTTATGCAGGAGCTGTTGGCAGCCGGCGGCCTTATTAACTATGTGCGGAAGAAGGTGGGGAAAGAGTGTATAAGATAGCCGTACTTCCGGGAGATGGGATTGGGCAGGAAATTGTGCCTGAAGCGGTGAAAGTCCTCCAGGCATGCGGGGAGAAGTTTGGCCTGGCCTTTGAGTTTCGAGAAGCTCTGGTGGGAGGAGCGGCCATTGACGCCACCGGTCACCCCTTGCCGGAGGAAACTCTCAACCTTTGCCGGGAGAGCGACGCCGTGCTTTTAGGGGCTATCGGCGGGCCAAAGTGGGACAACCTTCCTGTACATCTGCGGCCGGAAGCCGGCGCCCTTTTGCCCCTGCGCAAGAAGTTGGGTCTATACGCCAACCTGCGGCCGGCCGTTCTCTACGAAGCCTTGATTGATGCTTCGCCCTTGAGGCAGGAGATTGTCGAGGGGATAAATATCCTCGTTATTCGCGAGCTTACCGGCGGTCTTTATTTCGGAGAAAAGAAGCGGGAGAAAATTCCCGGCGGCGAGAAAGCTACCGATACCCTTACCTATACGACTCAAGAGATCGAACGCATAGGTCGCTTAGCCTTTGAGGCTGCCCGCAAGCGGAGGAAGGTTCTTCATTCTGTAGATAAAGCCAATGTGTTGGAAAGCTCCAGGCTATGGCGGGAAACCATGACCCGCCTGCAAGAGGAGTACCCCGATGTCGAGCTAATCCACATGTATGTGGATAACGCAGCCATGCAGTTAGTGCGCTGGCCGCGGCAGTTTGACGTGATTGTAACGGAAAACATGTTCGGCGACATTCTCACCGATCAGGCATCTATGCTCACAGGTTCCATCGGGATGCTGGCGTCGGCCAGCATTGGTGGGAAGGTGGCTCTGTATGAGCCGGCCCACGGCTCTGCTCCGGATATTGCCGGGCAGAAAAAAGCCAATCCCCTGGCTACCATTCTTTCGGCGGCTCTTATGCTGCGTTATTCCTTTAACCATGAAGAGGCAGCGGCAGCCATTGAAAAGGCGGTAGTGCGGGTGCTGGAGAAGGGTTACCGCACGCCGGACATTATGCAGCCGGGTTGCCGACTCGTTAACACCGAGGAGATGGGTGAGCGGGTAGTGGAAGAACTGCTGGCTCTGTAAGGGCTGGCAACTTTATTTGGGGTGAAAAAAATGGCAGCAGGGAAAGAGATAAAAATTTACGACACCACTTTGCGGGATGGTACGCAGGGAGAAGGGATTAGCCTTTCGGTGGAGGACAAAGTTAAAATTGCCCTGCGACTGGATAAAATGGGTTTTCACTACATTGAAGGGGGTTGGCCGGGATCCAACCCCAAAGACATGGAGTTTTTCCGCTGCATCAGGGATTATGAACTGAAGAACGCCCGTATTGCTGCTTTTGGCAGCACCCGCCGTCCTGGAATCAGAGTTCAGGAAGACGCGAACCTTCAGGCTATCCTGAAAAGCGGGGTAAAAACGGCTACTATCTTTGGTAAGTCGTGGGATTTCCACGTTACCCATGCCCTGCGTACCACCCTGGAAGAAAATCTGGCTATGATCAGCGATACAGTGGCGTATTTGAAAGAAAAGGGACTGGAAGTAATTTACGATGCCGAACACTTTTTTGACGGATACAAGCGTAATCCCGACTACGCCCTTAAAACTCTGGAAGCGGCGGTGGCCGCTGGGGCTGATGTCATCTGTCTCTGTGATACCAACGGCGGCAGCCTGCCCTGGGAGGTTTACGAGGCTACGGCCGAGGTGTGCCGGCGCTTTTCCCTACCGGTGGGAATCCATGCTCACAACGACGGAGATCTGGCAGTAGCCAATTCCCTGATGGCGGTAAGAGCAGGAGCGGTGCAAGTTCAGGGGACCATCAACGGCTATGGTGAGCGTTGTGGCAACGCCAACCTCTGCTCGGTGATTCCCAATCTCATGTTAAAAATGGGCTACAAATGTCTTACAGAAGAAAAACTGGCCCAACTTACCGAACTTTCCCGTTACGTCAGCGAACTGGCCAATCTCATTCCCAACACCCATCAACCCTTTGTGGGCAACAGTGCCTTTGCCCACAAGGGAGGCGTTCATGTCAGTGCTTTGTTGAAAAACCCGGAAACTTACGAACACATCAATCCGGCGGCTGTTGGTAACACCCGGCGCGTTTTGGTTTCCGAACTTTCCGGCCTGAGTAACATCCTCTACAAGATTGAAGAACTCGGTCTCGATGTGGACGTTAGCCATACTAACGAGCAAACCCGGAAAGTTCTGGAAGAGATTAAAGAGCTGGAAAACCAGGGCTACCAGTTTGAAGGAGCGGAAGCTTCCTTTGAACTTCTTATGCGCAAGGCTTTTAACGGTTACCGGGAGCCCTTTACTCTGGAAGCGCTGCGGATCATTATGGAGATGAAGGAAGGTAGCGGCGTCCACTCCGAAGCAGTAATAAAATTGCGGGTGGGCGACCAGGTTGTCCACACGGCGGCAGAAGGGAACGGACCGGTCAACGCCCTGGACAACGCCCTGCGCAAGGCCCTGGAGAATTTCTATCCGGAGATCCGCTCCATGATCCTCTCCGATTACAAGGTCCGGGTGCTCGATGGAGACCGGGGCACGGGAGCCTTGGTGCGGGTTCTTATCGAAACTTCCGACCATCATGATACCTGGGGTACGGTAGGGGTATCTACCAACATCATTGAGGCCAGCTGGCAGGCGCTGGTGGACAGTATTGCTTACGGGCTTTTGAAGAAGCAGCGTCAGAAGGAGAAGGCTAAAGAGGAAGGTAGAGAAGAATAAACTGAAGCTTGAGGAGAAGATGCCTTTACCCGTCAGGTTAATCGGGGTATAATATTATTGGCATTAAGACTGAAGGCGGGAAAATGAGGATTGGGGGAAAAAATTCTACCGGCGGTGATGGCCGGTGCTAAAGGCACTGGTAATATACGGAGGCGGCACTTTTGGCGGTGCCGAATACCATATCAAGCAGCTTTTTCAGTATGCGGGTAATGTTGTTTTTCCTCTTCTCTTGGCATTCCGGGATGACCCTCTTCCCTGCTCTTTGCGGGAAAAAGGGGCGCCGGTTTTTTTAGTGCCTTTTTCTCTGCGGGGGTTGAGGGAAGCCGCCCAAATTGTGGAGCAGGAAGGAGTAGCTGTGCTTAATCCTCATGGCCTAAAGGCTGCCCTTTGGGCTTTGGCCTTGAAGAAACTCACGGGCAGACCAGTGGTGGTAACTCTGCACAGTGTTCTTGAGCACGACTACAGAGGCTGGAAAAAGCTACTGTATCAGACGACTGCTCCTCTCATCTATTCCCGGGCGGACGGGTTTATTACCGTCTCCCGGGCTTTGGCCAATTATTTACAGAGCAAAGGAGTAAAGCCAGAAAAAATTGCTGTTGTGTACAACGGCCTGGATGACAGCTGGTTTGAAATTGATCCAAAGCAGGCGATAAACATGCGCCGGGAAATGAGGTCCCGGTTTGGCACTGGCGAGAATACCCTTGTTTTAGGGACAGTGGCCCGCTTTCACCCGGTGAAAGGGCTTAATTATGCCATTCAGGCGCTCAAATTCCTGCAGCATCTGCCGGTGGAACTCTGGCTGGCGGGGGAAGGGGAACTGTTGCCGGAACTGAAGCGTCTCGCCCAGGAGGAAGGGGTGAAAGACCGGGTACGGTTTTGCGGTTTTTTAGAAGATGTGCGGCCGTTTTATGCTGCCATCGATGTCTATTTACAACCTTCTCTGATGGAGTCTTTCGGGATTACAATTGTTGAAGCCTTGGCTTTTGGCCATGCGGTGGTAGCGAGTGCAGTAGGGGGAATTCCGGAAATTGTCGACGAGTCGGTAGGAATCCTGGTACCACCTGGGGATGCTGCTGCCATTGCTGAGGCGGTTGTAAAGCTGACTGGTGAGCAAGGATGGCCGGACATTTATGCTCAAGCTTGCAGAAGCAAGCTTGAGCGTTTCAGGGCTTCAATATGGGCCCGAGAATGGGAAAAAGTTATTTGCCGGTGGACATGATAATAGGAGCTAAAAAAGGAGGAACGGACGCCGGTGTATGCGAAACTAAAAAAAATTACAGGACATACAGGACAGGATGCTATGCTTGTTATAGTTTCTGTTTTGTTGCTGATTGTTAGTGCGGTAACGGGTATACCGATTGTAAAAAAAGGGTTTGGATTTTTAGCTTTGTTAACTCTATCGTACATAGCACTCAGAAACCGGCTTAAGGAGATATTGGTTTTTTTAGCCATTTTCATCCCCTATCGCGAGGTTCTGGACCTTTATTCAGGGGGATGGGTTAAAGCGGTACCCGACGTACTGGTGGCCCTGCTTTTTTTGCGCTTACTCTGGGAGAAGAAAGGCAGGTTGAAATTTAACAGGATTGATTTTGCCTACTTTTTCTTCCTGCTTATTGCTCTGGCAAGTCATTTTTTAAACCAGCGGCCTTTCCTTGCCTATGTAATAGAATTGCGCAGTATAGTGCTATATTACTTGCTTTACTTTATCCTCCGCCAGCAGGAAATAAAAAAGGAAACCGTGCTGACAGTATTTCGCACTTCTATAGCAGTATCTTCTCTTGTGGTTTTTTGTGGTATAGTTGAAAAAATTACTGCTAAAAGGCTTTTGTTTCCGGAACAGTGGATGGAGAGATTAATTTCAAACTCCAATTTTCCTCGCGTCTACAGTCTTTTAAACAATCCCAATACCTTTGCTGCCTACTTGCTGATGGTGCTTGTGCTGTTTTACTACGTTTACAAGCAGGGATGGCTTAGAGAGCGGAAAAAGTGGTACTTTGGAGTAGCAGCTTTAGCTGGGTGTGGCATTTGGTTGAGCATGTCGCGCAGCGCTTTCTTAGCTCTGGTCGTTTTTGTGGGTGTTACTTATTTTCTTTTCCGGGATAGGAAGGATATTGTTTTTTGGGGGAAAATTGTTGGAGGTGGTTTAGTAGTCTATTTGATTGTATTAGGCGTAGCTAAACTTTTTATGCTTCTGGTAAGAACTTATGGAGGTACTGAAAGCAGCCTCTTTCACCGCTTCCAGCGTATGCTTACCAGAAAGGAAGTAGAGGAGAGTATTAGAGGAGGAAGAATTTTTTACTTTCTCACAGGATTGAAGGTAGTAAAGGATTACCCCCTGATAGGCGCAGGGTTTGGTACTTATGGAGATGCTGCTGCTTTTATGCTGGGTTCACCGTTGTCCTCGAAGTATGGGCTTCCCAAGAAATTTTACGCTGACAATGAGTACATCAAAGTGTTGGTAGAAACGGGTTTGCTTGGTATGGGGGCTTACTTACACTGGTTATATCGTGTGTTGAAGGACAATTATGACCGTGGGATAAAAGTTGCCCTTACTCTGGCGGTGGTGTTTTTAGGGCTTTTTTATAACATATGGGAAGTTCAAGCAGTTACCTTTTATTACTGGTTGCTATTGGCTCTGCCTGGACGGAGAGAAATAGAAGCTTGAAGGTGTTGATAAAAAATGAGAGTACTTTTTGTGACGACCTTTACCTATCCCCATGCCGGCGGCCTTTCCACCCATATCAGTATGATGGTCGATTATCTTCCCCGGCTGGGACATGAGGCAAAGGTCATATCTTTCAGCAACCTCAGCCAATTGCAGCAATTGCGCATCCGCGGAATTTCCTACCTGCTAAACAAAATGGCAAAAGGACGGGGAATCGTTTACACCAACCGTGCGCGGATCGGCTATTTGCGCCGACTGGTTGCGGCGGAGTTGAAAAAAGGTTCTTATGATCTTATTAACGCCGAGGACCCGGCAGCCATGTTGGCGGTGGCGGGCCTGGGTTTACCGGTGATTCTTACTGTCCATGGTTATGCGACGTATGAGTATATTAGTATCGGGTCGGTGGAGGCAGGTTCGCCGGCGGAAAAAGAGCTTCTGGCCCTGGAAGGAAGGGCTTACCGGTCGGCGGATGCGCTGGTGGCGGTGGATACCAGAATCAACCGCTACCTCAAGGAAAACTTTGACCGTGATTCGGTGATAATCAGGAATTTCGTTGACCTGGACCGCTTTAAACCGGAACTCATTGATAGAGAAAAAAGCAGGCGGGAACTGGGAATTGAAAAAGAGGCAATAGTTCTTTTCTGTCCCCGGCGGCTGACGGAGAAAAACGGGGTAATTTACCCGGCCATGGCTATGGCTATTTTGCGCGAAAAGTACCCGCAATTGCGACTTTACTACGCCGGCGACGGAGAAGAAAGACCGCGGCTGGAACAGTATATTCGAGAAAAAGGATTGCAAGACCGGGTGTTTCTGCTGGGAGCGGTACCGCACGAAAAGATAAGAGAATACTATGCTGCTGCCGACATCGTTCTAATTCCTTCCGTTCATGCTAAAGGGATTGAAGAGGCTACTTCAATTGCCGCTATTGAGGGAATGGCCCTGGAACGGCCGGTGGTGGCCAGCGCAATCGGTGGGTTGAAAGAGTTGATTGAGGACGGGGAATCCGGCCTTTTGGTAGAGGAGAAGAACCCGGCAGCCTTAGCAGCGGCTGTTTCTGCCCTGATAGAAGATGCCGACCTGCGGGAGAAGATTGCTCGGGGAGGAAGGAAAAGGGTGGAAGAACATTTTTCCCTCGACAAGGGTGTACAGCGGTACTTAGAGGTTTATAAGGAAGTCCTGCAGAAAACCAGAGGGGCGCGGTAAGGCTGCTGTTTTGTAGGACGGTAGAGTAGGACGGAATATTAGCTGTTTAAATTATGGCCCGGGAGGGTTTAGTAGGGTGCAGCCGTTTTGGTGGGATGAAAAAAAGAAAGACCGTGCGTACATATTAATTCTCGTTTTTGCAGCGGGGCTCTATTTTTTTCTGGCAGCGAACTACTTACTTCACTACCAGCCTGAACCCCTTGCTGGCGATGCCCTTGGCTATCATAACATGGCTATTCAGCTTCTGCAAAAAGGGGTGTACGGCTACCGTTCTACCCGTTCCAACGCTTACGTAACCCCTGGCTATCCCCTTTTTCTGGCAGTTATTTACTTCCTTGCTGGGGTTAGTCCAGAGGTGGTGCGCTGGGTGCAGGTTTTGTTAGGCACAGGTACCGTTGTACTCGTTGGCGGTATTGGGAGAAGGGTTACTGATTCACGGACGGTGGGGGCAATATCAGCCCTGGGGGCGGCCCTTTACCCTTCTTTTATCTGGGCCCCCAGTGTTCTGCTGACGGAAGTTCTCTTTAATTTTCTTTTTTCGCTTTACCTTTGGATTCAGTTGAGAGTTCTTTCTCGGCAGGATTCGGTGGCACATATTGTTGCGGGCGCACTAATGGGAATGGCTGTCTTGGTGCGTCCGCATGTGGCTCCCCTTCTCGTTATCCCTTACTTTTTCCTCTTTTTGCGTATGCGCAGCAAAAGATCGATGTTTTTATTCCTCTCTGCTATAGTTGGCTTTTGTGCCGTGATGAGCCCATGGTGGATACGAAATTTAGTGGTGCTGCATCGCTGGATTTTCCTTGCTGAGGGAGGGGGTAATCCCCTGTTGGCAGGTAGTTTCCCCTGGCAGGTTGATTTTACGTACTACATTTTTCCTCAGGGTATTGACCAAGGAGAACTTGCTAAAGCTCGTATTTTGTGGGGCTTTGTTCATGATTTTGAGAGATATTTTCTTTGGTATACGGTCGGTCATTTTGTTTACACCTTTGGTCAAATTTGGATGGGTGTATCAGTGGAACAAACTTATCTCCAGCCCCTGTTTAAGCTCCATTACTTGTATATTTTAGGTGGCTTTATCGGTTGGGGTATTGCTTTGTTCAGGAACTTTTCCAGCCAGATTTATGCAGTTCTGTTTTTTGCAGGTGTATTCTTGCAACTCCTTTTTCTTCCAACTTACCGCTATGCGTACCCCTGGATGATCTTTTTTGTTGTTTTTACTTCTTTGTGCGCCTTGGTAGTGGCAAGGAGAGTTATTGAACCGATGCAGGAACTGGTCGGGCTGTACCGTAGAAAAATCTCCGGTTCCTAATTTTGCTTTTGTTAGGTCAAATATCCAGTAAGCGGAGCCCCGTTTTAGCTGAAAATTGGAGTAAAAAAATTTTTGAAGGAAAAATAAGGCTGCCGTTTTCGTTCGGCAGCCTTTAAAAGGCTTATGCGTTTTTCTACTTCAAAAACTCCAGTTCTTCCGGCACTTCGATCAGGGCCTCGTAGAGGGTGCGACCTTCTACAGCAGGGGTGGGATGGGAAAGTTCCGTTGCTTTGCGCAGGGTTACCGGCACTTGATTACGGTAATTCTGATTGCGGACGAATTTGTAACTGCCGTTGTCCTGGAGGACGTAGTAAGCCGCTCCCCGTTTTTCGGCAAAGGGACCGTAGTCGGATTTAAAAGTGGCTTCGATCAGGTTGGCCATGACCAGGGGTTCGGTGCCAGGGTTAACGGTGATATGGCCGTAGTTGGGCGGGATGAAAACTTTGTCGCCGGCTTGGGCTTCGACGGCGATGAATTCAGCCACGTCGCCGTTAGCATCCTTTTTCTGCAATAGGTAGAGGGCGCGACCGGAAAGAACTTCATAGTACTCGGGATATGTGTCATTGCTGCCTGGTTTTAGAGGGTGAAAATGGCCTACTGTCTTAATAAATTCCCCTTCGATGGTGCCGGGAAGAATTACGGTAATGTCATAGCGAATACCGGATTTTTTTATCATGTCGGCGTCTTTGGCAAAATGGACGTCCCGGTACATATAATAAAGGGGCCGGTCGTCTAAAGGAACTTCTTTATACAGGACGTTGCCTGCATCTTTGAGGCGGCGGACATCGGGTTCGGGGTGAATTATGCCTTCGTTGAATTCCAGCCGTCCATCGGGCAATACGCGAAAGTGGCGGTTGGGGATCACTATTATCTACCTCCTTTTTGGCTGATTTGGCGACCCTTTTTATTTTAGTTCTCTTTTCCTATCTGAATTCCTGCCGCAGCGGAAATATTTGCCTTCCTTGACCCCTTTTTGCTCCCGTGTTAAGCTAAACTCAAGAGGTGATTTTTTTGCCGCTTAAGTTACAAGCCGATCTCCACACCCACTCAGTGGCCAGCGGTCACGGTTACAGCACGGTGCTGGAACTCGCCCGGGCTGCGGCCGCAAAAGGGTTATTGCTGATAGGGTTAACTGATCACGGTCCGGCCATGCCCGGCGGGCCGCATTTATACCATTTTGGCAATCTGCGGGCTATTCCTGCTGTGATTGAAGGAGTAAGGGTATTGAAAGGAGTAGAAGCCAACATTATTGACCGCCAGGGAGGCCTGGACATGCCTCCTCATTATCTGGATAAGATGGAAATCGTCCTGGCAGGTTTTCACGAGGTCTGTTCGCCGGCGGGGACGGTGGAAGAGAACACGGCTGCCATGCTGGCGGCTATGCAGAACCCTTATGTAGACATTATTGTTCATCCCGGCAACCCCCGCTTTCCGGTGGATCCAGAAAAAATCGTGAAAATGTCCCGCGAGACGGGGGTGCCGCTGGAGATAAACAACAGCTCTTTTTGCGGCAGCCGGGCGGGAAGTGAAGATAACTGCCGGGAGATAGCTAAGCTTATTGCCCGTTACGGAGCACCGGTGGTAATCGGCAGCGATGCCCATTTTGCCGAGCAGGTGGGCAGTTTTGCGCATGCTCTGGCGGTGGCGGAAGAGGCGGGAATTAAGCCGGGGCAGATACTGAATATCACGGTAGAAAGGGTTCTCGCCTATCTGGAAGAAAGGCGGCGACGTCGGGGGAGAACGAAATAGAATGATGGGTTTATGCCCGGGTGAAATTAAAAAGGAAGGGGAACGGAAGTGACCAAAGAAAAGTTTGTCATCGGCCTGGATCTGGGTGGGACCAATATAAAAGGGGCCCTGCTGGACATGGATGGCCATACGCGGGAGAAGATTCGGATTTCCACCTTGGCCGAGCAAGGGGCAGAAAAAGTTGTGGACCGGATGGCCGGAGTGGTGGAAGACCTCATCCAGTGGGGTAATCTTGACAAAAGCCAGATTCTCGGAGTTGGCGTGGGCGTACCCGGACAGCTTGATTACCGGGCCGGGAAAGTTAAATTTGCCCCCAATCTCCACTGGCGGGACTTTCCCCTGCGCGAGGAACTGGTGCGGCGGCTTGGGGTCCCTGTCTTCTTAGAAAACGACGGGAATGTGGCAGCTTTAGGGGAAAAATGGGCGGGAGCAGCTCGGGAAGCGCGCAACGTTCTCGCCATCACCATAGGTACTGGCATTGGCGGCGGAATCCTGGTGGACGGTCGGATCTACCGGGGGTCCGGAGGGAGTGCAGCCGAGGTAGGGCACATGATAATGGACGAAAACGGACCTCTTTGTAACTGCGGCCGTCGGGGGTGCCTGGAGACTTTGACGGCGGCTCCGGCTATTCTCCGCCAGGCGCGGGAAGCCATCGCTGCGGGGAGAAAAACGTCCCTGGCTGCGCAGAAGGAGCTGGACGCCAAGGATGTATTTATCGCCGCGGAACGAGGGGACCTGGTGGCCAGGGAAATTATCGAGCGGGTTTCCCATTACCTGGGACTGGCCATTGCCAATCTCATCAACGTGCTCAATCCGGACATGGTGGTCATCGGCGGCGGGGTAGCCCGGGCCGGGGATATTCTCATTAACCCAATCCGGGAAAAGGCTTTAGCCCACTCTCTGGAAGCTGCGGCTGAGGTGGTGCGAATTGTTCCTGCCCATCTGGGCAACGACGCTGGCTGCATTGGGGCCGGGGCATTGGTTTTCCAGGAACTGGAGGTACGGTTGGTATAGACAGGGGGATTAAACAGGGGAAATCTGGGGAGATTACCATACCCACCCGGTATACAGCGACGGCAGAGGCACGGTGTTGGAAAATGTCCAGGCTGCTGGGGAGAAGGGACTGCGAGAAGGGAGGATAACTGACCCCAGGCCTCGCGACATCGGCGTTGGGGTAGAAAGGCAAAAACCTTGTATTGCCGGTGAAAGCGCAGGGTTTCACGGACTTTATTGTTCCCAACCCGCTTAAGGCACGGAGCCGATGGCAACGGGAAAAAGCCCGGAACGTCAATACCAAAGCCCTAATTGAGGCTATTAACCCCTATCCCCTGGATATTGTAAATCATCCCGATCTCGAAATGCCGGTAGACCTCGAGGAGCTGGTCCGTGCCTATATCCCCCGCGGAATGGCTATGGAAATAAATACCGGTCATCGCTACAACCGGCGAGAGGTGACTATGGCTGCTCTGAAAGAGGAAGCGGAGGTAGTGGTGAACGGCGATGCCCGTTTTCCGGAAACGGTGGGGGAGGTAAACAACAGGTGAAGATATCAGAGCAAAAATGAACAATTTGAATTAGGTGATGGTGAATGTTATTAAGTGTGCAAA